>JANSXW010000062.1 GCA_024742755.1 bacterium | reverse complement strand
TAAATGAATTGCCGGTAAAGGTTAGTTGATTGCTAGGACTTTCGACTTGGTTAGGAAGCCCCGAAATTCTAAAACCAAATTTCGAAAAATCTGTGAAACTTGAATTGGTTATCTGAAGCGATGTGCTTTCAGTTGCTATTATACCATTAATACTCCCAGACACATTTGAGTTTTTAATGATTAATCCAGCGGAAGGCTCATCAATTCTAATTTCACGCCAACTACCACCACAAGGAAGAACTGTAGATTGGGTAATTGTAAGGGATGGAGCAATGTTGTTTGATACACTGCCGTCGTTAATGTAAACAATTACGTTATGATTCAAAATGATATTTGATCCTGCCGCAAATGTATAATCAACATCAATAAGAAGGTCATCATTCACCAGAACATTAAGTTGCCCCCCCCCCGCAGGTAGAGGACCGTTAGGGCTAATAAAATCACTAAGTGTTGCGGTCGTAGAACCCATAGGCGCATTTATTGTAATATAGGTGCTAGGATCACCTACCAGGCATGGATTACTACCAAAACACATAGTACCAAATAGTAGATTTGAAAAAAGGATTAGATAATACTTAAGAGCTTTCATATGATAAGAATTGTTGGTTACGAAGGAGAGAGCCTATTAACACAGAGAGAAATCAGAGAGCTACTGTTTCTTGTTAATTTTGCTCTCGTAAATATACTTTTTTATTGTGAACTATTCAATAGAGTTTAGAAAACTTGAGAAATTAAGTGTCAGTTCTTATTAATCAATCTAAAGTTTTACTCTACCCGATGGTTATGAGTGAGATTTGAAAAAAGCGAGGAAAAGCAAGATTTTGTGGTTTACCACAACTACAAAACATACTTTTCCTCATGGATTTACATCCACTTACAAAGCTAACACAAGCTGTTCGGAAGTTCAGCATAATCAAGCATTTGAAACGTCAAATGTTTTTGACCGAGCTGGTCGGAGCCATGATTAAGGCGCGTAGCGTTATCTTCAGTGAATTAGCCGATAAGATAGACCGACAAGCCCTTCCCAGCTCTATTGAACGTAGAATTCAGGATTTTTTCCAGAAAGTGGACTTTGATTATGAGCAATTGCTAGTCTTGTTGATATGCTTTGTGCCACATGATAAAGTAGTACTTAGCATTGACCGTACAGAATGGGACCGTGGCAGCACGCAGTACAATATATTGTGTGATAGCTAGTATCGGGAAGATGGGAGTCCCGCTCTATTTTGAGATGCTTGACAATAAAAGTGGCAACTCTAACAGTGAAGACCGTATAAGAGTCTTGCAGCGCATGGTCAGTATTTTAGGCCCTGCCCGGATCTCCTATTTGGTGATGGACCGAGAGTTTATTGGGCACAAATGGCTTAAGTGGCTTAAACATCAAGGTGTTCACTTCTGTGCGAGGGTTCCTAAGCACCATTCCATTTTATTTGCGGATGGAGAGCGCACCACAGCTGAAGCATTACTCCATCGGGAGGGGGCAACACATGCTCAAGATGTGGTCGTAGACCAAGTGGTAGTAAATTTGTACGTAGGCAAAGCCAAAGATGGAGAATTGCTATACCTGATCGGAAGCTTGCCATGCAGGGAATTGAAAAGTGCTTACCGGAAACGGTGGAATATTGAAGTATTCTTCCAGGCACTCAAAGGAAGAGGCTTTCATTTAGAAAAATCTGGGTTGCGCAGCCTGTCAAAAATGAGGAAACTATTTGCACTGACTTGCATCGCTTACGTTATTTGTTGGGCTGTGGCTATAGAAGATGCTAAAGTCAAGCCCGTTAAACGTAAGAAGCATGGCTATCCTCAATATAGTGTTTTCCGGCGGGGGCTGAATTTGATCCGCTTAGCGTTTAAAACAGCCGCTGTCAAGTTAATAACAGCCCTGTGGGAAAGAATCGAATTTCAATTTCAGAGGGTACTTCTAAAAACCATCGGGTAGAGTACTAAAGTTTAATTCTTGTTTCCTACTAAATCTGCCGCCGCCACCCAAGGCGCCGGCGGCAGATCACCACCAAACTACCAAAAATACCCCACCACCACCGCCGTAATCAACAGCAGGATAATTGCCAGGTAACGATAGTTTTGGTACCAGGGAAGGCTGCGCAGTTCCTCGGTTTCTTCCCGGAACAACCGGCGGTTCCAGGTCAGGCTGTTGACCTGCTCCTCGGTTGGAGGGGGAGAAGAAAGGCTTACCAGGGCATGCACGATCAGGCAAAGCACCCACATAATGAAAGCCATGGTCAGAAAGTGGATATCCGTAAGTGCGGCAATCCAGCCGGCCGGGGCTTCACCTTCGGGCAGCCCGCCTACGTAGACTTTCAGCATGAGCATAATCACCGCGAAAACGAAGCCAAACAGCAGGCTCACAATAGACCCTCTGGCACTGGCTCTTTTCCAAAATAAGCCAAGCACAAAAGTGGCTACTGCCGGGGGCGCGGTATAACTGATGACCAGCTGCAGGTACTGCCAAAGGGAGTCGGAGACCTTCTCAATAAAGGGCACCCAGGCAGCAGCCAGGACCACCAGTATAATCGTTGCAATCTGCCCTGCCCGGACCAACTGCTTGCTGGTCATGTCCGGCTTGATGTTGCGCACGAAGTCCATGGTGATTAGCGTGGAGGCGGAGTTAAAGGTAGCAGAAACCGAGGACATCATAGCGGCCAGCAAACCAGCAACCACCAAGCCAAGAATACCCGAGGGCAGCAGTTGCATGAGCAGTACCGGGTAGGTCAGGTTGGCACACTCAGAAAGGTCCTGACAGGGCGTGCCATCTGCAGTGATGTAGTTGAGGCCGGAAATGTCCAAGTTGTTATAAACCAGTAGGGCCAGCACACCCGGCACTACCATGATAAAGATGACCGGCAGTTTGAGCAAACCGGCAAAGAGGGCCCCCCAGCGGCCGTGGTTCAGGTCGCGCGCGCCGAGTACCCGCTGTACCATAAACTGGTTGTTGGCCCAAAAATAGAACCCAAGCAGGGGCACACCGGTAAGCAAGCCGTACCAGGGCATAAACTCATCGTTGCCCGGCCGGACCAGGCTAAAGGCTTCCTCTGCATTGCCTGGTGCAAAATGCCCGGCGGCCCGGGCAGCTTCCACACTGGCTACGCTCCCTGATTGCAGGCGCTCCGTGAGGGCGGCCATCATATCGCCCCATCCACCTCCAAATTCCTGAAAGGCAAAATAAGTAAGCAGGCAGGAGCCGATGACCAGCAGAATCGCCTGTATGACTTCGGTCTGAATCACGGAATTGAGCCCCCCGGGAATGGTGTAGGCCGCAGCAGCAATGGCCAGCAATAAGATAATTTGCCAGGAAGGCAATGCCGGAAACAACAGCTTCAGCACGATACTGCCTACATAGAGGCCCGCTGCCGTATCCACCATGACATTACCGACGATAGTGATGAAGGAAAAATAGTACCGTGATTTCCGGTCGTACCGCTTTTCCAGGAACTCCGGCATGGTGTATACGCCCGACTTTAGGTAAAACGGCAGGAAGAAGATGGCAAAGAAAATCAATACCACCACCGCAAACCACTCGTAGTTGTAGACGTGGATATTGGTCTTGTAGGCATCTCCCGCCAGTCCAATGAGGGTGGAACTGGAAATATTGGCAGAAAACAAGGCAATTCCCACAATCGGCCAGGTCATGCCTCTGCCGGCCAGGAAGTAATCTTCAGAACTATCACGTTTGCCATGATAAATACCGTACCCAATGATCAGTACGGCATAGGCGAGCATGATACCGATGTCAAGCCCACTGAGCTGAAATTGGTCCATAATTTAGTTTGGTTAGTTTAACGTTCGTTTTAGTAAAATTTGGTCACAGAGGCATGGGCTAAAATAGAGCTTTTTTGGGTTCTGCAAGGAATTTGTGGTGCCTTTTGGCAAATCCACGGCAGGAACCCTCGCTTGCGGGCAAAAAAAGAGCGGCGTCATATAGACCCGCTCTTGTAAGAAATCACCCGACTGTTATTAAGAAGAAGTTGCCTTCTTCGAAATATACATTCTTAAATATTTTCAAAGGCTAATGCCTCATTTGTTCGATTATTGCAAAGCAAAGTTAAAGAAAACAAGTTAAATGTTAAAGCAATCTTAACAGATTCACCAATTTCCTTTAGTTTTTACACTAATATGAAATTAGAGAATATTCGCTGTTGCCTACTTATAAATACAGATAATGTCGCGGTTTTGTTCCCATCAGACCAAATTCGGATACTCAACCAGGCGGATATGATACTACGAGCTCAGCCGACACGGTACTGGCTTTTTAAAGACGGCTTTACTTTTTAAAGATGGGATATCCGTAAAAATCCCGGCAGTATTCGGTTTGATTAACAGGAATTGAGTTATTTTGACATTCATTTAATCATCCATACAAAACCAACGATAATGAAAAAGTCACCAGCTCTGTTTTTTGCTTTTATGCTGGGCCTCTTTATGGTATCCTGTTCCGGAGGCGAGTCAGACAATAACAATAATTCAGAAACTGCCTCCAATACGGAAGCAACCGAAGTCCCAGCAAAGGCAAATAAATCTAAAATGACTATTCCTGAGGGGCAATCTACAGAAGATTTTGTTTTTGCTAAACTCAAAAAAGGATTGGACAAACGGGGTGTTGAGCTTTCTGCAGATCAGGAAACGGCCTTACAGCAACTGATCAGCGAAAACGACCTTACCCCGGAAACCCTTAAAACAAAAAGGGCTGAAATCATCCAGAAAATACAGGCGGAAATCCTAACAGCTGAGCAAAAGGCTTCTATGAAGAAGTAAGACCATGCTACAGAGAGGGAAAGGCTCCTATACTCGCTTTTCCCTCTCTATCCACCAGCCGTTTGCATCTAATTGATCTCAAACAACAAATAACTACCCCGGTAAACCGTTTCCCCTCTGATGCCTGCCCGGCCGGGAATGCGGTGTTTTCCCAAGGGCACCGTTTCACCCGGTTCGCCCTTCACCACGTTGTCCGTGAAAATCAGCCTGACTTTGGGAGAGGAAAACAACATTTGTGTAAATCGGCGGGTTTTTTCCGTCAGGGTCTTTTCAGGGGTACGGTCAAGACTTGCGGTATTCATATCGAACAGGATATAGCGGAACCCTTCCTTTTTGAGCACATCGATGAAAACATCCTCCTCTTCTCCATCCAGTGCCCGCATCATTTCATCGTACTTGCCTAACTGATTGTCCTCCAGAACACGACGGTCGTTGTAGTTAATATGATAATTGAAGAAAGTGCCTACCCGGTAGACTTTATCTTCTTTGTTTTGATTGATGTAGTCTATGGCTTCTCCAAGATAAGGCTTGAACGAAGACAGTGTTTCGCTGGAATTAAGCCCTTCACCGAAAGCGCGCAACACCGGCTCCTGATAAACCAGCCCTGCATTCTTCGGAGGTTGGAGCGTAGAAATAAAAACCAGCGCGTAACTCATTAAAATATAAGCCGCCAGGGTGCCCCCTACTGCCCAGGTTTGAATATTCCTGTAGCCAAAGCCTCCGGCATGAGCACTGTAAACCAGGTAGATCATCAAGGTGATCAACATAGGAAAGCCATACCAGGTAATGCCACTGCCGATGAGCAGCCAAAGCACACCAAAAGCAATGGTAAACAACAGCAGATACCGGTTTTTCTCAGCGCTTCCGCCCCAACGGACTTTCAGTAGCCAGCCAGTCAGGCCACCGAGGAGCAGCAGGGTTGCAAAAACACCAGGAAAGGCCATACCGGATGCAGCCTCGAATAATGGGGCAATGGGCCGCGCAGCCAGCAGCAAGGTTTCGTTAAGGGAAGCCCAGGCTCCGGTAACGAAACCTTCATAAGCCAGTGGAGGGCTCCGCAACAGTTGTTCCTGTACCACCGCAAGCCCTTCCTGATGGTCTACTGTCCATACTCCAAGCAAAAGCAGGAGGATTGACATTACCGACAGGACCAGGTTCGGAACGAAACTATTTTTACCTGCTGAAAACAGCAAAATGGGAAATAAAATCAGAAACAGAAAGCCAATATCTATGTATTGTGACTTCAGGATGTTGGTATTCATCGTGAGGTCGTACGGCAGGGAAGCATAAAGCGGCAAACCGGATTCATACCCCAGGTAACGCTGAATCTCCTCTCTTTTTGCCAGCGCGCCGGCTGAGAATAAAAGATCATCCGTGGTATCTTCCGTTGTTTCAACAACCGTTGCGTTTGCGGTGTCCAGGCCTTCAGTACGAAGCTCTAACGCCAGAGCGCTTTCCAACTGCTCAGGCAAAAGGACCTCGTCTTTTAGGAACCGCAGAAGCCTGCCGCGATTCAATTGATCAGGAGTAGTGATGCCTTCCTGCTCCAGGTAATTCTTGATTTGGCTCAGTTGAGCCGAAGACAGTTGTATTTTACGGTCAGCAGCCCGCTTTTTGATGTTTTCAAATAACTGTTCCTGGTAATCAACTTCCGGGGCCTGAACTCTTATCACTGGTGTAGGAAAAGGCGCCTCGAGCAATGCCTGAACCCCTACTTTGCCGTTGGCCACCATATTATGAATACCCCAAGGCGCAAAACACAGCAGCGCAGCCCCTCCGGTAAGCAGGTAAGACACCAGGAGAGGTTTGAGGTTTACCCCCTTCATCCATGCCGGCACCAATAAGGCTGCACCGGCACCAATACCGATCAGCCCTGACACATAAGGCGCGGTCTTTCCAAAGGGGAAGTACCCAAAATTATCGCCTCCCAGTAAAAACAATATTCCGGAAAAACCAGTGACGACACTCATCGCCAGCCAGTAATTCCCGAACCTGTACCCGATCACGGTGAAAATGGCCACAATACTGAGCAAGCCGGTGTACTTAATGCCAAAGGCAAAGCCCAGCAGCCAACCTGTGAGCAACAGCATCCATTGTGTAGCCGGAAGCCCAAGTGGCAACCTGTCAGGAGATTCATCCGGAGCCTCAGGCTTTGCCGTCCGCGTCCAAAACTCAATCAGCATAAGGGCTGCCGCCAGAGAGATGAAGGTGAACCCCATGTCCACTTTCTCATCGTAGAGGTAGTGAAAACTCAGGCTGGGATTCAACGCCAACAGCCAGACTGCCATCCAGGACCAGCTTCGGTTGAGCACTAAACGGGCAATTCTGAAAGCAACCAGCAGTACGAGCAAAAAAGAAAAGTGGGCGATGCCAATGGAGAATACGGCTTTGCCAAAAAGCAGTTCTCCCAGACTCAGAATCAACTGCCAGTAGTAGGCCTGCCCCCCTTTTATCAGCCCATTGTATTCCACAATAAGTTGCGTGGTATTCATGTACAGGGCCGCACCGTCAAAGCCGGTTGGAAAAGGTTTAATCGCTGCCACCCCATTAACGGCCAGCGTACTCAGCAGGAAGAAGACCGGCAGCTGCAACCAACGGTTTTTGTACTTGTAGGCTTTCTGCCTGAGCAGCGTGCGTTGCCAGAGGTCCAGAACGGTGCGATAGCGCCATCCTAAAACCGCAAGCGCCAGAATACCTGCCACCAGGGTGGAGAGCTGATGAAAAGCTCCCAGCAGAAATGCAGCAAGTCCAATGAAAGAAGCCCCAAAAGCGACCCGGAGAATATCGACGGTGCCCTTGGTGTACCGATTGGCGAACAAGTCCATTACCGGCTGCCCGGCCACATACGCAAGCGTGTAGAGCAAAAACAAACTGCCGTGTACCAGGACATTCATCCCCATGAAGCGCCAAAGGCCGCCCGGGTCATCAAAAATACTGTACCGATTGTTGAACACAATCATCGTGACCACCTGAAAGAGCAAAAACAATCCATAGACCTGAAAGCCATTCACTTTCCGGGTCCGCCCTGATTTCCCACTGAAAACCCACCATGCCCAGGCTCCTGCCGCAATAACTGTATTGGCAGCCACAAGGTCTGCATTGGGCATAGCCAACAGGCTGGTGAAGTAGTAAGGATGGAACCCCAGGTAAGCAATGAGCACCAGAAGCACCCAGATAATACTGAATGCGCCGGTCAGGGAGCGATTGAGGGTTTGTGATACTGGAGATTTCATACTTGTTTAATGTTAAAGGGGCTTTTCGTTGATGTTTATTTTCGTGCGTGCTGATAGGCTAAAAAGGTTTCATAGGCAGTCCGCAGCCAGGAGAAGCCCCTGGCCCGGCGCAGGGCCGCTTTTCTCAGTTCCTCCTCATCGGCAAGCAATAGCTGTTCCATCCCTGCCCGAATTGCTGCCACGCTCCCGGCGGCCACCCCCACGCCTCCGTCTCTTACCACCTCGGGCATAGAGCTGTTGTCGCCAAAAAGCACGGGCGTACCGCAAAGCATGGCTTCCAGCGGCGGCAGCCCAAACCCTTCATAGTGAGCCACGTAGCACAAGGCTTTTGCGCCGGAGTACACCGCAGCAAGGTCTTCATCTGCCACATAACCGGTAAAATAAATGGCGGAGGCATGCGGATGTTCCTTGTCATAAAGGGTGTCTACCTTCCACCCGCGTTTTCCGCATACCACAAAGGTTAAGTCTTCGTGGGCTCCGGTGGATTTAAGTTCGAGAAAGGCTGCCAGGGTTTTGGCGAGGTTTTTTCGTGGCTCTATGGTCGAAAGGCTCACCAGGTAGGGGCCTTCTGGTATTCGGTAACGGTCCCGTACCCGCCTGAGGCGTTCGGGGTCTTTCACAGGATGAAATAAATCGCCATTTGCAGCTTCGTAAACCACCTGCACATCGCTCTCCGGAATGGTATACCGGTGAAGAACATCCTGTTTTGTGGCATTGGAGACCGCAATGATCCCAGCCTTTGCCTTTTGCAGGAACTGCATCCCCGCTTCGGACAACTTGATGTTATGCTTTTCGTGAAATTCGGGGAAAACCAGATGGGTCAGATCGTGCACGGTCCCTACTACCGGCAACTTGAAAAGTTTGACAAAAAAGTAGTTTTGGGGCAGAGGGATGTGCACCAGATCATAGGATTGAATGATACGCTTTCGCTCTGCCCGTGAGCGGAAGCGCCTGACGTTAATGCTCAGCCAGTTCAGCATGGAACGGGCAGGCGACTTCGTGTACAACCGCCGCATCGGTTCGTATATGGACAGGGGGAGGTGGTTGGCCAGCCAGGCCTTCAACTGAAGCAAAAGGTTTTCGTATCCGGAGGGTGCCTCTTCCTGTAACAGGTCTTCATCCGTAACTTCATTCTCTGTCCCAGATTCGGCCTCCTTGTTGATCATATCAACCACCGAATCCAAAGGCTTTATGGCATCCCCTATCATGCAGTCTACGGTCAGGATATTGGGCAGTTGAACCTGTAATGCCCGCAATGCCTGCAATAGCTCTACCTGATACCTGCGGACGCCGTCCATAGTTGCATCAGATAGCTTATTGGCTTCCATTAGCACCCGTACCGGTTTGAGGGATTCTCCGGTCTCCTCTCCACGTTTGTAATCAAAACGCTCCAGCGTTTCACCATGAAGTTCGTAGACCAAAGGCAGCAGGGTGGCGGGCATTTCTTCTTTCCAGGACCCCGCTCTCCCCTTCCTGAAGTTTTTTTGGGCTAATGCGGCTACTTCTTCCTCCCGCGCTAAAAAGGTAGCTCCGCTTCCATACTGCGGCTGGCCAAATTTCAATTTTTCAAAGGTGGGCAATCGTTCCCGGTTGGGCTCGGGCAGGTCCGCCACTTTTCGGAGTTTCTCCACTTCGCGAAGCGGATCTTCGATTAAGTCCTCGTACCGGATAACGACGTCGGCTTCAGCTGTCCATTGCTTCACATTTTCGGACCAGCCCCCAAAGTAGCTGCCCCCAAGCGCGAGGGTCGCTTCCAGGAGGTTGGTATAGAAATCCGTACCCGGCTCTATGATGTCTTTTCGGTGGTGCGCCAGAGAAACGAGTGCGTCCCGGCCATCGCGAACGAGGTAGACCTTAGGTGCATCGCGGTGTTCCTCCGGCAGCTGATCTGGCAGCAGGTGGGTTTTCACAAAAGGATAGGCGGCGTAGTTTTCATCCATGGGGTAGTTTTCCTCCCGATGAAACGTACTTGATTCCAACCCGTAGACTTCAAAAAGGATATTTCTAAAGAAGGTATTGCCTGAACGAGGGAATGAGGCCAGCCATATCATATTTAGTGCATCTATTTCTGAGCCCTAAGTTAAAAAAGTTAATTTTATGGCCTTAAAAATCTGGGAAATCTATGGCTGACAAACGCAGAGTACTTTTTCACCGGACCTGGACGAAGCCCAATGGCGGCACAAGCGGTGGTCAGATGAAGGTGCGTGATGCGTTCGTTCATTTTAAGCATTCTGAGCGGTTTGAGCCTGCAGTCTACTTTCCACCCTCAACGCTTTGGGTGGATAACCCGGGCAACGTGTGGCGCCCTTTCCGCCGACAGGGTATCGGGGAGTGGTCGGTCCGGCCAGATGATGTGCTGTTTTTTTCGGGCCACGACTGGAACATCCTCAATGCAGAAGAACGGCAGCACCCGCCCGTGCCCATTCTCAATATCGCACAGCCCCGGCATACCAACCCTGAGGATAAGCGGCATGCTTTTCTCCGGCACCCGGCAATACGCATTGCCAAAAGTTCTGTAGGCAAGAAAATACTGGAAGACCATGGCGTAAACGGCCCGGTGTTCCTGATACCGGATAGCATCGACTTTACGCTCCTGCCCGCGCCTAACCCCAGCCCGGATCTGGATTTGCTAATTGTGGGGCTTAAAAACCCAGGACTTGCCAAACGGCTGGAGCAGCGCCTCAAACGCAAAAACAGATGGCGGTGGCGCAAATGGAAGATTAAGGTACAAACCCCTCCCCTGCTGCCTACCCGTCAGGATTTCCTGCAATTGCTCAACCGGGCCAGGACCGTGGCTTATTTGCCGCTTGACGCCAGCCGGGGCGCCGAGGGGTTTTACCTGCCGGCCCTGGAGGGCATGTACCTGGAAAAACTCGTCATCTGCCCCTACGCTGTCGGGAATATTGATTTCTGTATACCCGAAAAGACTTGCATACAGCCGGAATACAACGAGGAGGCCATCCTGGAAGCCATCCTGCGGGCACTCCAAATGCCGGATAGCGAACGGCAGCCTTTCATCAGGCAGGGCAAAGCGATCACAGCTAACCACGACATTAAAAAGGAGCGGCAAGCCATGCTTGGCCTCCTGCATCAGGCCGATACCCTTTGGGCCGACCAATCCCTCTTCAAATATGGACAATAGCACAGGCAAAAATATCATCCTCACCGGGCCGCCCCGCTCCGGCACAACACTGAGCTGCTTTCTGCTCAATCAGCTGCCCAACACCATTGCGCTGCATGAGCCCATGAATTTGCAGCTATTTCAGAGCCAGGAACAAGGCCTGGAGGAAACGCAGCAGTTTTTCGAAGCCATGCGGCGGAGCCTGCTTACGGAGGGCAAGGCTTTGTCGAAAGTCAAAGCCGGTGCCATTCCTTCCAACCCTTTTGGCAAGGCGGAGCAGGGCAAACGGGCAAGCCTGGTCAGGAAAGATTGGGTTCATTTTGACAAGCCTCTTCAGCCAGACTTCACTTTAATCATCAAGCAGAATGCGCACTTCACTTTTTTGCTGGAGCCCCTCAATCTGCTATACCCCGTCTATACCATCATCCGGAACCCCGTTTCCACCATCGCCTCGTGGAACACCATTCAGGCACCGGTTTCCAAGGGGAATCTCACCGTGCTCAGGGGGCTGCGCCCGGCTTTGTACGATCAGTTGGAACGCATACCAGACTTACTGGACAGGCAGGTGCGGCTATTGCATGAACTTTACCTGCCTTACCAACAGTTAGAGAACGATCAGATCATCCGTTATGAGGATGTTGTTGAAAGCAACGGAGCAGCACTGAACAGGTTGCTACCAAAAGCTCCAGGCATTAAATACCCTTTGGAAAGCAAAAACCGAAATAAAATGTACGACGCTTCTCTACGAGCAGCAATCACTGAACGGCTTATCCAATTCAATGGGAGTTATATGAATTACTATACAGAAGCGCAATTGAAAGGAATAACCTGAAAAATCATATTTGGAAGCGTTACATCTCAAAATGCCGGATTTTTTGGAGCTTCATTTCCCTGAGGTCATCTGTCATGTTATCACCTACTATATCATTGATGTAGTACTCCAGGGCGGCTTTAGCATTATGCGAATCCTGTATCAATTTTCCGCCCCTCATGACCAATACCCGGTTGGCCAGCGCCATTACTTTACGGATGCGGTTTGTAACATAAAGTACGGCGCGCTCCTTCTCTTGCACATATTCCCCAAGGTGCTCATAGCATTTTGTTTTGAAGAGGCTGTCCCCAACTGCAAGGGCTTCATCAATGATAAACAAATCCGGTTCCGTAGCAATAGCAACCGAATAAGAAAGCCGGGCCCTCATGCCGGAAGAGTAGTTCCCTACCGGTGTTTCCAGCGCGTACTCCAATTCAGAAAAGTCAATAATAAAATCCAGCTTTCGCTTCAGTTCGGCTTCTGTCATGCCAAAAATGGCGGCCTTCAGCTTTATGTTTTCAAGTCCTGTAAATTCATTTCGCAACCCCACATTGAGTGCAAAGATCGGTGTTACTTTTAATGGCTTGGGATAAATAACGGAGCCCATGGTAGGTTTGTAAATGCCTGAAATAATCCGCATCATCGTAGTCTTACCCGACCCATTAGCCCCCACTACTGCAACAATATCACCCGGAGCAACCTTAAAGGAAACATCATTGACCGCCCAAAACTCTTCCGGGCGAAGCGTCGTATCCGGAGGCCTGCCTATGGTCTGCATCGCTACGTCCTTTATTCCGTAAAAAAGACTGAGCTTGAGCCGACGGCAGAACTTCTTGGATAAATGATCTATTTCTAACAAATGGCCAGCCATGATCCAGGGATTATATATGTCAGTTATTGATAAGCCGCTCCAGTACGATGGTGCTGGATTTAAGCAAAAACCGGAATGCCAGAATGAACAACAACAGGCTCAAGCCTGAAAAAACAAAGTACCAACCCGGCATGTAAAAGCTCCCACTCGTCAGCAAATCCCGGCTAAAGCCGATTAAATAGGTGAGCGGGTTATAGGCAACAATCACTTCCAGCCAGCTACTGGAAATTTTTGGAGTATAAACGATTGGCGTCAGGAACATCAACAGCTTCATGCCTTCATCCGTCAGGTTGGCCACATCTACCATGATAATCCTAAAAATGGCAATGACCATGCCTATCGCCATCCCCAGCAGCAAAAGAGGCAGCAGGGAGATGGGGAAAAGCAGTGCCAGGGCAGAAAACCGAACGCCAAAAGCCAAAAGCACGATAATGTTGACCACAAACGGTATGATGAAGTTGATTAGATGCACCACCGCTTTTTGCATGAGTAGCGGCTCAAAGGGCACTTCTGACATAATGAGCATACGCCCGTTTTGGGTCAGCACATTGCTTGTTGACCGGTAAGCCTCCAGGAAAAACCCCCAAATAGAAGTACTGAGCAACACATAAGCAGGGTAAGGTATGTCTGTTTCTCCCGGGTTGACCACTCCCGCACCATTGAGGACCACCCAAATCACAACGGCAAGAACAGGCAGAATAAACATCCAGGCCATCCCCAGGAATGATTTCTTGTACATGCCTACGATTTCCACCAGCGTCAGTTGCCTGACCAGGTACCACCAAGACTTTATTTTACCGATGAACTGCCACATTGTATTTCTGTTTCCAATCCTGACTTCAGGTAGCCAGTCCTGCAAAGATAGTATATCTTTATTCGTATCCTTTTACATTTTCGTTTGCAGGCAGCCTTGCTGGGTGGTAAAAAAGAGCAATGCCAGCGAACAGGCTTCGGAAAAATCCTGGATGTGCACTTATTATTATTGCCCTGCTAAAGCCCCAGTCTTTTTGACAATGCATTATTGTTTACACAGCGTCAGTTCAGAAGACAGGGCTTTTGCACGATCAGGGTCCTCCAGGAAAATATTTCTGTTTTCCGGAGGATCAGCCCCACCTTTCAGGGTATGTTGTAACCATATTCGCTCATAAAAAATCCAAAAACCTTGCGAGCCCGCTCAATTGCCTCCGGCGTGTAAAAGGCAAGGTATTCTGTTGCTTTTTTACGGGTAGGGTTGACCCGGTCCAAAGGCGGATATCCGGATGTTATTCCCATCCTGGAAAGGGCACGCTCAAAATCAGTATCAAGGTGCTCATACCTGATGATGTGATCCATATGGCGAAGGGTTTGCTCGTGAAAGCCAATACCATAGGGTGAGTGATAAAACTCCAGGAAATAATCAGAAAAGGACACGTTGGCATCTTGCAAATACCTGTACCGCTTCATTGCTTCCGGGTGAATGGGGCGCCCGTTTTTCAAATGCCCGCGGGAAAATTTCCCGTTGTGGTCATGCTTCTTTTTTAAATATTCACTGACAGCGGAATCCATAGGGTGCCGCACTCCTGCGAAAGTGAAGTACCGGCGTTCTTCGGATGTGGCGCTTGCCAGGAACTGCTGATAGGAACTGTGTTTTTTGCCTTCCTGAATGCCTTCCAGGTGGGCGGTCAGGTAGCGGGAAATGGCCGTTGAAGCCGTTCGTGGCACGCTAAAAAAACAGTATTTATAAACATGGCTAATAATCATGCTCTCAATTAATATTTAGCAGAGTAAAGGCTGTCATCTCTCCACAAATCATCAGCTCTCCCAGCTAGTTCCAGAATACTTTTCCGTTCCTCCTGCAGCGTATGCCGGTCCGCTATGGCGCGGCCTGCTCCCACGATTTGGTGAAACCTGGCTTTATCCATGTTCAAAGCATCAAGAATGGCTGAGAAAACAGAGGCGGTGTCGTAGGAAGGCTGCAGGCAAGTCTTGTTCGGTATACAAAAGTCAGCGTTGCCTACTGCGTAGGGACATATCACAAACTTCTCCATCACCATCCCCTCCAGGGGAGGCAGGTAAAATCCTTCAGCCCCCTGAGACGCTGTAAGCGGCAGGTAGGCTACAATTCTGGCTGTATTGACCAGATTCAAAAAGTCCTGCCGGGTGGGTAGTTTCGGGGGCAGCTGTACTTTAAATTTCACAGTGCCTCTTCTGAGAAAATTATGCCACCGCAGCCTTCGCTCCAGGGCTTTGGCCATCCTCGGGTTTTTCAGCCCTACGATGAGTACATCCAGCTCAGGTTGTCGGTCAGGCTCGGGGATCAGGCTGAAGTCAATGGCATCCGGAATAAAAAACACCGGGCCGTTGACGCCGTAGTCTTCCAGCAATTTTTTCCCCACCGTGCTTTTTGCAATCCGGATAGCGGGGTGCATCAGGTAATCGCGGCGGGCATCCGGCAGCATCATTTGCCGGGGCTGAGCAATATTCAGTACCGGAACAGGAGGCTTTTCACGTTGCTCGGGCGGCAGCACTTTCCAGTCCCAGCCCGCAAAGAACAATAAGTCTGAAGGCTGAATATCCCATTGCTGCAGTGCCTGCTCCCGATAGGGGTGCCAAACATTCCCGGGGTTGTCGTACCAGACTGTTTCCGGCCCGAAATAAACCCGGGGTTCAAATAACGGTGAAGAACCGAAATGCTCAAACGCGTCACGCACCTTGAGCTGCCCGCCACTTGTGCCCCCGTTGTATTTCGTCCAGGAACGATGAAATAACACCCTCCGAGCTGTTGTTTTCATGAGTATCTGTTGCTAATCTTCAAAGGTATAGCCCGAAAAGTACGAGGTCTCCTCCATGCGCTGAAAAACGTAATCGATGGTCTTGCGGTCCCATAGCTCCAATTCGTTTCTTCGCTTTGGTGGCTTTCGAAACAAGATGCTGGTGCAATTGTCTAAATAGTCATCAGAAACTTCTACAGAAAACCGGTTTAACAAACTCCTTAGAACCTCTTTGGGGTGCTCTAGGAAGAACTCGGCCCGAATAGAGTGAAAGTCAAACAATGCTTGTTCCTCAAACTGATGTATGACCCTGGCGTGATCAAAAAAATGATCTGCCTTGCGGTATAAATCTGTTTGGTCAAAATCTATCCCCCTCCTTTTCTGGCTCCTGAAAAAGCTTGTGGTAATCGAATCGAATGGGTTCCGGTACATATGTATAAACAAGGTGTCCGGAAACATTGCTTTCAGTTTATCAAACAACTTCGGTGATTGCTTAAACCACTTCGTAGTGGTCCCGCCACGTTTATCCCCTACCAATTTGAGCTGATGGGTGCGCCCCTGATATCCGCCCGGGACTTTGTAGCTATACCCCATCCACTGATTGCCGGCTTTAGCAAACTGCCTGGACCGGTTAATTATCATTTGTACCAGTTGCCGTTTGGAAAACCCAGCGTCCAGAAAAGCCATTGCATCCAGTTCGTGGCTCAGGACTACCTCAGGGTGGGCATCCAGTAATGCGCCCAGAACGGAATGCCCGCTTCTCGGATAGCCGATGAAAAACAGCCCTTTATCCACGGTCCCATAGGCTGCCTTACTTTGAAGTTTGGAGCGCAAATACCAATACCGCGAGGGATTGAGGTCCTTAATTGTCCGGTTTTTTGTAACAATCTGTTTATGCCTTTCCATATTTGAATACTTGCAAGGGGTCGTTTTTTACTTCTGATGCTCGTAAAAAGCATATAAAGTTTCTGCTTCAGACTTGCTGTAAAACTTCCAGCAATGGTTTGCTTCATCCAACAAAAGCGCATCTCCGAACCTCAGCATGGCGTCCCGCGGATAGACCGCTCCTTTATTTTTGTCCGATAAAACTGTTTGCGGATGATAAGGCTGCTTTATAATGTTTGCCAACCGATCACCATTTGAGGCCATAAGGTCTTCATATCTAACGACTTGCTCCGCCGGCAGCGCATCATAAGCTTTGAAGTAGTAGTCCAATAAAAATAACTGCCGGTTCAGCAGCCCCTGCTTCTGTTCCAGGGCACTTTGCCCCTTGGGGTCCAGCAAAGACAAGTACCTCATTTTACCCCGGGAAACCGGCACACTCACGGTAGACCAGGAACCCAGGACCGCAAGCGGATTGCGCACCATTGCATAACAGGAGTAATCGTTTTGCAAGTCCTGCAGCAGAAGTGTAAATACAGCATTATGCTTGACAAAAAGCTTAAAGTCTGCTTGAAAGGATTGATCAAAACGCACAACGGACCGTTGGATTACCTTTTTCCGGTCTCCACCCGCTGCCCGCTCGAAATGATTATCCGTGATCTGCCCATTATGGCCGCGAACCGGAGCAGTGGCGTTTTCAATCAGGCTTTTTCTGAAATTTGCCAGGCTCCTGTGGATCCGGTCAAGGGCATCTTTTCCAGACTGCAGATTTCGGAATGGTATTGGCTCATTCAGCCCTGCCACCTGCTCTTGTTCAGACAGCAACTTGCAGGTCAGGGTGGTTCCGGCTCTCGGAATTCCCGTGAGGATATAGCAATTCGGGACGGGCCCTCCGGCTGACGGCCTTCCGAGTACTCGATTTACAAAGTGCATAAGCTTTCCCATAATAAAATCAAATATAGGTTATCGGGCAGACATTCCCGGAGTAAGAAAAAACTTTGTTTTTTCTTACTCCGGGAATCCTTCAGTGCTATGTGGAAGACAACCTCCATTCCACTGGTACACTGCGCCTGATAAGCAGCAACGGGCAAATCCTGTGGACACGAAAATTGCAGGGGAGCACAAAGCAGGCTATGCTTGACCTTTCCAACTACCCGGAAGGCCTATATTTCCTGCACTGGAAATCCTCCAAAAATCAGCTGCATACCACAGTCCTTCTTTCAAAGCCCTGATACGGTTCTTCTTTCGTTTCGCCAGCAGTACGCCAATTTTTTTTGCACCAGAATGCAAAAATTATCCTATCATCGCATTACAAACCGCTGTGATAGCCGGTCATCAAACTAACGAAACGAAAAAACCAAGCGTAGATGAAAAAGAACCCACACTTAATCCCCTTTATCCTGGTCACCAGTTTGTTCTTCCTCTGGGGTCTGGCCAATATCCTCAATTCGGCGCTGATCTCGCACTTCCAACCGGTCTTTGACATCAGCCGGGCGCAGGCGCTTTTGGTGGAAACGGCCTTTTACCTGGGCTACTTTACGATTGCCGTGCCTGCCGGGCTGTACATGGAAAAATACACCTATAAAAAAGGGATCATCCTTGGCCTGCTGCTCTACGCCATTGGTGCACTGCTTTTCATCCCGGCAGCAAAGATGCTCACTTTTGCCTTCTTCCTGCTGGCGCTTTACGTCATTGCCAGCGGGCTCGCATTTTTGGAAACAGCCGCCAACCCTTACGTCACCATCCTGGGCCCGAGAGAAAATGCCACTCAGCGCCTCAACTTTGCGCAGTCCTTTAATGGCGTTGCGCTCGTGGTTGGCCCCTACCTGGCTGGAATGCTAATCTTCTCCGGCAATGAAGGCGACATGGCCACGCAGGAAGCGAAAGTACAGGCGGCTAATGCAGTGGTTGTGCCCTATGTTGGCATCGCCGTGGCGGTACTGGTGGTGGCCTTCCTCATCTGGCGCACCCAAATGCCGGAACCGGACAAGGGCGACAAGCTGAAATTTGACCCTGCCATTTTCAAATTCCGCCACCTCATGCTGGCTGTGCTTGCGCAGTTGCTGTACGTGGGTGCACAGGCAGGGCTTTGGGGCATTACCATCGACTTTGTCACGGAAATGATGCCGGGCGTCAGCAAGGAAGTGGCTTCCGGAGCTTACCTGGTAGCAGGCACACTCCTGTTCGTGACTGGCCGTTTTATCGGTACGTTCCTGATGTCTTATATCAAGGATAATACCCTGCTGGGCGTTTACGGACTGATTGCCGCCGGGCTTTGCCTCATGGGGATCTTGTTGGGTGATGCAGCAGCCGTTTACGCCATCTTGGCGGTCAACTTCTTTATGTCCATCATGTTCCCTACGATTTTTGGGCTGGGTGTCCGCGATTTGGGCAAACACACCAAACTAGGCTCGTCTTTTATCATCATGGCCATTGTAGGTGGAGCGGTGTTCCCGCCCATCATGGGTATCCTCTCCGAGTCCATTAACATTCAGGCCAGTTTCTGGATTCCGGTGGCGTCCTTCCTTTTTGTGGCTTTCTATGGCTTCCGGGGCTATAGGCACCCGAAAGGCTTTGTGGCGGCAGAATAACCGCTGGCTACCTTTTCACCTCAGCAGCGCCATCAGGACAACACTCCTGTTGGCGCTGTTGTATTTAGAGGGCTGGCAACTCAAACTACAGCCCAACATAGCTACTGAATCACAATCTCCGGAATGAAAATTTTCAAAAAAGACCAGAAAAAATAAAAATCCATAAAAACAAAACCCTTCTTTTTGATATTTTTAAAAAACAAGCTGCGATATTTGCCCTTGGGCCGATTGAGCCCATAAATACCTGACCCTTTAGGTAAGCAAAATGGAGGTATAACGATTGAAGAAAATAACCCACTGCTGGATTTCTGATTCTGTGTCTCTTCAATTTGTCAAAACGATCAAACAGGAACCCTGGTATGAACAAGCTGTTTTTGACGAAGCAATCCATCGATCAGATGAGTGGCGTCGCCTACAAATCGATCCACCAAAAAAAACGCCTGCTGGCCTACTTCGCAGAACATGGCCCCTCTGCCATTGGCGATCTTCGCCGGGCATTGCACCTTTCGGTTCCCAAGGTCACGGCATTGCTCAATGAGCTTATGGAAGAGCAGTTTGTCAGGGACTACGGCAAAGACAATTCCACCGGCGGGCGCCCGCCCAACCTCTATGGCCTGGCTGCCGAGTCGGCCTATTTTCTTGGAGTCGATGTTCACCGGACTTTCGTGCACATTGCGCTGACTGACTTTCAGAAAAATATTGTTTCCATCACAGAGCAGGTCCCTTATACCCTTGCCAATACACCGGAAAGCCTCAATGCACTGTGCGAGCTTATCGGGGACTTCATAGCCCAGCTCCAGACGCCCCGTGAAAAGATCATGGGGGTGGGCATCAACCTGACCGGGCGTGTGAATTCCGCTACCGGCTTTAGCTACAGCTTCTTCCATTTCCAGGATCAGCCCCTGAGCCATGTTATTGGAGATAAAATTGGCATACCGGTTGTAGTAGAAAATGACTCACGCGCCATGGCCTACGGGGAATTTGCAGCCGGAGTGGTGGAGCGGGAACGCAATGTGCTTTTTCTGAACATGGACTATGGCATCGGCATGGGCATGGTACTCGACGGCCAGCTCTACTACGGCAAATCGGGTTATTCCGGTGAGGCCGGGCATATGCCGGTCTTTGACAACAACATTATCTGCCAGTGCGGGAAAAAAGGATGCCTGGAGACAGAAGCCTCCGGATGGGCGCTGGTGGAACGGTTCAAAACCCGGGTCCGGAATGGCGCAACCACTCAATTGGTACAAAACCCGGAGCATCTGGAGGCGATTAACCTGGAAGCTATTATTCAGGCTGCACAGTCAGATGATGTGCTTGCCATCGAACTTATTGCGGAGATTGGCGAACGGCTCGGCCGCGGAATCGCCGCATTGATCAATGTCTTCAACCCGGAGCTTGTGGTGCTGGGCGGCAGCCTTGCCGCAACCGGGGATTACATCCGGCTCCCACTGCTTAGCGCGCTTAATAAGTATTCTCTAAGCCTGGTGAGTAACGATACCGAACTTAAAGTCTCGAGGTTGGGCAACCGGGCTGGGGTGCTTGGGGCTTGCTTGCTGGTGCAGCATAAATTCTTGTCAACAGCTGATTAATCCTTCCCGCAACAGTAATCCAGGGCTTCCGGTACCGTAAGGGACTGCCCGTACAGCAACACGCTTGAAACAATGATCAAACAGGATACGATGGCTTTCTCATCCTGGACAAATTAAGACGGGCCAACAACAATCCGTCATTGGCCCGTCAGGTCTTATGTGTAAAGATTCAACCTCAAGGGTTATTTCTTCCGCTTTTTCTTCTGCTGCTCCTGAATGGCCTGCTGTTCCTTCAGGGCCTTTTCCAGTCTTTGCTGGAAACCTTTTTTCTTCTTAGGCTTCTGTTTGTAGGCTTCCAGCTCCCGGTTGATCTTCTCATTGTCAATGATGTAATTCTTAGTGACAATGGTCTGCGTGATGTTGATCAGGTTACTGAACAGCAGGTAGCAGGTAAGCCCCGCAGCAAAGCTATTGAAGAAGCCCATGAACATGATCGGCATGATGTACTGCATGTACTTCATCGCCGGGTTCGCGCCCAAATCCATGTGGCGGGTGTTGTAGTAAGTGTAGATCAGCGTAGTGATCGCCCAGAGCAGGGTAAACAGGCTGATGTGCGCACCGAAACCGAATGGGATTTCGAAAGGCAACTTCCAAAAGATATCATAGGAAGACAAGTCATTGGCCCAAAGGAAGCCCGCCTGCCGGAACTCAATCGAGGCCGGGAAGAAGCGGTACAAAGCAAACCAGATGGGCATCTGAAGCACCATAGGCATACAGCCCCCGAGCGGGTTGACCCCAAATTCGCGGTACATCTTCATCGTCTCCATCTGCTGCTGCTGCTGATCGTCCTTGTATTTTTCCTTGACGCCCTCCATTCGGGGCTTCAGGGCAGCCATTTTCGATTGGGAATAAAGCATCTTGTAGGTCAGCGGGTACAGTACCAGCTTCACCACAAAGGTCAGCACCAGAATTACAATACCGGCACTTCCGATAAAGCTCGACAGGAAATTGAAGACCGGACGGATAATCCAGCGGTTGATGGAGCCGAAAATGCTCCAGCCAAAGGGGATCACATCCTGCAAACCGTGCCCCATGTTGTACAGGCGGTCAAATTCATTGGGCCCGACATACATGTGCATGGCGAAGGACTCGCTGCCTGACCGGCCATACGGGATCTCTATTTCTGAAACCAACAGCTTAAGGTCTTCTCCTTCTTCCGGAAGCATTTTGGTTTCAAATGTGCCGCCGTCAAAACCGTTCTCGGCAATCAGGGAGGTATTGAAGAACTGATTGGCATTGGACACCCACTTCAGGCGCTGCCCGTCAATCTCTTCTGTGTCGTCTCCGGTACAGCTGCAGTAGTCGGGGTCATCATCCATTGGCTTGAAATACACGGTGGAATAGCGGCGCTCATAGTCTTCGTTGTGCTCCAGCTTGTCCAGGTAGTTTACCCAGCTCAGCTTAATTTGATCCACGCCCTGAGACACCACGTTATTTAGCTGCTCCAGCTTGATGTCGTAGTCAATATTGTAGGACCCATCTGCGATGGAATAGGACTGTTCGAAGTAGCCACCGGTAGTCGTTGGCGCACGCAGGACGATGGACTGCTCGTTTTGCTCTGCCACATCGAAATACAACCCACCGGTGCTCACACCGCCGGAAGGCAGGTTAGCAATCGGCAGCAGGTATTCAAACTTATTTTTTTCATCTTCCAGAAGATAAAGCGGCACTTCTTCGGTAGAACCGTCCTCCAGGTAGCGGAGTTTTTTGTGGTTCTTGATGAGCACGGAGGTGATGCGCCCGCCCTTTGAAGAAAGGATCACCTTCATCAGGTCATTTTCCAGCACGAGGGTCTGCTCTTCCCCATCCGCTGCGGCAGCAAAGGGGCCAAAAGCCGCCTGCTGACGAAGGAGCGTCAGGGAATCATCCACTGTTTCCACCAGTTGTACGGCTTCCACGGTGTCTTTTGCTACGGCCTTGAGGCTGTCTTCCCGCGCCTGTACCTGCGCTATTGAGTCCTGACGGGCTTGTTGTTCCTGTATCTCCGCTTCGGTTGGCGCCATAAATTGTTGCCATGCCATGAGCAGGATAAAGATGAGCGTGAGTCCGATTATCGTATTCCTATCCATTCAGATCTTGAACTTGTTTCACCAATGCTGTGCCATTAAACTACTGAAAGTCAAAAAATTAGATCACAAAACCACCTTTCGGCATGTGCACAGCGCTTTCAGAGCACCGCAAAAGTACAACTTTCAGGGTGCTTGCGGTAAAGACAATAGATGTTTATTAAGAATTGTTCGGCCAGCCCGCTAATTTATGAGGCGGGAGCGGCTTCCATTGCTGCTTCCACGGCTTTGTAGGCTTCCAGCGCCACCTCCAGGCAGTCCATCGCTTTTTCCAGGTCCTGCTCATTGAGGATGTAGGCAATCCGGACTTCATCGCGGCCCAAACCTGGCGTAGCATAGAACCCTTCGCCCGGAGAAAGCATGACCGTCGCCCCTTCGTGCTCAAAGGACTCCAGCAGCCACTGGCAAAAATGCTCGGCGCTGCGCAGGGGGAACTTCGCAAAACAGTAAAAGGCACCACCGGGAAGATAACTCACCACACCGGGCATGGCCTGCAGGCGATTGTAGACCACCTGCCGCCGGCGATCATAAGCCTCCGTGACCTGATCGAGATAGCTGGGGTCCATGTCGAGCGTGGCTTCCGCCAAAATCTGTGCCAGCCCAGGAGGGCTCAGGCGAAGCTTGGCATAGCGGGTAGCCGCTTCCAACACCCCCTGATTGCGGGTAACCAGTGCCCCGATGCGCGCTCCGCAGGCACTGTAACGCTTGGAAATGGAGTCGACCACGATGACGTGATCCTCCAGCCCCTCCAGGCGGAGCGCAGAAAAGAATTCCTTCCCATCGTAACAGAACTCCCGGTATACCTCGTCTACAAACAGGAACAGGTCATAAGCTTTGCACAAACGCCCGAGCTGTGCCAAATCCTCCCGGCTGTAAAAGCAACCGGTAGGGTTATTGGGGTTGGTGATAAAAATGCCCCGGGTTTTGTCCGTGATCACGGCTTCGAAGGCCTCTACCGGCGGCAGGGCAAAGCCATCCTCAATGTGGCAGGTAATGGGGCGGATATTCAGGCTCCCGATTTGCGCAAAGCCATTGTAATTGGCATAAAAAGGTTCCGGTACGATCACTTCATCGCCAATGTCGAAACAGGAAAGCATCGCAAACTGAATGGCTTCGGAGCCTCCGGTAGTTACAATGATGTCGTCCGGTGTCAGCGAAACCTCAAATTTATGGTAGTATTCCACCAGCTTTTTGCGGTAGCTCAGCTGCCCCACCGCCGGACTGTAGGCCAGCACTTTCAGCTGATTTTCCCGGACCTGCTGCAAGGCATACAGCGGGGTTTCGATATCCGGCTGGCCAATATTCAGGTGGTACACATGCTTACCGGCTTCTTTGGCTTTATCAGCAAAGGGGACCAGTTTTCGGAAAGGCGACATGGGAACATTTTTGCCCCGGCTGGAAATAGAAGGCATAGCGCTAATGTTTCTGATAAAATTAGCGCCAAATATAGACTAATTTGAGGCAGGGGTAAACCCCAGGTATGTTAAATCCGCCTTTTTGTACGATGCCTACTCCAGGCGGAAGGCTTCATCAGGCAAGGTACCCAGTACTTCTATGCCGGTAATTTGCCGCTCGCCCCGGTCCCCGCTTAGTTTCAGCCCGTTGTATTCCTGATAATTTTGCCACGGAACTACAAAGCCCGGAGCTTCATCCGCCGCATCGCGAAAGTAAGCCCACTGCCGCACCAGATGCTCGTCCTGATCTACCCATACCAGGTATTTATTCTGTGGGGTATCCCCGACTTCCTCGAAGGTCAGCTGCAGGACATCTGCCACTTCACCGGCCTGCGTAGTGTCCACGCCCTGATATTTCAAGGCTACGCCGGAGTCCTTAAGCTTAAACGGCATAAAAACCCAGTAGGCATCATTGATCCAGATGCTTTTGCCTTGTTTCAGCAGGTTGGCAAGGCTATCGGGCTCCGTGACCAGCGCTCCATCCACCCGTGCCTGCCCTTCACCGGTATTCAGGTTGAAAGCCATAACGGTACTGCTGTCCGGCAGCATCGTGATCCGCACATTGCCGGTTTTCTTATCCCAGAGCAGGGTACGCCGGTTGAAGAAATTCCAGTGGAAGTAGCGGGATTGGTCCCAGGTGCGCCGGCCTCCCATTGCCTCCATCACCGAATCCGCGATGGCTATCGCCTTTTCATCTGAGGCATCTGCCCTGAAACCCGGGGCTGCCGGATTCTTCTCAACGGCAGCAACTTCACGGTTGGCATCAGCCTCAGGTTGTTCGTTCCGGCAGGAGACCAGGGTTATTGCAAAGACAAGACAAAAGTAGAGCAGGCTTCTCATCAGTGTTATTTTTTAATCGGGAACAGCGGCGTGATGAAGTAGTTCAAAAAAAACTCCCGCAGACCTGTACAGGACATACGGGAGTTCGTTTTATCAAATAATGGCTACATCTACTAGCCTTTATCGATGCCGCCCTGCAAGCGGTCTTGCAATTCATTCAGTTGGCTCCATTGCCCGGCAGCCGCCAGGGCAGCTTGTTTTGGCCAGGTATCTGGTTGGGCCAGTTTAAATTGATCACCAGCGGCCGCGAGGATTTCCCGCAAGCGGGCTACTTCGGCATCAGCCAGCGCCTGCCAGTTGTTTATCCCGGCCTCCTTCAGCAATTGCTCGATCTTGGGGCCGATCCCCTCTATAATTTTCAGGTCTTCCGGGTTGGAAGAGAAGCCAAGTATTTTCAGCGACAGCTTCTCTACTTTAGAATCAGATTCCATACTGCCCGTGCCTTCTTTACCGCCATCCAGGAATTTTTGGTACTGTATGAGTTCCTCCCATTTCCCCTCGTTAGCCAGGCGAGCTTGTTCCGGCCAGGATTGAGGATTATGGATACGGTAGTTCGGGTTTTGATCCGTCAGAATTTTCCTCAGTTTTTCTTCGTCGGAAGCAGCCACGTCCGCCCAACGGCTGATACCTCCTGCCTTCAGCACTGCTTCAATCTTTGGCCCAATGCCTTCAATGATCTGAAGGTTATCACTTGAGAAAATGCTGGCGAAGTCGATATTGCCGCCATCTCCACCTGCTACCGGCATTGCGCTGGCAAAGAGGTTGCTATTGCCATCGCCCGTTTGCGCCTTGAGTTGGTCCATTTTTGTTTGGAGCACTGTTTTATCGGCTTCGCAGCTGGTGAGCTTTTGCCGCAGGTTCTTCATTTCCTTCTCCACTTCTTCCTGCTGGTACTTCAGGCTGCTGTAATCCTTTTCCCAGTTGGTCAAACGGGCTTTCAGGCCGGCATTTTCTTCTTCTAATTCCCTGATGCGCTTCCGGTTGCCGCATAACCAGCAGCCAATCAATGCGCCAAGGATGAAAGCGAGGGCAGAAAGGATGAGCCACCAAAGCCAGCAGGGCTCAAGACTCGCGAGCAATAGTATCTTGAATTCCATAGTTAATTTCTTTTTGCTTAGGTTGTTTAATTGGGTTCAATGCGGACTTCCACCCGGCGGTTCTGATAGCGCCCCTCCCCGGTAGCGTTAGAAGCAACCGGCTGGGCATCGCCCTTGGAATCCGTGGCAATCTGTGAGGCAGATACGCCGGCTTTTACCAGAAACTGCTTTACCGCTTCTGCTCTGGCCAGACCAAGGCTTAAATTCTTCTCTGCCGAACCCGTGTTGTCCGTATGCCCGGTAATCCGCAACCGTTGCCCCGACGACCGGAGCCGTTCGGCCAGCTCAGCCAGGAAAGCATCCACTTCCGGAGCATAGACGCGGTCAGCAGACCCCGTAGGAAAACGGATGGCCACCCGGTCATCGAGTTGTTCTACCGAATTTTGGGCTTTGGGGGCTACCCATTCAAACAAGGCGCCTTCAAAAGGCGCGGATGTGGCGTCCTCAGGGGCCTCGACCTGACGGGCGCGCAACTGTAGGCGCGTGCTGTCCAGCAGGCCGTCAAACAAGCGGGCAACTTCCCTGGCACGCGCCAGGCCGAGGTTTTCAGAACCGGCAGCGGTTTTTTCACCCTCGAAGTAAAGGCCCGTGATTTCCAGCAATTGCTGGGAATCACCTTCCGCTGCCTGCTTCCGCAGAAAAGCTTCCACACCGGTACCAATATAGGCTTCAGGGTCGGACCATTTGAAATAGAGTGGGTAATCAGGATCAGCAGCCGGAATGGTATCAGTGGATTCCGTGATTTCCTGTGGGGCTTCGTCGCAGGCATGGCAAAGCGCTTCATGGCAACCGTTGAAGGTCAGCAAGTAGAACACCAGCCACACTACGATTGCCAGCAGCAATTTTAGTGGAAAAGACATAGCTTCGTTTTGTTTGTTGAAATATTGGTTTTCAGTACAGGCCACCCAATGTAGCCGTCTTAATTCAGATAGCCTGTACCGTTTGTGCTAAGTGCGGGGAGCTATGACTTTATGCAGATTCGTCATTAAATTAAGCCTTTTCAGTCTAAAAATCACGTAAGAATTCGGACTTTTTAGAGCAGAAACCACAAATCTCAAATCATTTGCCCCGTTTGTGCCGTTTCTATTGACTGAATAGCGTATACTAGGACGAGGCAATGCAAAAAAGTAACACCTACCTTATACATTATGGACAAGATGGAAGCTTTTTACTATTTTTGCACCCAGTTTACAACATCATAAACGAAGAAATAGCATATGTTCGATAGCTTAAGTGACCGGTTAGAGGGGGCGTTTAAAACGCTGAAAGGAGAAAGCAAGCTTACGGAAATTAACATCGCGCAGTCCGTAAAAGAAATCCGCCGTGCCCTGGTTGCGGCCGACGTGAACTATAAAATTGCCAAAGACTTCACAGATACCGTCAAGGAAAAAGCCCTTGGCCAGGAAAACGTCCTGAATGCTGTCAAGCCCGGTGAGTTGATGGTCAAAATCGTCAACGACGAGCTGGTCAACCTGATGGGGGGCGAAGCCGCCTCCTTCGACCTGAAAGGCAAGCCATCGGTCATCCTCATTGCCGGCCTGCAGGGGTCTGGCAAAACCACCTTCTCCGGAAAACTGGCGCGGCACCTGAAAGCCAACAACAAGAAGAGCCCCCTGCTCGTGGCCTGTGACGTGTACCGTCCGGCGGCGATCAATCAGCTTGGGGTGATCGGCGATCAGATCAAGGTGCCGGTTTACAAGGAAATGGAGAACAAAAATCCGGTAGAGATCGCACTCAAGGGCATTGCGCATGCACAGGCGCACAGCCACGATGTGGTGATCATTGACACCGCCGGGCGATTGTCGGTTGATGAAGAGATGATGGAGGAAATCTCCAACATCAAAGAGGCGGTGCAGCCCAATGAGACGCTCTTCGTGGTGGATTCCATGACCGGGCAGGATGCGGTCAATACCGCCAAAGCCTTCAACGACCGGATCGATTACGACGGTGTGGTGCTCACTAAGCTCGATGGGGACACCCGTGGCGGTGCAGCGCTTTCTATCAAGTACACGGTAGGCAAGCCAATCAAGTTTGTCTCCACCGGTGAGAAGATGGACACGCTCGATGTCTTCCACCCCGACCGTATGGCCAGCCGCATTTTAGGCATGGGCGATATCATCTCGTTTGTGGAACGTGCTGAGCAGCAGTTCGACGAGGAGCAGGCCAAAAAGCTCGAAAAGAAGATCAAAAAGAACAAGTTCGACTTCAATGACTTCCTGGAGCAGATTGGACAAATCCGGAAAATGGGCGACCTCAAGAGCCTGATGAGCATGATTCCGGGCATGAGCAAAATGACCAAGAACCTCGATATTGACAATAATGCCTTTAATAAGGTGGAAGCTATCATTTTCAGTATGACCCCTCAGGAGCGTGCCAATCCTGAACTGATGAATACCAGCCGTAAGCGCCGTATTGCCGGCGGCTGCGGGCAGTCGATTGAGGAGATCAACATGTTTCTGAAGCAGTTCGACCAAATGCGGAAGATGATGCACAAAATGAGCAAGATGCCAGGCATGGGCATGGGTGCTCCGGGCGGCAAAGGTGGCTCGGTTGGCAAGCGCGGCAAAAAAATGGGCGGTATTGCCCGCCGCCGGGCGAAGCGCAAGCGTTAAATCAAAAGGGATTTCATAAAAAAACGGATGCTCGTTAAGTCGGGCATCCGTTTTTTTAGTCGGGTGGTGAAATAAATGTGGCTTAGCTTGCCGGCAGAAAACGCTTTCCTACTTCAAACGCCTTTTTGATCAGGCGCACATCGGGCAAAACAACAGAACCAGATTCTGATTCAATGCGGTCTTCGTAGTCTGCTTCCTCAATAGCCGCGTCCTCTCCAATACTCAATTGATGAGAAGCTACATTGAGAAAAGTGTAAGCGGAAAGGCTAGCTGCCAGTGCCAGCGAAACGAGTACAGTACGGGTGTTTGGCTTTTTCATTTCCTAGTTTTCTAATAAGTCACTGCAATAATACGGATTTTCTACCAGCATGTCCAGAAGAATCGACGAAAGTGCCTGTTTTTCAGACACATTCCTGCATCAATGACGGATGCTCAAGCCAAAAAGTTGCACGCTATTTAAAATTTAACACCTCTACACTTTGTCAGTAAGCTAACATATCCCTATTTTCATTCCAGAAATTAAATAAAACACCATTAAGTATGAAAAAACTTTACCAACTGCTGGCAGTATGCTGCCTTGTAAGTTTGGCTGCCAACCCGCTGATGGCACAGATTCCAAACGATTCTCCGATTCCTGTGGATGTAATTTTTGAAGTGCCGGGCACCGGCCTTACCCGGGTTATCGGTGATTACACCTCCGTAAGCAACTCTACGGAGTGGGGCACACAGCCGCTCCGTACCACTGTATCTGCTGAAGTGATGTGGGTAGACGATGATGACATCGCTGGTGACGGTATGGATACCCTTGGCTGTGATACCTCTACCATGGTCGACTACACGGACAAAATGGTCCTGGTTCGCCGGGGAGGATGTTTCTTTAGTGACAAAATTTACTATGCTCAGCAGGCTGGTGCCATCGCTGTGGTAATCGTGAACGCGGACGGTAGTGACCCCACTGGTGGTATGGCTGCCGGAGACGAAAAAGGACTGGATGTCACCATCCCATCAGTTTTCCTGAATGACCCGGGCGAAGCCGCCGGGTTTATCCAAGCCCTTGATGCCGGTGAGACGGTAGTCGGTACCTTCCAGGTGCGCGGATTCTTTGGCGACCTGGGGCCTGACCGCTATGGAACGCCACTGGCGCAAGTAACTCCCTTTGAGAACATCTCGGTAGATCTTCTGAACCTGGACCCCATGGACCCGGTCCTTGATGTTTCTGCCAGCGTTGACATCATCGCTCCGGATGGCACAGAAACCAAACTGACCGCTGAGGTGGATACCATTAACCCCGATGTCATTCACACCTTTGAGTTTGAGCCTTACACCCCCGCTGAAGTAGGTACTTACGAGATGTTGTACACCAACTCGCTCACTGCTGATACCCTGCGGCGTCAGTTCGCGGTTACCGACTACACCTTCCAAATGGACAATGGCAATATCCCGGAATGGCCAGTTGACAGCTGGATTGCCACGACAAGTGAGGGTTTTGTGGAAGACCTCCTGGTATATGACTTCGGCAACTATTTCGAAACCAATGATCAGGGCGCCGTTGCCACCCACGCAACTTTCTCCCTTGGCAATCCGGATTCTATCCGTACGGGCTTTAACGATGCTGACATTTTCTTCCTGACGCTGTTTGACACAGATCCCGATGGAGATGGCCAAAGTGCTACAGGTGACGAAATCGACTACTCTACCTTCGAGATTGTAGGACAGGCTGTTTACATCCTCAATGGCAACGAAGAGCCTTACGACCTCCTCACCGTGGAATTCCCTGAGCCGGTCGAGCTGAAAGCCAATACCGGCTACCTGCTCATGGCACAGTACAATGGTGTAAATGCCGCACTCGGTATTCCACCCTGGTACACTTACGCGGGCAATGAAGCTTACCCTGGCTTAAGCACCATGACTTTCACAGATCAGCTTTACACTGGTGGCTGGGCTGGCGACTTCCGCGCGGTGGTACGCCTGCACCTGGAAGGCTTTAGCGTGAACGCAGAGGACATTACCCTGGCGGACAACAAAGCGACGGTTTTCCCTAACCCCGCCAATGAGACCTTCCAACTGGAGCTGCAGCTGGACGAATATGCAGATGAGGTACGCGTAGCACTGGTAGATATGTTCGGCAGAGTGATCGAGCGTAATGTCTACGAAGGCGTGAAGGGCGGTACTTATACGTTCAATACCGCTAACCTCGCCGCTGGCACTTACTTCCTGGGTATTCAGACCCCGGAAGGACAAGCCACTAAGCGAATTGTGGTCATCCACTAAGTGAACGACCCACGTTCCTGAAAAACAATGGGCTCAGCTGGTCACGTACCAGCTGAGCCCGTTTTGTTTTCGAATAACTCCTTCCTTCAAATACAGCTTTAAACCAGCCGGCTCCGCCCCTGCGGAATCGCCTGAATTAGCTTCCTTGTATATTCGTTCTGAGGGTTTTCGTAGATTTCATCGCTGTAGCCTTGTTCTACAATCTTACCGGCATTCATGACAATCATGCGGTCAGACATGAACTTGACCACCGACAAATCATGCGAAATAAAGATGTAGGTGAATTTGTACTTCTCCCGAAGCTCCATCAACAGATTCAGCACCTGCGCCTGCACAGAGACATCCAAAGCAGAAACAGACTCGTCACAAATAATGAACTTGGGGTTCAATGCCAGCGCCCGGGCAATAGCGATGCGCTGCCGCTGCCCTCCGGAAAACTCGTGCGGATAACGGTCAAAATACTGAGGCGGCATGCTTACCGTTTCCAGCAGTTGCAGCACCCGGTCCCGCCGTTCAGCGTCTGAGCTGTACAGTCCATGTACCTGCATGGGCTCCATAATCGCCTTACCGATGGTCATACGGGGATTGAGGGAAGCGTAGGGGTCCTGAAAAATAATTTGCATATCCTGCCGCATCGGCTTCCAGTCTTTTTCAGAAAGGTCGAGCAGGGATTGCCCTTTATATTCCACGCGGCCACTGCGCACCGGTGCAAGGCCGAGGAGGCTCCGCCCGAGGGTCGTCTTCCCGCAGCCCGATTCTCCAACCAGCCCAAGGGTTTCTCCGGGGTAAACTTCAAAGCTCACGTCGTCCACGGCGCGGATGAAGTCTTTCGGCTGCCCCCAAAAGTTGTGCCTGGCCGGGAACCATGTTTGCAGGTTACTGACTTTCAGGATGGGCTCCTGTTGCTTGAGCATCCGGCTCCGGCGAAGCTGTTCCATAGCAGGCACCCGCTGCCCACGGATTACGGCATCAAGAGTCACGGCTTTCTCCAGGATTTCCACCCCACCATCATCGGCTTTTTTCACTTCCATGAAGTCACTGACGACCGGCAGGCGCTTCAGCCGGTAGTTGAGTGGCGGGCGGCAGGCCAGCAAGCTTTTGGTGTAAGGGTGCTTTGGATTGGAAAAGAGCGCCTCTACCCTGCCCTCCTCAACGATTTTGCCCTTGTACATGACCAGCACCCGGTCAGCAATTTCGGAAATCACCCCCAAGTCGTGCGTAATGAAAATAACCGATGAACCCAGCTCGGTTTTCACCTTCGCCATGAGCTCCAGAATCGCTTTCTGCACCGTCACATCGAGGGCAGTAGTGGGCTCGTCGGCAATAAGCACGCCCGGCTTGCAGCTCATGGCCATGGCAATCATGACCCTTTGCTTCTGCCCCCCGGACAATTGGTGAGGATAAGCCTGATAAATGCGGGCGGGGTCGGGCAACTGTACTTCTTCAAATAAGGCCAGAGCTCGGGCTTTGGCTTCGCTTTTGGAAAGCTTCAGGTGGTGGCGCATCCCTTCCGCAACCTGATCACCACAACGGAAAACCGGGTTTAGGGATGACATAGGTTCCTGAAAAATCATGGCAAGCTCGCTGCCCCGGTAGTGCCGCATCGCTTTCCTCGGCAGCTCCTGTAAATTCACACCAGCGGGCGTTTCTTCAGGGAAGTACTCAACGGTCCCTTCCAGAATCCGGCCCGGGGAAGGGATCAGCCGCATCAGCGATAAGGCCGTGACAGACTTGCCCGAGCCCGATTCCCCTACGATACCCAGTGTCTCGCCCCTGTAGAGGTCAAAACTGATCCCATCCACCGCGCGGACTTCTCCCGCATCAGTGAAGAACGAGGTTCGCAGGTTATTTACCGCTAAAAGTTTATCTTTAGTCATGCGTTCATTTTCCTTCCTTAAGACTATGTTGAGATTTCATCCTTTGGGTGCATTCGCTCCAAAAACGAATTCTCAACACAGCCTAAACAAATTGCAAAATAAAAAAAATCATCATGCAACGACTGCTTATCCTGCTGCTTGTTTGCAGCGGACCTTTTTTCTCCCGGGCCCAGGACAGCCTCAACCTGACCGCCCTTTCAACCTGGGACGACAACAGCCTGCCCTCCATCGGATCGCTGAGCTACAATGATATTTGGGGGTATACCGCCCCGGATGGCCGGGAATACGCCATTTTGGGCAATGTGGGCACCACCGTATTTTTTGATATCACCAGCCCGGAAGCGATCGTGGAAGTCGGCCGCTTCCCCGGCCAGCTCAACTCCATTTGGCGGGATTACAAGACCTATGGCGAATACGCCTACATGTGCGCAGACCAGGGCTCCGAAGGGCTGACCATCTTCGACCTGAGCCAACTGCCGGATACGGTGATTCAGGTTTCTCAGAGCACCGAATTCTTCTCCCGGGCCCACAACATCTTTATCGACGAAGCCAAAGGGCGGCTGTACGTAGCCGGCGGCAACAACCCTTCGAATGGCGTTACCATCCTCGACCTTACTCAAAATCCTGCCGCCCCTGCCCTTTTGGGCAATCCCATACTGCCGGCCGGAGGGTACATTCACGATATCTTTGTCCGCGACAACATCGCTTATTGCTCACATGGCACAAGCGGGTTTTCCATTTATGACCTTTCCGACCCCACAACCCCGGTGACACTCGGCACCCTGAGCAACTATCCTGAGCAAGGCTACAACCATTCCAGCTGGCTTCACGGAGATGGAGATTACCTGGTTTTCGCAGACGAAACTTTTGGGCGCAGCCTGAAAATGGTCGATGTGAGCGACCCGCTGGAAATGGAGGTCGTTGACCTTTTCAAATCAGAATTGCTGGCACCACAGGCGACCGGCTCTATCGCGCACAACCCTTTTATCCGGGGAGATTAT
>JANSXW010000252.1 GCA_024742755.1 bacterium | reverse complement strand
CGGCTACGAGCAAAACGCCGATGTGATCGAAGCCAACACCGGATGGCGCCCGCCGATATGCCGGGACGTTACCAAGATCGACCACGGCGACCGGCTGCTAATGATGCGTCTGAAATACCGCCCGGAGCAAAGGGCCAAAGGCTTCCAGGTGGATGCCCACGACTTTGAATACTTTGAAGCCTACTATGTGGAGCAAACGCCCGTCCCTTCCTGGCACGACCTCATGAGCATGGACATTCACGAACCGGCAGGGCTGGCATACCTGGAGGCCATCTACCGGCTGAAAGGTGGGGATATGGTCTCCCTGCGAGCTGCCCACCAGCTACTCGAAAACGCTGAATATCCGGAGGCCTGGACAGCTGCACAAGATGCCTATTTGTACGTGCTTCGCCTGGTGCTGGACTTTGACGGGCTGAAAAATGCCACCGACATTTGACACTATGCACAACCGCCCCGCGCCCTGTAATGGGGCCGGGGCATTTTCAATTTAGGATTGAATGAAGATCAATTCAGGATTGAGAAAAAGAGCGGAAACCCAGCAAATACAAGGGTTCAAACCTTGTCCTTTCATTTTGTCACACAACGCCTGACCTTTGGAAAGTTAGTTGACATTTCTTCATTAAAAAAGCCCGCAACACGGCTACCGGAGCAATGGCGGGCTTTAATTAAAAACTTGTCTGATGACAAATATACTCGAAAATAAGACGGTAAGCAACAACAGTGCAATCAAAGGCCCCACTGATATATCTTATTTGGTAGAAATGGCAGATAATGCCGCCGAACGGTTGCGCCCCTTCCTTCTTAAAAAGCGCGACTACGCCAAAGAATACCCATCAAAACGCTGGATTGCAGATGAGCTGGAGACCTGGATCACCTACCTCAAAGCTCAACAGGAAGTTGTGGCACAGTTTACCGAAGTCTACAACCGCCTTTCTGAAGACTTCCAGGCGATGAAATCCCAGCTGAAGGCAGCGGAAAAGAGAGCAGACCATAATTGGTTGATGGCAAGCAAAGGAGCCGTTGCCCTGGCTAAGTTCAACAGGGATATGATCGCCCACACCTCTGAGCTGCAAAGCCAAATTTCTGAACTCGAAAATCAATAACGGATGAATGCGACAAATGACCTCCTAAACGACCTGCAAGGCAGATCAGAGGAAGAAGAGACAAAGGCACCTGCGAAGCATAAGCACAACACCCATTTTCCGATAGTTGAGAGTGAGGAAATTGAGTTTGAGGAACTGCCAGGACCGGAAGAACAAGGCATTACGGATTTAAGATTGGATGCCAATGGTAATAGGTATGAATTTAAAAGCCGAAGTACAAAAAAAGGCGGTGATGATGATTGGTATCCAATTTCAAATTTCACACTCAGATGCCTTTACCTCCTGAAGGATGAACACAACCCGAGCCGGGTTTTAGAGCTAACAAACGTCTATGGTGAGCAGGCAATGATTTGTTTACCTACCGAAGATGTGAGCAAAAAGAGCAAATTCGAGGCTGCCTGTGAGAGCGAAGGCAATTTCGTGTTTAATGGTACGGCACAGCAACATAACCGGGTAAAAGAATACCTATACCACTATGAAAAGCAGGCAGAGGCAATAAATACTTTAGGCTGGCAGCCGGAAACCAAATGCTATGCCTTTGCAGATGTCATTTTTGACGGTAAAAAAGTGCGCAAGATCAATAAAGATGGAGTTGTCCAGGTAAAAGACCAACTGTACTACCTCCCTGCATTCAGTCAGATCAACAAAAACGCTCTTACTGAATACCGGAACGAGCGAAAGAACAAGTTCCAGCCAGGGCATGCCATTTTCCGCGAATACGCTCACCAATTGGTCATGGTGTTTGGTGACAACGCAAAAGTGGGCATTGCCTTTTTTATTGCAGCACTTTTCCGAGACGTTATCTTTTCCAGGGCAAACTGTTTCCCTATGCTATTCCTGTTCGGGCCAAAAGGCACCGGGAAGACCACCTTCCGGCAATTCCTGATGCGCCCTTTCGGTGACTACGGGCCGAGTGATACTATCGGTCTGGGCAGTGCCTCCAGCCCGAAAGGGTTTAGCCGAAAATTAGCGCAATTATTCAACGCTGTAGTGCCATTTGAAGAGTATAAAAACACCATCAATCCCGCGTTGATCGAAATGCTCAAAAACATTTATGATGGCATTGGCTACGAACGAGCGCAAACCTCCAACGACAACAAAACACACTCTACAGCCGTCAATTCTGCCGTGATTGTTGGCGGGCAGGAAATGCCTACCAAAGAGAATGCCCTATTTAGCCGGATGGTCCTGCTGAAGTTTGCCCAAACTCAATTTCAAGATGAAGAAAAGGAAGAGTTCCGGATTTTAGAGGAAATGATGAAAGACGGCCTGGGCAATGTGCTGTTAGAGATTCTACAGTATCGAGCGGTTATTGAAAAAGAGTTTGCAGCCGCATTTGACCGCAATTACAAGCGGTTGCGGATGGATGCCGATACCTCCAGCCTAGAGGAAAGGAGCCTAACGAATATTGCTTCGCTACTGGCCCCATTTGACGTACTATCCAGACGGATAGATATGCCCTTTTCTATGGACGGCAAAGAAGGGCTTTATTCTGTGCTGAAGGATATTGCAGTTGAGCAGCAAAAGCAGATCAGTGGCACAAATGAGGTCAATGAGTTTTGGAAAATATTTGACCAACTAGCTACCGATGGAGAATATCTACACAATGGTTTTCAATACAAAATAGAGGATGGCTACCTGTATATTTCCTTCCCCTCAGTTTACAAAAGGTACAATAATGTTGCTCTAGAGCAGAATTTGAATAAGCTCGATAAAAACACCCTTCGGTCTTACCTTACTATGGATAGTTCATTTGCTAAGGAACTGTGCGAGGCAGGAAATCGAACTGAAGTCAGAAAAAGGGATGAAGGAGGTACAACTAAAAGGTATATGCCATTCAAGATAGCAGGAAATCCTGTTTTGGAACAGCTAGACTGTTTGCATCCGGACAACTTAAAAGAAAAACAAAATAGCAAAAAACAAGGGTCACAAGGGTCACAAAGGTCACAAAACGAACAAAACACTGATTAACAATAGATTGCAAACTCAAATACTATGAAATAATGTGACAAACTGTGACAAAACGTGACCAAGCGTGACCAACAAAGCGGCAACAAATTGAAATCAAGACATGAGTAAGGTCACAAATGTCACAAAATGACCAATAAAGGTCACAACTAAACAATTGATTATCAAGCTCGTGACCAATGTGACCAATGTGACCACGGTTTTTAAGACTTTTTTTATGAATTCACTAAACACCACCAAAATGAAACTAGGATTAGGATTAGGATTGAACCGATGGCACCCACGCCCCCAGCCGGAAGCACCCCTTCAGATGAGATCGTCCGCGCCCATACCGGAGCCACCGGAAGAGCCGAACACGCCACCCGATGACCCGGAGCCACCGCGCAATTGGTGGGGCCGTCTCATCGCCTGGATGCGCCGACTGATCCCCAGCCGATGGCGTAAAAAGTAGGTGCAAAACCTTGTCCTTTCATTTTGTCAGACAACGTCTGACATTTGTACCAACAACAAATTATTAACCTATGGTAGGCGCACCAACTAGAGAAGGAGGCCGGAAGGATGCAACCCTTAGTGTAAGGATCGAACAAGACGTTAAGGCAAAACTGAAGCGTATGGCGTTCGATGCGGAACTAAGTTTGTCAGCATACATCCAGTACATGGCGTATCGTCATTTGCAATCTGTAGAGCTGGAGACCTACCAACAAAAAGAAGACCATGAGAACTAAGGGCATGAGCGACCTACTCAAAGGCACGAGAATGAAACAGGAAGATGCGAAGATGGTCAAAGACCTTTTGCAGCAATTCAGCGAACTGAATACCGATGCACAAAGTAAGTTCATCGACTTCCTGAAGGCAGTCAACGGCGAGAGTCAGGCAGCGCCAACACCGGAGCAGCGGGAAGCAGACAAGGCATACCGGCAGACGATGCAGCAGTGGGATAAGATAGCCAGGGGAGAGATCAGGCAATAATGTTTTTGTGTATGATCCGATTGCAGGCGACCGGGCAACCGGTTGCCTGCATATTTCCTGTACTTCAGGCCCTGCAATTGCAAACCACGACAGGCGAAGCCGGGTATCTAACGCTATCGGCGTTCCTACTGCTTCGCTAAGGCTATGGCAAATAGCCCCCTAAGAACTTGACAAACAAAGCATTGCCGTTTTTAAAATTTCTTTGCGGCATATTTTATTTTGTCGTTTTTACATTACGAATAATTGTAATTTATTAAAATCCGTAATATGAATGTTTTAGACCCCACTATCTTTGAAGTGCGCAAAGACGATACCGACCGGCAGATAGCAGCACTGGAGCAACGCCGGGCCGAACAAGCGGAAGCACTGGAGGCACTCCGCCACGCTGTATGCAAGCTCTACCGGAAAGAAAATGTGGCCTATCCGGATGTAGAGCAATTCCTCCTGTTTAGCGGAAACCAGGACGGCGGTTTTTTCCTGGAGAAAGACAAGCTTCGCAGGAAAATCAAAACCGATGCCTTTGGCGTATGGCTGAGGATGGAGGGAGGAAAGCTGAAGATCAAACCCGAATACGCTGAGGATGCACTCGGTTTCATTCCGGATGAAGTAAAGGCCCTGGTTGATGCCTGGGAGACCGTAGACCGGATGGACACCTCAAACCCACGCCGGTATTGGTCAGACACCGCGCAACAATTCAAAACCATTCCGGTAAGCGCCACAGAGCGGAACGAGATCGAGCGCCGGAATACTATGATGATCGCAAAGCCGGAACACGCCACGCTGATCGAAAAATTAAGGGCCGAAGTACAGTTGCTCAACGAGGCAAACCTCTACCACGATGCAGGCATTCACAAAGCCAGGATCAGACAGCACCGGCCGGAGCTGATCCCATTCATTGACAACAAAGAAACCATGAGTGCAAAAGGGCTGAAAACGTATGAATATTTCGTAGTTGAAAGAGTGCTTTTGCAGTCCGCGAACCCAAAGTACAAGGCTTTTGACGAAGCCTAAAGACTACTCAATTGTCGCAGGGGTGGCCGTCTCAGTCCTTCAGGCTGCCCCTTTTTTTTGCCCTCCACTCCCCTATTTCCACAACACTGCATTGTACTAAAGCAAATACAGCCTTTACCGCTCCACTTAACCCACTGACTTTAAACGCGTTAGCCACAAACTGCCGGGATCACCAGAGAAAGCAGCAGCCTGTGCCCCAGAGGGGTGCAGGCTGTTGTGTTTGGCAGCGGTGCAAAAATCTTTTGCAGGAGCGGACAAATGCAACAGCCTGCACGAGCGCAGCGAGCAGGCTGCAGGTTTT
>JANSXW010000391.1 GCA_024742755.1 bacterium | reverse complement strand
TGCTGAGGGCCTGATGGTTATGGAGGTGAACGGGGGTGTGATGATGGACTCTTTGCCAGGTCCTTAGGCTTCACGAGGTGGGGACGGACGTTGGGATCGAAGCCAATTTCGCGGATTTGCGCCCTGGAAGGTCCCACAAGGTTTCCGCAGCATTCTGACCGGGTGAAATATAAACCTGTGCAAATGCAAAGGCACACATGGTATACCTTTTTATGCCTGTAATTAGCTGTTTCCAAGAAGTTTTAATTTGCTGTCAGCACCTGGTCTGGATTTCACCCAACAATCGTTTGTTGCAGGGGGTAGCTCCGGAACCCAACTCTTGGAAACCCGAAGAACATGGAACCTTTGGAATTCCCCAGGAGTATGTCTCCAGCGGCATGTGGCATCGCCTCGATCCGATCCAAGGATGGAGCAACTCGGGGACTCCGGCAAGGCGCCTTCCCGCCGTGCGGGGGCTGGCCCTTTCAGAGCGAAAGATTGGGACCCTCAGCTCAAGCCCCCGGACTGCAAATCGATTTCGGCAAACAACGGAAAGCGCCTGCCACGGCATGCCATGGCTTTCCCTTCTTTTCCCTTGATTTCCCTTGCCTTCCTTTGCTTTGCCTTGCTTTGCCCGTGCTTTTGCTTGCTTTGCCTTGCTGTCTTGCTGTCTCTTGCTTTCCCTTGCTTTGCCTTGCTTTGCCCGTGCTTTTGCTTGCTTTGCCTTGCTGTCCCTTCCTTTCCCTTGTGTTCCTTTGCTTTGCGTTGCTTTGCCCATGCTATTGCTTTCTTTGCCCTGCTATCCCTTGCTTTCACTTGTTTTCCCTTTCACTTGCTTTCCCTTGCTTTCCCTTGCCTTCCCTGGCTGTCCCTTGCTTTCGTTTGCTTGTCCCTGCTTTCCCTTTCCCTTTCTTTCCCTTGCTTTGCCCGTGCTTTTGCTTGCTTTGCCTTGCTCTCCCTTGTTTTCCCTTGCTTTCCCTTGCTGTCCCTTGCTTTCCTTTGCTTGTCTTTGCTTTCCCTTGTTTTCCCTTTCCCTTGCTGTCCCTTGTGTTCCTTTGCTTTGCCTTGCTTTGCCCGTGCTTTTGCTTGCTTTGCCTTGCTCTCCCTTGTTTTCCATTGCTTTTGCTTGCCTTCCCATGCTTCCCTTTGATTGTCCTTGCTTTCCCTTTCCCTTGCTTTCCCTTGCTGTCCCTTTCTTTCTCTTGTTTTCCCTTGCTTTCCCTTGCTGTCCATTGCGGTCCTTTGCTTTCCATTGCTTGTCCTTGCCTTCCTTTG
>JANSXW010000160.1 GCA_024742755.1 bacterium | reverse complement strand
GCCGCAGCTTCAAAAGCAGGCAAAAGGCATAAGAGTAGCAGCATCCCGGCAGGGACGAAGCTCGTTTTTCTCATAATCGTTTGTTTTTCAAGATTGGGGTGGAGCAGCGTTGCTGTTGGGAGGATATTATCCTGCAACGGGCAATGAACCTACCCGTTGCAGGATGAACCCTTAGTAGTGGCGCAAAAACGCTCAAGAAGCCCTTACCGGACTACATTCAGCTCAATCGGGTCACTAAGGGGCGCAGAAAGACAGCCCCAGTTCTTGGTATCTTTATAAACCAGCACCAGGTATTTGCCGGCGTGGTAATCGGTCGCTTGTAGTTCAAAGCTTGGCTTGGACTGCAGCTCGGTGGTGCCCGGTGCCAGTTGCCACTCAGTGCTGCCGAATGGCTGATGGTAAAGCGTAAACTGATGATCAGCCTCCGTAAAGGCATAGTCGATCGTTACGGTTTCTCCCGCCTGAATCGGGTAATCTGCGGTCACCGTTGTTTCCCGCTGATACTTGCAGGGGCGGAATTTGGAAATCGGCAACTTTGGCTGCAGTGGATTGCTTTCCATAGCTACCGGCCGGGCAGGCGCGCTCATCCGGTCAGACAGGCCCATGTCTACACCGCCTTTGCGCTGCGTATCGGAGCTCATCTGTCCCTGTATGGGGTCACTTTTCTGTGGCTTAAACTGATCGTGGTAATCCAGCACGGCCTCAATACCGTAGATAGGGCCGTTGCCGGGCACATAAGCGGCTTTGCGGACACCATTAGTGGTTTCGACTGCCACCTCAAAGTAATTGTGGCGGGCGGGCAGGTTGTTCAGGATTTCACTTACCTGCGCCCCGGCTTTCTGACCGGTGACGACAAGGCTGAGCTTCTCCGGCGTGGGGCCTGCCCAAACCGTGTACTTGCACCCTTCTTCCTGGCAACAGCGCGGGCTGAGCCAGCTCAGGTAAAGCGGACGGTCCGGCTGCGTGGGGCTATACACCAGCTGCAGGTCCTGAATGGGCGTGCAGTTGGGGTCCGTGGCCGTCACGCTAATGGTATTGGCTTGTTCTTCCAGCAAGGCTTCATCGATATACAGGTCATCATTGGTCCGCTCAATACCTTTGGTGCCGATGGTGCCCCGCATCGGAGCGTCCGGTGTTTGGCTATAGCTTTCCGGTGTGGAGGCGTAGGCGTTGGGCGCACTTTGCAGGCGGTTTTCCAGGTCCGGAATGACACTGCTCCGGTTGGCGGTCGCGGCGGACTGCTCTTCTGCACGAATCCAGAAAGTCTCAGCAGCCACCGGGCGGGGCAGGTCCGGCAGTGGCATATAGACCGTTACCCGAATGGTATGAATGCCGCGTTGCAGGTCCCGCTGATCAAGGTCGAGTTCGAAAGGCATATCCAGCCCGGGATAGAGGCTGATTTTACCCATGTTGATATCCCGGTAGCCGGGGTGCACGTAGGCTACTTCGGCGTAGGGGTTGAGGGCAGCACATTCTGAATTTCCAGGCAACTGCAGGCTCCCCCGGATGGTCTTGCCGATAAGGGTTGCTGTGCCGGAGACGCCGCAAACTTCCGGAGCGTTCACTGCCGCTGCGGGTTGAGTGCGGTAAGGGCTTGAGGTAGGTTGATCGTAGGATTGGACCGCAGGCTGTTGAGCAGCCGAAGCGCCCACCTGAATCGTGGTACCTAATTCTTTTACCACCGGCAAGTTGCAGTTTTCGCCCCATGCGAGTACCCGGAGCTGGTAGTTGTTATCGGGTATGAGGCACAACGGCTCGGTACGTGGTGCGACCCCAAGGGCTGCCTGTGGGCGCCCGTCAGCTCGGGTGGGGAACCATTTGCCATTGCCGGCTTTTACTTCGACCAAAAAGTCCCAGGTCGTGCCCTGACAATTGGAGCAGGAAATGATAACGGCCGGGCGGTTGAGCCGGTCGCAGTACCCCGCCGGGTCTACCCGCAGGCTGAGCTGCGGCTCCTGGCAGGGTTGTTGGGCCGGCACCCGGTTGGGCGGTGTATTCGACTGTGGCATTGGCTGGACAGAACGCGCCTGCCAGTCTGGATTATTGGGCGCAGTCCGCTGGGCCTGAGGCTGCTGCTGTGCCATCGGTTGTTGCGCATTGCCCTCGTAGCGGAAATGTTCCCGCACCACGGTAGACTCAAATTTTCTGGGAATCGTAGACTTCACCCGGTAGTCGACGCCAATATTGTAAAAGTGGCGCGGGGTCAGGCCTGAGATGAGGAGGGTGTCGCGCTTTCGGTTGCCAAGCACCCGCAACCCACTAACCATCTCTTTGCTTTCCGGGTCCTGCAGATTGGCACCAAGGTCAGTGAGCCATACAGAGGCTTCCACCTCACCCGCTTTACTGTGGGTAAAATGAAAAATCATTTCCACTTCACCAGGTACCGAGGTGGGATTGACCTGTGCGAAAAACCGGGGCTGTTCTTTTTCAAAAAGCCCGTCAAAAATATCCTGTGCATAGTTGCTTACCGGCCCCAGGAAAAGGGCGGCGATCATGGCCAATGGGTAGATCAATGTTTTATTCATATCGAGTAGCTATAATTAATGCAAATTAGCGCCTGAAAATCAAAATTGCTCATGACCAGGCCACTCTGGCACAGGTCAGTCTCCCTGGAAAAAGCACCGTAAGCGGCTTATACGCAAAAACGGGCATTTTGTTTTCTCCGGTGCCCCGCAGGGCACAAGTATGGATGTTCTCAATCTTGATAAGCGCTGCTATCTTTCAGCAAAGGGAAAGCGTAGCGCCGCCTGATACTTGTTGTGTCCACCGGGTGTGGGGTGAACGTTTTATAAATCGTAAGAACCTGGCTTGTTATGTTGGTTTTCTGACTTGAAGTGTTTATCCAGGCTGAAGTACAAATTCGGCAAAATGCCGCGCTTTTGCACCTCTGATCAGGTCGTCTAGTGTGGAAACAGGCACAAATATAAGATTTATCCTATATTTATATCCCTGAAGGTAGCGGAAAATGAAAATATTAACACCATTATTTCCACAGTGGCCGCCCCGCTATTTTTTGTGGCCCTTCACATAGCCCTGCTCCCGGAGTTTTTGCTGGTACAATTCTTCCCGGGCCTGTGCATTGCGCGGGTTGGTGATGTCCGTTTTCTGACCGGCATTCTGATGCCCGCGGTTGATCTTCCGGCCCAGCAGCCCGATGTTGCTTTGCATCGTTGCTTCTGTTTCCTGATTGGTCTCCTCGATCAGGGCTTCCATGTCCGCTTCCCCAATGTACTGCCCGCTGCGCAATTTTTTGCGGGCAATTTCCTTAGCCACCTCATGGCCGACTTCCTCTTCGTAGAAATTGCGCCAGGCTTTCGTGCCGGTCTCAGGCGCCTGTGCAGTGGTTGTTTCTGTACGTCGTCCTTTAGTTTGACGATGAACGATCTTCGCGGTCACTTCGTCAGCGACTTCCTGTACCCGGTGCGCATCTTCGGGTTGCTGCAGTAAGATTTCGGTCACGGTTTCATCCTCTGCTTCCAGTTTGAAATGCTGCAGATTGCTCATCAGTTGCTGTTCGGAATAGCGGGAATAACGGCCCAGCCCCTGTGCCCAGCGCTGACTGTTGGCGGAGTATTTGAAGTAGCGGCTCAGGGCATCCCGGGGCACTTCCTGCTTGAGGCGGGACAGAGGGGTGGCCACCTTATCCTGAAAGTCATCCCAGGAATCAATGCGCTGCCCGCGTTTCAGTTCTTCAATGCCATAGGCGAGAGCGATGCCGGCAGGGACACCATTCTCCAGCGCCTGCTTGCGGGCCGTGGAGGCAAACTGATCGAGGAAGTTGTCGATATCAGTGGCAGAAAGGCCTTCACGTGCCGGGGCTGCTGTTTCCCGTGTGGCTGAACGCCGGTAGCGATCAGGTGTCCGTGGCGGGTTGTAGTCGGCACGTTCTTCCGCTGCCCGTTCGGTAGTGCGGGGCAGCATACTGCTTTCGTAGGCGTTGCAGGCAGGCTTATCTCCCATAACGACTTTGACGCCGGCTTTGTCCAGTGCGCCGATGAGCAGAATAAGGGCGAAAGTGGCCCCCAATAATTTGAGCAGGCTGCTAAGGCTGCTGTTGCTTCGGTATTGATTACTCATGATGTTGGTGTTGATACGTGAAAAATTATTCGAAAGCCTTGAGCAAAGCGAGGTCAAAGCGCCACAGCTCATAGGTCTCGATGAGATAAGTGATTTTTTTATGGTAGGTAGGGCTTGTGGCATAGCCGGCCATCTTCAGCCCGGCAGCACAGGCGGCGTAGTAAGGGACGCGGGTGTCCCCGTCAAAAAAGTCGGTTGCCGCAATACCGGACCTATGGTAAAAAGCCGCTGCCGCCTCCCGGATGTCGTGCTCCTGCCCCGGCGGATAAGCAGCCCAGATCCAGGCGTAGCAGCCCGTGTGCCCGAAGGTGCAGTCGCGCGTGAGCAACTGCGTATGCCGGGCGTAGCTGTCCCCCACCTTTTCGTAGGTCTCGAAGCGGTCATAGGTATTATCATCGTGGAAGCGCCAGGCACCGATGGCCGGGGCTACGGGTATGAACTCATGATTGCGGAGGTCGGCGTAGCGGCGCTCGCGAATCTTTTGGCGGGCCCGGGCATTGGGGCGGGCTTTGATGCCAAAGTGGTTGTTGGTGTTGCGCGCGAGGCCCGACTGACCGGCCCGTGATTCCAGCAGGGCCTGTGCCAGTTTGACGCTTGCGGGCACGTGGTGCAGCAGCATATCGCGCAGGGCACTTTCTGCATGTTGGTCGATGTACCGGGTGAAGACTTCCGCCTGCCGCATTTTGGATTTGGAGAAGCGGAGCTTTTGGAGAATGGCATCTGCATCCCATGCGCGGGCGAGTTGAGGTAACTGTCCGCTTAAATCCGCACCAGCAGCCTGAAAGTCGCCCGTTTCATACCGCTCCAGTGCCAGTCCGGAGAGCCCGCCGATAGCCTGCAGCCCCTGCCGGTAGTTGCCAGTGATTTCACGGACTACGGGCAGCTCCGACACCTCGTCCCAGCGGTTTTGGTAGACATACAGCCCCGCGATCACAGCTCCGGCAAAGAGCAGGGTGAGCATAATGCCGTGCGTGATTTCAAATATCCCGGCCAGGAACTGACGGAGCATAGGCTTTTTGATTGTGGGCGCAAAGATACTTTAGTAAGAGCGGACTACCAATTGTTTAACAACTGGCAAGAGGGTAATTCGCTGATAAACAGTTTGTTTTACGGAAACAGGCGGCAAGTGTTTCGCTGGGGGGCTGGATATGTTTTAAAATAGAGTATGCTTATCTTGCGTTCTTTTGAAAAGCAATTGGAATGAAGTGTTTTCAGATCCTATTTTTTCTTATCAGTATCCCAACTCTCCTCCCCGCCCAAACGCCCCTCACCAAACCTCTGGTCGACACCGCTGCCCTCACCGGCATGGCGACCCGCTGGAATGACAGCTTTGCAGAATGGGACATCTTTACCACCGAAACGGAAAGCCGGGGCGAGCTGCGCCTAACCTCCGTGGCGCAGGACGACTGGAGCCGCTGGCAGTACCGCATTGGGGAAGGGGTAGGCACCATCCGGCAAAAGTGGCCGGACAACCCCAACGAGTGGGAAGCCCGGGGCGATAATGCCATCGCTACGGCCCGGACGATCTTCCGCAACAACTTCCGGGAATGGCGGGTCACCGATGGCACGCACACCGTCACCCTGCGTACCCGCTATCAGAACCTGGCGGAGGACTGGGCGATCGGGAGCGAACGCCACGGCTGGTTTGAGATGTACACCGCTTACGAAGGCGACCTGCGGGACTGGATTGTGGTGGATGAACTGTCGGACGAAGTGCCGCTGCCGATGCGGATGTTGCTGGGATTTTTAGTGGTGTACCACAGTACGCCGAAGCTATAGTTCGACGCCGCTGTAAATGGCTTCCATGCTCAGGCTGCCGTTGATAGCGCCAAGTGCTACTTCCTGTTCGAGCCCGCTGAAGACTACAATTTGCCACAAATCCCCTTTTCGCCGGTACACTTCCACTGTATACGATTGGCTGTCAATCAACACATACTCCTGAAGGGAACTCAATTGGCGATACCGGTGAAATTTCCCGCCCCGGTCGTAACTTTCGGTGGAAGGGGATAAAACCTCTGCAATCAGGATGGGGTTGGCAATGGCTTCTGCGGGCTCTGATACCGTATTCAGGGGCGGGCAGGCAATGGAGGCATCGGGGTAAACGTAGGCGTTGACGGCTTGGATGTGGATGCGCACTTGGCTACCAAAGGCCTGACACTTCGCCTTCCCACAGCTCAGTGCTGAACGTAGCCCGGCATAAATATTTCCGCTAACCAAAGCATGGTTGATCGTTCGGGCTCCAACAGGAAAAACTTTACCATCGTAAAACTCGAGTTTTTCCTCGGTCTGTTCATCAAGCTGAAAATAAGCGGCGCTATCCATAAGGGAAAAGTTTTACTCTTATCACTTTATATCACTCCTAGTCAGGTGGCGACTTTGGAGTCGCGACCTGACAGCCAATTGGATGATCACAATTGCTGATATTTTGCATCATCCTAACGTTTCCGCAGCTGTTTCAATGCCCGTTTCAACCCTTGCCTTTCCAGCACCGCAAGAAAGGACAAATAGCCCAACAGCAGCACCGTATTCAGCGCCAGCCCGGCAGCCAAGCCTGGTGCGTAGGATTTTTGCAGCAGCAGGCTCAGCGCATAGGCGGTAATTGCGCCCAGGATGTACAGCGCCATTCGGCCCACCGGATAGTGGATAGGGTAATACCGCTGCCCGGTGAGGTAACTGGCAGCCGCCATGAAGCTGTAGCAGGCCAGCGCGGCAAGGCCCGGTGCCAGGTAGCCATACCGGGGGATGAGCCAGACATTCAGCCCGATGGTGATCACAGAACCGGCAGTGGCAATGTACCCGCCGATGATGGTCCGGTCCGCGAGTTTGTACCAGATGCTGAAGTTGTAGTAGAGCCCAAGAAATAGGTAGGCCATCAGCAGGAAAGGCACCACAGCAAGTCCGCCCCTGAGGTCAGCTCCGAGGTAGTACTGAATGATGTCCATGTAAAGCATAATGCCCACGAAAGCCAGGCAGCCCACAAGGGTGAAGCCCTGCCCTACCTGAGCGTAGAGCGTGCTCTTGTCTTCCCGGGCGGCATTGCGGAAGAAGAAGGGCTCGGCGGCGTAATTAAAGGCCTGCGTGAAGAGGTTCATTAGCACGGCCAGTTTGGCGGCAGCCCCGTACAGGCCGACCTGGGCGATGTTGTAGTCCATATCATCAGAAGCCAGTTCCTTAAGCAGGGGAATGCCCACAAACTGATTGACAATCCCCGCGACGCCCACCACAATGAGCGGCGCAGCGTACCGGAGCATCCGCTTCCAAAGACCCGCCTCGAAGGTCCATTGGGCTTTAAGCAACAGGGGCGCTAAGAATAGCAGGACCGAGCCGCTGGCCAGCAGGTTGGACAGGAAGACGTAGCCGATTTCCCGCTCGGGATTGTACAGCCAGCCCGCCCATTCGTACCCTTGTTCCAGGAGCCAGGGGCAGATTTTGAGGAAGAAAAAAATGAAGAAGATATTCACGAGGATATTCAGCGTCTTGATCACCGCGAAGCGGATGGGGCGGTTTTCCAGGCGCAGGCGCGCGAAAGGGATAGCCGCCAGGGCATCAAAAGCAATGATGAGCGCAAACCAGCGGACATACTCCGGGTGGTCGGGGTAGTGCAGCCAACGGGCGATTTCGGGGGCAAAAACCAGGAAAAGTATGGTCAGCACAGCCGTGGAAGCCAGGAGGCTGATGGCGGCGGTGGAGAAACTGCGCTCCATGTCCGATTCCTTGCTGCCAAAGCGGAAAAAGGCGGTCTCCATCCGGTAGGTGAAAATGACGAGGAGGAGGGCAGCCCAGGCATAGAGGTCGGTCACCACGCCGTATTCCTGCTTCGTGAAGTAGTAGGTCAGGAAGGGCGTCAGGATAACGAAGTGCAGCAAGCGGCTCAGAATGCTGCTCGTACCGTAGATGGCGGTCTCACCTGCCAGTTTTTTGAGTAGGGACACGGGCGACGGCTTATGATGATGCCTGCAAAGCTAGTGATTTTCATGAGATCCTGTTGCGGTGGCCAACCAAGTGTTGTTTTTCCCGTTTCAAGCGTATGAATAAGAAACGCATACCACCCAAACCCGGCCAGGAAAGCGTCTGGGACTATCCCCGCCCGCCTAAGCTGGAACCGGTCTCCGCACACATCACCATCAAACACCAGGGCGAGGTCATCGCCTCCACCAACCGGGCTTACCGGGTGCTGGAAACCAGCCATCCACCGGTGTATTATCTGCCGCCGGAGGATGTAAAGGAAGGGGTGCTGGAACTATGCCCAAAATTGCAGACCCACTGCGAGTTCAAAGGCAAAGCACGGTACTGGGACCTGAAGGCAGGTGGCGCTTCCGTCTCTCAGGCCGCCTGGAGCTATCCGGACCCGCGGCCGCCCTTCACGCCCATCAAAGACTACCTGGCTTTCTACCCCAGCAAAGTAGACGAGTGCTACGTTGGCGATGAGCGGGTACAGGCACAGGAAGGCGACTTCTACGGCGGGTGGATCACTTCCAAAATTGTCGGCCCGTTCAAAGGCGGCCCCGGCACCTGGGCCTGGTAGTACCCAACAAAAAATACCCGCCCGGCCAGCACCTCTATGAATTCCTATAGAAAGGGCAGCATAGCAGGCGGTATCTTTGGCGTCTAATCATTCCCCAAGAACTGATGAAGACACTATTGAGCACTGTTTTTTGCCTGATCGTTTTGTCGGCTTCCGCCCAGCTGACCCTGGAGCGCGATATCAATCAGGAGCCTGCCAGCTCGGACCCCCGCAACTTTGCAGAACTGGATGGCAAAATTTATTTCACCGCTGACGACGGGCAGCACGGCCGGGAATTGCACAGCTATGACCCTGCGAATGGCACCACAGCGCTCATTGCAGATATCAACCCTTTAGATGCAAGCAGTGCCATTTCTGAAATGGCTGCTTTTCAGGGGCGGCTTTACTTCGGGGCCCGCGCAGGTGGCGGGGATTCCTTTTTGTACGAATACGATCCGGTAAGCGACTCGCTTTGGCGCGTATCTGACGCTATGAACAACCTGATTAGGAACCCTGGCAACCTTATGCTCCACGGAGAGTGGCTGTATTTTAGGTTTGAAGATCCTGAAGCAGGCTCCGAACCCGGCCGCCTCCATCTGCCCACGAAGGAGTTGATTGTCGATGACTTGAATCCGGATGGGGACAGTTCGCCTAGTTTTTTCAATGCGGTGGGCGATCACATTTGGTTCTCTGCCAATGACGGGATCAGCGATAGCCGGTTGTGGCGCCTCGACCCGGTAAGCGGCGTGGTGGAGAATGTGGCCTACGAAAGCCCGAATGACCTTTACCCCAGCATTAACCTGCTGACCCACATGGACGGGCGTTTGTTTTTCCGGGGTTTCGTGTCGGGCATGGGCGATGAGTTCTATGCGTACGATATCGCCAGCAATACCCTGTTGGATTTGCCGGAAATTTACACGGGCCCGGCAAGCAGCAGCCCGTTTGGTTTCACCCCTTTTGAGGGCGATCTGTATTTCTCTGCCCGTGACCTGGCCTGGGGCACAGAGCTGCGCCGTTTCAATACCCAAACCAATCAGGTAGAGCTTGTGGCCGACCTCAACCCGGATGGCAATGCCTCCCCGGCTGGTTTCACGCCATTCAACGGGCAGTTGTACTTCATTGCCGGGCAGGACCTCAGCAGCCGCTACCTGTATGCCTATGACAAAGGCACCGACATGGTGTCAGAAATCGCTCAGTTGGACGGCGATGGCGTTCCTACCTACATAACCATCGAGTACAATACCGGCAACACCCTCTACCTTTCCGGGCTTCATCCTGAGGTAGGCGATGAATTGCTCACCCATACCGCTGGCAGTACGGAAATTGAGGTCGCTGCCGATATCAATACCACCACAATCGGTTCCGACCCCTACGGTTTTACGGCCTACAGCGGCAAGCTGTATTTCGGTGCAGATGAAGCCAACAGCGGGCGGGAAATCTGGGTCTACAATCCGGCTACCGGTGCTACTGAGCTCCTTTCTGATACCCCGGGCAGCCTGCGGCCCGATAATTTCGCAGTACAGGCTGGGAAGCTCTACTTCTCCGGTATTCACCCGGATAGCGGTTACGGGCTGTTGAGCTATGACGATGCCACCGGGCAGATTGAAGCCACGGCCTTTTCCACCCCCAGCCATACGGGGCATATCACCGATGTGGTGGCCTACGATGGGCGGGTGTTTTTTAAAGCTTACAACGAGGAACTGGGTGATGAGCTACACGCTTACGACCCGGCAACCAATACTTTCGAAGTCATAGCCGACCTCTATCCTGGAGAGGAAGATGCCAATCCGGAAGGGCTGATCGTTTGTGCCGGTGCGCTCTACTTCCGGGCGGACGATGGCGTGTCGGGCTACGAACTAAGGCGCTACCACAGTGCCACCAATGCCATAGAACTCGTTGCCGATATCCATCCCGGCCCCCTTGATGGCAGCCCGGAGGATATGGTCGAGAAGGATGGCGTCCTCTACTTCAGGGGGAATCACCCCGATGCCGGCTTTGAGCTGTTCCGCTACGATCCAGCCACCGATGAAGTTACGCTGCTCACAGATATCAGCGGGAATTTATACCCCGAGTACATCACTTTTTATCAGGACAAAATCTACTTCTCCGGCCGCCTGAGCAGCAGTCAGGGCACAGAATTGCTCGTGTACGACCCGGCAACGGGTGAGGTGAGCCTCACACAAGACATCACCTCCGGCTCAAGCAATCCCAGAGACTTGGTCGTCTTCAATGATAAGCTGTATTGCTCCGCTTACACGGAGGATTACGGTCGCGAATTTTGGGAATACGATGCCGCTGACAGTACCTTCGCTATTATTGCCGACATACGGCCGGGGGTACGCGATGGTGATCCTACCTCACTTACGCTTTTCAACGATAAGCTCTACTTCGCCGCCAATGACGGGCTGCGCGGCAGTGAAATCTGGAGCCTCGCGGCCTGCCTCAACATCGTAGTAGACGCTCTGCCACAGGTAGACGACACCCTGGGCGGCATTGACCTGATCGTGACGGGCGGATTGCCACCTTATACCTTTGACTGGAGCACAGGGGCCACCACGGAAGACCTCTTTGACCTGCCGGCCGGCATTTACACGGTGACCGTCACGGATGCCTCGGGTTGTTTATCGGAAGTTACAGCGGAAATAGATTTCCTGAGTGGTACAGCAGAAATGGGGCATATGCCTGACCTTCAGCTTTTCCCCAATCCGGGTGAAGGCACCTTTGAGCTGCGTTTTGAGGAAGCCAGTCAGCTTTCCTTGTACAACCAGAATGGGCAACTACTGCACGAAGCAAGCCTGCCCCACAATACAGGCAGCCACACACTTGACCTCCACCATCTGCCCGCAGGGCTGTACTATCTATCGGTACGCACCCGGCAGGGCATTCAAATGAAGAAATTGGTTATTGCAAGATAAGGAGGGTTGCGGGCGTGGATGAAGACCATTGCTAACAGTCGGTTCCATGCCCGTCCTCTCTTTTAGGGCGTTGCACCTTGCAAGGGCTGAAGAAGCCCCGTTAGGCCCATTTATTTTTTGAAGTAATTGATAATCCCACCCTTCAGCAAGACCTCCACCTGACGCCCACTCAGGCTATGCCGGCAAGCGATGTCTGTGTTTTGAGTGAGGTTGCGGATGTGTATGTCATCGCCCGACTGAATCGACTCGCGGGCGGAAGTCACAGCGAGCATATCTCCTTCCCCTATTTCATCGTAGTCTTCAGGGTGTATGAATTCCAGCGGAAGAATGCCGAAGTTGACCAGATTCTGCCAGCCAATCCGGGCATAGCTTTTCGCGATCACCGCCAACTGGCCCAGGTATTTCGGTGCTAAAGCGGCGTGCTCCCGGCTGGAGCCCTGTGCGTAATTCTCACCGGCTACCACGATGTGCCCCGGATGGGCAGCCTGGGCATCTCTTGCCCGTTCATAAAAAGAGTCATCAATTACGATGTAGCTGTACTTGCTAATCTCCGGGATATTGCTCCGCAGGGGCAGGACTTCTGCTCCGGCTTTCAGGATTTCATCAGTAGAGATATTGTCCCCCATCTTCAGCAGTACCGGTGCATCGTAGGCATTCGGATAAGGATCGAAAGTAGGCAGAGATTTGATATTGGGCCCTTTTACCAAATCGGTATCATGCCAGTTTTGGGAAGGGGCAACCAGCATTTGTTCGTTAATGATTTGCTGGTCCGGAGCTTCGTACTTCGGGTAGGCAATTCCCATCTCTGTTTCCAGGTCTCTGGGGTCGGTGATCTGACCAGTCAGTGCAGCGGCAGCGGCCGTCTCCGGGCTGCAGAGGTACACCTGGTCATCGAGGGTGCCCGATCGGCCCGGAAAGTTGCGGGGCATGGTCCTCAGGCTGATTTTCCCGCTGGCGGGTGCCTGTCCCATGCCAATACAGCCCATACAGCCCGACTGGTGAAAGCGGGCTCCGGCGTGCAGGAGGTTGAAAAAGCCATCCGTCCGCGACAGGTTCTCGGTCAATTGCCGGGAAGTCGGGTTGATGTCGAAAGATACATCGGGGTGAGCCATCTGTCCTTTCACGATTTCAGAAACCACCCAAAAGTCCCGCAAGCCCGGGTTGGCACTCGAGCCGATCACCACCTGATGTACCGGCTGGCCAGCCACTTCCCGTACCGGCACCACATTGCCCGGGCTGCTTGGCTTGGCGATTAGTGGCTCCAGTTCGGAAAGGTCAATGACTTCCTGGGCATCGTACCGGGCATCCGCATCGGCTTTTAGCTCCGAGAAATCCTCCTCCCGGCCCTGCGCCCTCAGAAAACGCTTTATCTCTTCATCGGCCGGGAAAACGGAAGTCGTAGCCCCCAACTCTGTGCCCATATTAGCGATCACATGGCGGTCCATAGCCGAAAGGGACTTCAGCCCTTCTCCATAGTACTCCAGGATGTAGCCTACGCCCCCTTTGACATCGTAGCGGCGCAGCATTTCCAGAATGACATCCTTGGCGCTTACCCAGTCCGGCAGTTGCCCTTTGAGCTCAACACCCATCACCTTGGGCATTTTGACGAAGTAAGGCTTGCCTGCAACAGCAGCCGCCACGTCCAGCCCTCCGGTGCCAATGGCCAGCATGCCCAGCGCCCCGGCGGCAGGCGTGTGGCTGTCGGAGCCCACCATGGTTTTGCCAGGTTTGCCAAAGCGTTCCATGTGTACCGGGTGGCTGACCCCATTGCCGGGCCGGCTAAACCAGTAACCGTATTTTTCAGCAGCGGATTGCAGGAAGAGGTGATCATCGGCATTTTTGTGGTCGCCCTGTAGCAGGTTGTGGTCCACGTACTGCACGGCCACCTCCGTTTGGGCTTTGTCGAGCCCCATGGCTTCCAGTTCCAGCATCACGAGCGTGCCTGTGGCGTCCTGCTGTAGAGCCTGGTCGATTTTCAGGCCGATTTCCGTGCCGGGTTTCATTTCGCCTTCAACAAGGTGGGCATCAATCAGTTTTTGCGCGACATTCATAGGAGCGTTGGTTTTGGTGCGCCTTTTGAACGAATCTGCCGGGTAGAGGTTCGAGTGCAGGGGTGCAGGCAGGCAGGGCGTACACCGTTTTGGGGTTTGCAGGAGCAGTACCTCCTTAGCCTGAGTGCCGTTTTCATTGTCCGAAGCAGGGAGCAATGCCAGCTTTGGGGAAGATAGCAATAGCTAAACCATAATAAAAAGAGCGTTGACCTTGCTTTCTGATATGCTTAAGCATGATAGAAAGAACACTAAAGGCACTCATCCGGCAAAAAATTGGCAGGGGCAAAGGTCATTACGCGGGAAAATTTCCGAGAGCTTGTCAGAATTAAGCGGACTACTCCTAGCGCCTGTTGAGAAATGTTTTTTTCCCGACGAGAGATTATGTAGTTTTTATCTCTCATTCACTTCAGATAAGACGAAATCATAGAGGCTTTTAGAGATCCTAAACCCAACCTCATCCTTTAGAGAATCAAGAGGCGTTTTTACATTTTCAATCAGGCCCTGTTGTTTAGCAAGCATTAGAATACCGAGCAATCCAATAATGGGTATGCCATATTCTTTCGCAATCTTCCTTCCAGCTCTTTCATCTATGATTAAAAAATCGGGTTGTAGGTTTATAGCCAGAGCAATAGCTTCTGCCTCCCCCTTATCTAAACTTTCTAACAGAGATACTAAGTGCTGAGTACGCTCAACTTCAAGAGGTTTAAGCCAATTGCTGGAATTAATAATTGTTTTTTGATCATCAAATCTTAAAAGCTCGTTGTGGACTGCCACTGGTATTAGTACCTCATTATACAACTTTGGAAGTATATCAAGCAGATTAATCTGAATAAGGTTGGTAATTGTAGTAGTGTCGCTAATAACGACCATAACCGAATTTTACTTGTTTAGCTTTTGTTTGTAAGCTTCCATTGCTTTCAAATCATCCATTAAATCCTCTACTTCGTATTTGATACTGATATTTCGTTTCGACAGT
>JANSXW010000093.1 GCA_024742755.1 bacterium | reverse complement strand
ACTTATGAACCCCGCTGAAATGCGGGGCAGGCTCTGGCGTCATCTTTTTTAGCTTATTTGACCCGCCAAACGCGCTAAAAAAGATTTAGCCAGAACCACAATTCCTTGATTTTCATGACGAACCCGTTCCAAACATAGTCTTAGGTGATCGAATAATCAGAATTGAAACCCAGCTGACTTATGCCGCAGATTATCTCCTTGCTCGTTCTTGCCCTTTTTCCAATGGCTTTTTGGAGGGCTGCACCGATAGAAACCAGCACGCCGCCTAACATCGTCCTCATCCTCACCGATGATCAGGGGCATGGCGACCTGGGGTATCATGGAAATCCTTTAATCCATACCCCGGTGCTTGACAGTTTGGCCCGGCACAGTGTGCGGCTGACCGAGTTTTACGTCTCCCCGGTCTGTGCCCCCACCCGGGCCAGTCTTATGACGGGGCGCTATGGGCTGAGAACCGGCGTTTATGACACCTATGCGGGTGGCGCGACGATGGCAGCGGAAGAACAAACCATTGCCGAGTTGCTCAAAACGGCGGGCTACCGGACCGGCGCTTTTGGCAAGTGGCACCTTGGGGACAACTATCCCTACCGCCCCAATGATCAGGGCTTTGATGAGGCCCTTGTCCACACTGCCGGCGGGCTGGAACAGCCCGGTGACCGCTACGGGAATTTCAGCCGCAAGGGGCAAAGCTACTTTGATCCATTATTAGAACGCAATGGCAAAGTGGTGCAGGCAGAGGGCTATTGCTCCGATGTTTTTACGGATGCCGCAATAGATTTTGTCCAAGCCGGGGGCGAACAACCCTTTTTCCTGTACCTGGCTTTCAATGCGCCCCACACCCCTCTGGAAGTGCCGGAAGAGGCCTACGAACGCTACCGTGACATGCCTTACCCGTTTGACACCTTCGCCATTCAGGGGTCGAATGAATTTGAACGGATGAGAGAAAAGGACATCGAAGCCGCCCGCAAGGTCTATGCCATGGTCTCCAATATTGATGAGAATGTAGGACGGCTGCAACATGCTTTAGAGCAGGCGGGTGTTGCAGAAAATACCCTGATCATCTTTTTGACAGATAACGGACCGCTACAAATCCGCTACAAATCCGGCTTTTACGGGCGCAAGGGATCCGTTTACGAAGGAGGGATCCGGGTGCCCTCATTTTGGCATTTCCCCAAGGGTTTTGGTGCAGCCCGGGACGTGCCGGGCGTTGCGGCCCATATTGACGTGCTTCCCACCCTTGCTGAGCTGACTGGTACTACGCCCAAAGCAATCCTGGACGGACAGAGTTTGCTGCCTGCCCTGAAAGGCAAAATGGAGACTGTAGCCGGTGGGCGCACCCTGTTCTTTCAATGGCAACGAGGCTATCCCAGAGGGTTTCACAATATGGCAGTCCGGACGGATTCTTTCAAGTTAGTCGGCAAGTACCGCTTTGAGAAGGCACCGGATGATTTTGAGCTGTTCGATTTGCGCACAGACCCCTTCGAGACCAAAGATCTGAGTGGGCAATATCCAGAGGTCGTGCAGCAACTGTCCGAGCGTTTTCTGGACTGGCAGGCAGAAATGAAGGCAGCCCCTGCCCTGCTCAGCGAACACCCGGTAGCGCTGCGCACGCCTGAAGGCTACCCGGTACGCCTCAACCGCAATGACTGGAAAGGCCCGGCCACCAAACAGTGGAGCAGCCCGGAAGCGCATGGCTATTGGACGGTGGAAGTGCCGCAAGCCGGAAGCTACGACTTTGAGCTCTTCTTTCACGAACCCCTGCCCGGGCACGGGAGTCTAAACCTAAAGGTAGGCACTGAGCAACGCGAAATGATTGTCCGGGACAGCGTTACCCAACGTTTCTTATTTGAGGGCATGCCACTCCAGGCCGGGCAACACCGGCTTGATGCCTGGTTTCACTGCTTTTGGCCAGGGGAGGTAGTGGGCACTTATGGGCCTTATGATGTGACGGTTAAAGCACAAGATTAGCCCGAAACTTCCCTTTTTAATCCTTTCGGGTTTTTTTAGGCACCTTCTGAATCATTACCCCTATATTGATGGTAAAACATTTTACCTGATGGCTCCAGTAGGAGACAGGCTCCCCCTCTTCCGGTGGATCGTCCGTACGATAACCTGTAAAATGGTCGCTTTCTGCATATTGGAAACCCAGACTAAACCACTGATTAAAACAATATTTCATACCATAGCGGTAATAAGAAAAATCGTCAGGGGGATCATCAGAGACGATCCATTGAGGTCCATCGTCTCCATAACCAGCGTCCCCTAAATATCCAAAGCCAGCAAATGCGTACCATTTGCCCAGGCGGATTTGAGATTGTAATCCCCAACCATTGCTGACGCCATAGCTATTCCCCATATTACTGCTGCCAAATCTGGGTATATGCTCTATGCCCAGATAGACGTTTGGTGTGATTCTGTAACCAATCGCTAAGTTTGATATCGAATTGGTCAGTTCAGGCCGGAACAGCCCAAAGCTATACTCCCCGTAAATGCGCTCTGCAAAGGGTCGTGGCGCTCTTTTTTCATCGCTTTGGGCATGAAGTAATTTCAGGGAGATTCCCATGATAAGGACAATTAAAAAAAGTAGTTTCGTTTTCATTGGTTTTGCATTTTGGAGTTTAGTTCATGCTTTGACCTAGGTTTGCAAAAGCCCAAAAACTAATGCCGCTAGTGCCCCGCCTAGTAATGGTCCAAATATTGGAATCCAGGCATAGTCCCAGTTACTACTGCCTTTGTCCGAAACAGGCAGGAGGGCATGGGCGATACGCGGCCCCAGGTCACGGGCCGGGTTGATGGCGTAGCCGGTGGTACCGCCCAGGCTAAGGCCGATGGCCAGTACCACAAGGCTTACTGGCAACGCCCCCAAAGAGCCCAGCCCTACCGGACGGCTCGGGTCACCTACCGGAATGTTGGGCCCCGTTAGGAAAAAAACGGCAACCAGGAGCACAAAGGTGCCGATGACTTCTGAGAATAAATTAGCGCCGTTGTGGCGGATTTGCGGGATGGTGCTGAAGGTGGCCAGCTTGAGCACAGGGTCTTTCGTGCTGCGGTAATGCTGAATGTAGGTCAGCCATACGCAACTCGCACCCGCAGCCGCACCCAGCACCTGTGCCAGCACATACCCTCCCACCTTCGACCAGGCAAACTTTCCGCCCACCGCCAGGGCCACCGTTACCGCCGGATTGATATGCGCGCCGCTGTAATCCTGTGCTACCAGGACGCCCACGAAAACGGCCATGGCCCAGCCCACCGTAATGACAATCCAGCCACCGCTTTGCCCTTTCGTATCTTGTAGCACTACGTTGGCGACCACGCCATTACCCAGTAAGATGAGCAAAAAGGTCCCAATGAATTCTGCGATAAACGGCGTCATAGGTGCTGGTTTTTGCAGGAAAGATATAAAATATTGGTTGTTTAACGGACAGGTCATTACAGCCAGCTGGTGAAATCTTCCTTTTCTTGGATAAAACCTAATGAAATGCCATGAAAATTATTCGATGACCCCAGAAACAAATAACCCGGGCGAGGGGCCCGGGTTAGATTATACGACTTTGTCGGCGCAGGAAGAACTGGCAAAAGCATTGGGTTTCGCTTTGAAAACAAAGCCCATGCTCAGGATATAGCCCATTGCCTCCTTGAGCGCCACATTGGACTGGAACTCAGGGTCGGTATTGATATCGGCGTGGACTTCCAGTTCTACGTTGTGCTTGTCCAGCAAGTCACAAAGGCTGTAGGCCACTTCTACTGACTTGGCCACCTCGGTGATCATACGCTCGCGCAGCCCCATGCCGGCCCGTTCCCGCGTATTGTGGATGAACATAAAGCCGCCTTTCTTTTCGCGCAGAAAAACAATGACAGTCGCAAATTCAATGTGCGTGCCCCGCACCTGAGAATCCGAACCGATGCAGACCTTGAGGCGGTGCCCGGCGGCTTTCTCCCGAAGAATCGTTTTCTCTACCGCTTCCTTGATGGGCAACTCAATTCTTTCGCCGTTAAGTTTTCGCCATTTCATGAATTAGGTGGATTTTTGACTAAAATACAAATTCCCCAAACCATACGGTGTACGGTTTTTGAAAAATAAAACAGAATTAATATTGGATTAACAACCACCTAAACATCAAAATAAACGGCAAGGGTTCCCGCGAGCGGACTTTTTTGCTATAATCAACCGCCAGCCCTGATTTTTTTTAGCCTAAAAAAGTCATAACCAACTAGTTTTCAAATACTTGAGCCACTGTCTGCGATTTGTAAAAATATTTTGTGCTAGTCACGTACAGCGGCAAATCGGCTCCCGCCAACTGCTTTGGAGTAACAAAATTGAAGCCGCTCTGTTAATTGGATTGTGGAGCAAAGCAAAACCGAAATAGACATTGTCTGGCTGAAGCGCGACCTGCGCCTGCACGATCATCCGCCTTTGGAAGCAGCGGCCAAAGGTGGGCGGCCGCTATTGCTGCTTTTTTGCTTTGAGCCCGGTTTGCAGCGGCACGCCGACTACAGTAACCGGCACTGGCGCTTTGTCTGGCAATCCCTGCAGTGCATGGCAGCCCGCTTGCCCGGCCCTATCCTTATTGCGCACCGGGAAGTCCTCCCCTTGTTCCAGGATTTGTGTATGCACTATAAAGTGCGCAACGTTTACAGCCATGAGGAAATCGGCGTAAAAGCCACCTTTGACCGGGATATAGCCTGTGCCAAATGGTTTAAGGAGCAGGGCATCAACTGGAAGGAATTTCCATTCTCAGGCGTGCAAAGAGGGCGCCCCAACCGGGACGGGTGGCGCGAACAGTGGTATGACTACATTGAAGCCCCTGTACCTGCCTGCCCGGTTGGGAAGCTGCATTTGGTGGAGCTTCCCCAAGCTTTGCAGGAGGAGCTTGCCGGGCCACCTCTTCCCGAGGCATACAAGGCACCCGATGCCACCTTTCAGCCTGGCGGGGAACGCAATGCCTGGCGGTACCTGCGCAGCTTTTTCAAGGGTGAAAGGGTGAACGGCTACTCCCGGATGATCTCCAAACCATTAGCCAGCCGCCGGTCCTGCAGCCGGATTTCCCCCTATCTGGCCTGGGGCAACATCAGCCTCCGGCAGGCTTATCAGTACAGCTGGCAGCACCGGCATTTGGTGACGGACAAACGGGACCTCAACAACTTCCTGTCCCGCCTGCGCTGGCGCGACCACTTTATACAGAAATTTGAAAGCGAGTGCCGCATAGAGTTTGAGAATTTCAACCCCGCCTTCAACCACTTGCGTACCGAAACCGATGCCGCCAAAGTGGAGGCCTGGAAAACCGGACAAACGGGCTTTCCGCTCGTAGATGCCGCTATGCGCTGTGTGAATGGCACCGGCTATATCAACTTCCGGATGCGGGCCATGCTGGTCTCCTTTCTCACCCATACGCTATGGCAGCCCTGGCAGGCAGGGGCGCATCATCTGGCCAGGCAGTTTCTGGACTTTGAGCCCGGTATCCACTACCCCCAATTTCAGATGCAGTCCAGTACTACCGGCATTCACACCATACGTGTTTACAATCCGGTGTTCAATTCCCGCAAGCATGACCCACACGGAGACTTTATCCGGCAATGGGTGCCGGAACTGGCAAAGCTGCCCGATGAGTACGTGCACGCCCCATGGGAGATTCCGCCCCTTGAACTTCAATTCCTTGGCTTTGAGCTGGGGAAAGACTACCCCCATCCGATGGTGGACCTGAAAAAAGCCATGCGCCATGCCAGCGATCAGCTTTGGGGGCTCAAGAACAGTCAGACGGCTCAGCAGGAAGGCGCCCGCATCAAAGCCAGGCATGTGAACCCGGGAGAGCGGAGACAGGAATAGAGCTTACAGGTAAATATCCAGAATGACCAATCCGCCGAACAGCAGGCTGGCAATGCCATTGGTGGTGAAGAAAGCGATGTTCACCTTGCTGAGGTCATCCGGGCGGACCAGGGTGTGCTGATAGAACAGCAGCCCCAGGAAAATTGCCGAAGCCAGCCAATGCAGCCACTGAAATTCCGGGTAAGCCGACTGAAGTTGCCAGGCCGCAGCGAGCACAAAAGCGGCGCTTCCGGCGTGCAGCAGATTCGAAAGGCGAAGTGCGCCCGGGCGGCCCATTTTTACCGGCACAGAGTTCAGGGACAGGGAGCGGTCGAAGTCATCGTCCTGCAAAGCATAAATGATATCAAAGCCGGACACCCACAGCAAAACAGCGCCCGAATACAATACCGGGATCAGGTCAAACTGACCGATAACAGAAAGATAGGCTCCGATCGGTGCGAGGGAGAGCCCCAGCCCAAGCACAAAGTGGCAAAGGAAGGTAAACCGCTTGGTATAGCTATAGCCTAAAATGACCAGCAGTGCTACCGGTGAAAGCAGGAAGCACAGTTCGTTTATAAACCAGGCCGTCGCAATGAAAAGCAGGCTATTGATGAGGACAAAAGCCAGGGCAGCTTTGGGCGAGATCACGCCAGCGGGGATTTCCCGGGTGGCGGTGCGGGGGTTTTTCCCGTCTATGTCCCGGTCGAGGTAGCGGTTGAAAGCCATAGCTGCACTCCGGGCGAAAACCATGCACAGGATAACCAGGAAAAACAACCGGATGCTAAGCTGCTGCCCCGATTCCAGAGTGGCCAGAAAGAAGCCCAGCAGCGCAAATGGCAGGGCAAAGATGGTATGGCTGAATTTGACCAGCGAGAGGTAGTTCTTCATGCCGCAAAAATACGAAAGCCCGCAAAACCATACGGATTTGCGGGCCTCTTTGTTTATTTGACTTTTAAAAGTCCTTAAGTCTTATTGTGTTACTGCCGGAGTAGCATCACCACCAGCTGCAGGCGTTACATCACCCTTCAGGTAGATGAAGCTCTGTGGTGGGTTGGTGTTGGCAGTAATGGTCACCTTCTGGTTACGCTTGCCTTTCTTGTTCTTAGAATTGAACTCAACAGTGATTTCACCGGTAGCACCTGGAGCGATTGGCTCACGTGGCCAGCTTGGCACAGTGCAACCACAGCTGCCTTTAGCGTTGCTGAGAATCAGTGGCTCGTCACCAGTGTTGGTAAAAGTATAAGTGTGAGAAACTTTCTCGCCTTCATTGACTGTACCGAAGTCGAACTCTGTTTCTTCAAAGGTCATGGTTGTCGTAGGGCCGGCAGGAGCAGCGGGCTGAGCAGCAGCAGGCTGGGCAGCAGCTTGGTTGGCAGGCTGTACAGTATTGTTGGACAGGTCCTCACGCGCCTCTTCCTGAGCTGCGCTTTCGCTGTTGTTACAGCTTGCTACAAAACCTACCGCCAACAGGGCGAAGATCAGAACTTTGATTTGCTTCAACATTTTACTTTAGTTTTGGATTTAAATTAAAAGTGGGAACAATGGGTTTTGTAAATAGTTCTCCCGGTCAATTCCCTTTTTTTGCACAATTACAAAGGTAGGGAATGCTAGAGAAGCTCCCGTTAATCAGCATTGAAGTTTTGTTAACGAGCTGTTAATCCGGATTCTTGCCTCTTTAGGGCTTCCCGAAAAATAAAATCGCTATTTTTAACCTGATGAAGAGCCTCACTGTTATAATATTCTTGTTGCTGGCTAGCCTGACAACCAAGTATGCACAGACCGTTAAGCTCGATGAACTGACCATTGAGGATGGGCTGACGCAGGGCATGATACATGACATCCTTCAGGATAGCCTCGGCTTCATGTGGTTCGCCACCAAAGATGGCCTCAACCGCTATGATGGCTATGATTTTAAGTTGTACAGCCATTTCCCTGCGGATTCCTTTTCGCTCTCCGGGCATGTGGTGAATGTGCTATTTGAAGATTCCTTTGGCCGGATATGGGTCGGCACGCACAACAACGGGCTCAATGTTTTTGACCGCACAAGAGCCCGCTTTTACAAACTCGGCTACGAAGAGCAATCTGGCCGTGGGTTGAATTCCAATCGCGTATTCAGTGTCGAGCAGCAAAATGACAGCATTTTCTGGGTAGGCACCGGAAGGGGCTTATGCCGGCTCGTCGTCCCTGAAGGCGAAGCCCTTTGGGAAGGATTGGAAAAGGCCCAACTCAGCAGCAGAATCAAAAGCTACCCCATCGAGCCGGTCCCAAACCCCAACCTTAGCAGTGTTGCCACCTGCCTGTCCACCATATCCGACACCCTCTACTTTGCCATCAGCAACCGGCTTTTCAGGCTGGACCGGAACAACTATCAGGAATGGGAAGAGATGTCAGATGAAGTTCAGGCGCTTAGCATAGCCATCCCCTTTGGTTTCCGCAGCATAAAAATGACCAGGGATGGATACCTGATCATGCCGACCAACCAGGAGATAATAATTTACCACGAAGGCAAAAGCTGGGACATCCCGCTTCCCGAAAAGCTGCAGGGCTTCCTGCCTGATGTAACCATCGACAAAGCAGGCACGGTATGGGGCGTTTCGGCAGGGCTGTATAAAATCCACCCCGGGCGAAGCCGGGATGCGCAACTTGAAATTCTGTTCACAACCAAAGATGCCTATTTCACGCCCACTGTGTACGTGGACCGTACAGGGGTGGTATGGCTGGGCACCAATGGCTACGGTATCCGGAAATACAACCCATCCAATTCCCGCTTTAACCACTTATTGCCCGGCACCAGTACCCGGCAATTGTATACCGACCTAAACGGCAGGTGCTGGGTGTGGGTAGCTGTTTCACTCAGAGTCCTGGACCCGGACAGCGGAAATTATGAACTGCCTGCCGCCTTCCCTTCATGGATAGAGAAAGCTACCTGGGTCCTCAACCCGGAGCCTGATATTTTCTGGTTTCACTACCCGATTATTGAAAAACAAACGGCTCTGGTAAAAATCAATGAACGAACGGGGGAAGTCCAATCCTACCCCTATACCTGCAAGCCCAACCCCGATTCTCCGATGCTTACAGACCGTGAAGGCAATATTTGGTTCTCCAGCAGGGATGGGCAACTGGTCATTTTCCAACCCGATACAGAAACCTACCATTACTACGCTATGTCAGGCTGGTTTGACGAGCGGCAGGAAAATGCAGCCATCACGGCCTTTCACTACGAAGCCGCATCGGACGTCGTTTGGGCAGGTACGCAGTATGGGCTGCTGCGCCTGCAACGCACCGCTGCAGACAGCTTTGACCACCGGGTTTATGATTTTGACATCAACAATCCTCAGAGTATCAGCGAAAACTATGTCCTCAGCATTTGCAAGCGCCCCGGGGAAGCCAATACGCTCTGGATTGGCACAAAGGGTGGCGGTTTAAACCAATTTGATACCCAGACAGGGGGCTTTAAAGCCATTACAACGAAAGAAGGGCTGCCCAATAATGTCGCCTACGGCCTGCTGCCCGATGAAGAAGGCCACCTTTGGGTCACCACCAACCGCGGGCTGTCCAAATACCACCCTGAAAAGGGCACCTTCAAGAATTATACTTCTGCCGATGGCTTGCAAAGCAATGAGTTCAACACCTCATCCTACCACCGGGCCAGGGACGGGCGTTTCCTGATCGGAGGGGTCAATGGCGTGCATGTTTTCCACCCCAAAGAGGTTCAACTAAGCAGCCTGCCCCCAAAGGTCTACCTTACCGGGCTGAACATTAATAATAAGCCCTGGCGGGAAGCCGTTGAGGATGCCAATGCCCTCAAGCCTATTGAGCTCGTCGAACACATTGAGCTCAGGCACCATCAGGACCAGCTCTTTTTCCAGTTTGCAGCCCTGGATTACGCAGCATCCCAAAACAACCGGTACCGGTATCAGATGGTTGGGCTGGATGATGCCCCCGTTGATGCAGGGACCCGGCGGGAAGTAGCCTATGCCAACCTTACGCCCGGGCAGTATACCTTTAAAGTATGGGGCGCCAATAATGAAGATACCTGGAGTGCAGCACCCGTGGTATTGAAAATCACAATTAGCCCTCCATGGTGGGCCACCGACTGGGCCTATCTCGCGTATTTGGCGTTGTTTTTTACGCTATTCTACTCTGCCTACCGGTTCCAGGTCAACCGGGACCGCCTGAAGACACAGTTGGTCTACGAGCAACGGGAAGCAGAACGCCTCGCCGCACTGGACCGGATGAAGTCCAACTTTTTCTCCAATATCACTCATGAATTCCGCACTCCGCTCACGCTGATTTTAGAACCGGCAAGACGGCTTGGGGCAATACTGCAAGATAAAAACGGGCAAAACTGGGCAAAGCTGATCATCAGCAACAGTGAGCGCATGCTCCAACTGGTCAATCAGCTGTTAGACATCAACCGGCTGGAAGAGGGGCTGATGTCCGTAAAGCTGCAACAGGCCGACCTGAATCAGCTGCTGATCTCTATTTTGAAGGATTACGAAGGCGCAGCTCAGGACAAAGCCATCAGGCTTGAGCTGGAAATCACCGGGCGCGCCCATCTGAAATGGGTGGAAATTGATACAGAAAAGGTGAGTAAAATCGTGCACAACCTGCTGTCGAATGCCTTGAAATTCACCCCCGATGGCGGTGAGATTACCGTCTCAGCAACCGGTATGCCCGACCACCAAAAAGTCGAAATCAGTGTGGAGGATACGGGCCCGGGTATTGCCCCGGAGCACCACGAGCGCATCTTTGACCGGTTTTACCAGGTGGATGACTCCTCCACCCGTTCCGCAGGGGGGACAGGCATTGGGCTTGCCCTTTGCAACGAGCTGGCACAAAAGCTTGGCGGCAATATCCGCGTGAGCAGTGAGCCCGGTAAAGGGTCCCGGTTTACCCTTGAGCTTCCACTGTATATCGCTTTGTCTGGTGAAACAGTTGCAGATGGCAGTAGTATTACCGGAGAAACAGCTGAGCCATCCGCTCCTGCCGCTGCCGAACAGGAGCATTCGATTCTGATCGTGGAAGACAATAAAGACCTCCGGGACTTTTTGTGCAGCATCCTTGGCAAAGAATTTGACTTGTCTACTGCACAGGATGGCATTGAAGGACTGCAGATGGCCACTGCTACCCAACCGGATATCATCATCAGCGATGTGATGATGCCACGGTTAGATGGTTATGCCATGACGGCTCAATTGAAAGCGGACATTCGTACCAGCCATATTCCTGTGGTGATGCTGACGGCCAAATCTGCGCTCAAGAGCCGGCTGACCGGGCTCAAAACCGGAGCAGATGCCTATTTGTCCAAGCCTTTTTACGCAGAGGAGCTGATGGCTCAAATCCACAATTTGCTGGAACAGCGCGCCCGGCTGCAGCAATACTTTAAGGGAGAAAGTGAAGGGGCAGCTGCACCCGCTGTATCGGAGCTCGAACATGAGTTCCTGCAAAAAGCGTACGCCGCAATAGAAGACCACCTTACCGATGAGCAGTTTTCCGTTGAGCAACTGAGCAATGCCCTCCTGCTCAGCCGGTCTCAGCTGCACCGCAAGCTTAAAGCGCTGACGGGCCAGACCGCGTCGGAGTTCCTGCGCAACTACCGGTTGAAGAAAGCCCTGGAACTGCTTCGCCAACCTGGTCTCTCCATTGGAGAAGTCAGCCATAAAGTGGGCTTTGCCAGCCCTCAGTACTTTGCCACCAAATTTAAGGAAAAGTATGGCTATCCTCCCAGCGAGGCCCATAGAAAAGCCTGATTTTCAGGAAAAAACCCGCTGATGCAACATAATTGTACAAGGATGCAACATGCTCAAACACATTTCTTCACAGCGCCTCCTATATTTGTATCAACAGTTGTTTAGAGCACTACTAATGAAAGTGCAACCCATCTAACCCAGGGTAACACAAAACAACGAGCAAGGGGGAATCGACAAAATATCGATTCAATATTTCGGGAAGCCGTTTCGGCTTCCCTTTTTTTTGCGGTTACCCTATCCATTCGAGACAGGTACTTCTTCGGGCAGAAAGAAACGCTTTTTGAGGTAGGGCACGAGGTCGCGGTTTTTCAGCGTGGTGTTCGACGGGCCGGTACGCCGGAAGAACACATACTCATAGCGGATAGGCGCTTTGGGTTGCTTCTTTTTGCCCTTCTGCTTTTTTGATTTCGCCTTACCGTTGGTAGCGGGTGGAGGCAATGCGACCGGGGTAAATACAGGTACCTTGCTGGGCGTACAGTCGATACGGAGGATGGTTTTCCCATCAATTTCATCTCCATACACATCAATAAGGTCACAGTGCTCTTTGCCCAGCTTGTCCAGGATATGGTTGATCAGGCTCGTCACGGCCTGGTCCAGCGACTCCGTATCCAAGCCGTTGAGCCCGAGTACTTCTCCGTCGTTCTTAATGCCCAGCAGTATACTGCCGCCTTCAGAGTTGAGCATTGCAGCTACCGTTCTGAGTATAACAGCCTTTGCACCGGAGCTACGATTGTAGGAAGCTTTGAACTCCACTTTGATATTCTCGCCCCGGCTGGCCAGTACAGCCGACGAACGCTGCAGGTTGTGAGAAAGGTAACTGATGATCTGATTCGTCAGACGGCGCAGGATATTGACTTTGGCTTCTGCCGACAGCGCTTCCTGTTCAAAGAATACAGAACGGGGGAAAGCCAGTAGCCTGGATTTGTCCAGGGCAACCACACTGCCAGTCCGGTGCTCGTTGCTGAAGAATGCCACCTCGCCAAAGACTTCACCGGGGTGCATGATTTTGTTGTGGTAGTTCTGAAGGTGCAACTCGAACCGGCCCTCGAGAATCAGGAAGAAATGCCGCATTTTCTGGTCAGACTGGTCAAATACCAGGCTATTCTTATGGTAAGACCGCAGCCTTGCCGAGCGGGCCAGGCATTGCAGGTCTTCCCTTGAAATTCCTTCGAAAAGTTGGTGCTCAGCAAGCACAGTGAAGATTTGCTCGTTTGTCATTTTGATAGAATTTTAGGCGATGTACATTCAACAATGGCAATATAGTACAAATCACCTAATCTATCACTGTTTAAACGTCACAAATCACCTCCACCTGGCTCAAAAACCTAAAACCTCCCGGACAGACCGGTCCAGAATACGCAGTCCCAGGTCAAGCTCCTCCTGTGTAATGGTCAGCGGAGGAGCAATGCGGAATACCCCTCCGTAGCCTTTGATCCGGACGATATTCATGCTCAGCCCGTTTTTCAGGCACTGCTCTGCAATTTTGCTGCCCAGTTCGGGGTCCGGCACTTTGGATACCCGGTCTTTCACAATTTCCATCCCCAGCAACAACCCCCTGCCCCTGACATCCCCTATGCAGTCGTAGCGCTCCTGCAACGCTTCGAGCCCTTTTTTGAGGTAATCTCCCATTTTCTGAGCGCGTTCCTGCATTTTTTCTTCCACCAGAATGGACAGCACCGTCACGCCCACCTCAGCGGGCAAAGGATCGGATACGTGAGAGGTGACACTGATAAAGCCTTTGTCGTAGCAGTCCTGCTCAAGTTCGTCACTGGTAATCACCGCAGAAAGCGGCAGCCCTCCACCCAGTGTTTTGGAGAGGGTAAGGAAATCGGGCACTACCCCACTTTGCTCGAACCCAAAATTATCGCCCAGCCGCCCAACGCCGGTCTGAGCCTCATCAAAAATGAGCAGCAGCCCCCGGGCATCGCAATGTGCCTTCAGGGCTTTCAGGTATTCCGGGGTCAGTTCGATAATGCCCGCCGCACTCAACACCGGCTCCACAATCACGGCCGCATAAGCACCAACGGACTGACGGTCGACGAGGTCCATGCCCACATCAAGGCAGGTATTGTCGCATTGCCCGGAGCAGTGCTTCACGGGGCACCGGTAACTATTCGGGGCGGGAATGGCATAACTGCCGGGCATGACCGGGCCGTAAGACCGGCGCGTGAGGGAGTAGGTATGCGACTGTGCGCCTGCTGTCATCCCGTGCCAGGAACCCGTAAACCCGATCACCTCAAATCCGCCCGTTGCCAGCTTCGCCATACGGATGGCCATTTCATTGGACTCGCCCCCGGTGGAAAGGAACATAGCCCGGGAAAGCGCGGGCGGCAGTAATGCTGCTAGACGCCGGGACAGCTCAATGACGGAAGGCGACAACATCGCGCTCAGCAAATGAATGGAAGACTGCGTGCCCCGGTGCAATGCCTCTACAATCCGGGGATGGCTGTGGCCAAAAATAGCGCACATTTGCCCGGAGGTAAAATCCAGTATCTGACGGCCGTCATTGGTATACAGGTAAGCTCCCGATGCTTTGGTGACCAGGACGTCACTAAAATTTTCGCAATAGCGGATGAGGTGCTGCTCGGCTTCCTGTAGCCATTCGGGGCGGTTGGATTCGGTGCTCATGCTTTTTTCTTTTCTGATGCAAAGGGGCTAAGCTGATCATCGATACCAAACCGAAACGTCCGATAGCAAGCCTCCATGAGGCTAAAATAAGGTTTTCTTATTTGAGTGACTAGTTTTGCCTGCCAAGGCCAGACTCTGTGGCTTCTATCTGTTTCTCCAGTGCTTTGAGTTGTGCTTCGGCCTTTTGTATCGCCTCTTCCCGCTTTCGTATGGCCTCTTCGGGCATCTTGCCGGCTGCCTTCTCCTTCGCCAGCTTAGCTTTAGCTTCAGCTATATCCTTTTCAGCCTTGGTTTTCAGCGCTTTATTGGCTTTCACCTGCTCTTCGGCTTCTGCACGGCGGGCAGCATTTTTGGCTTTGGCATCCGCTGCACGCTGCTGACCAAATGCTTTGCCCTCCTGCCCGTTCTTGTTTTTGCCATAGGCATTGCCTTTGCCCGGATGGCTCTTGTCTTTTCCTTTGCCTCGCCCCTTGTCTTCACCCGAAGGCTCGATCTCAGATTCTTCAGCAGTTTCTTTCTTACCTTTTTGTTTTTGATCTTTCTTGTCTTGCCCCTTACCTCTGTTCCCTTTTTCTTCCACTTGTTCCTGCTCCGCTTTTTTTGATTGCCCCTGATTTTGAGCAGCAGCGGGTGTGGTCAGCATAAAGACTAACATACACAGCAGTGCTGTGCCAAGCATTGGATACGATTTCATAGTAACTGATTTTGAAAAGATGAATGGAAAGTTTACACCAGAATCCGGTGGGGGTTACTCTTCCGGAAAAAGTGCATCTAGTGCAGCCAGTGCAGCCTTCAGGCTATCCGCCTCAGCGTTTAATGCTTCTACAGATGACTCAAGCTGCAGAGCCTGAGTTTCCAATTGTTGCACTTCTTCAGCTGAAGCACCCTCTGCGTTCGGTGCTGCTTTCTCACCTCCGCAAGCTAAAAGCCCGAAGGATAAAACACATAAAATGAAAAATTGTCTCATGTGGATGACTGTTTGCCCAATTTGACGTTCTCCACCAAAAAAGTCACAAAAAACAGCACACTGTTTGGAAATATTCCTCTGTGCTTACTCCCCATCCAACTTGATCATCGTACCAAACTCCTCAAGCACAATCTGCGCCCGCAAATCGCCACTATCCAGATCCAGCTGATAGATCACCTTGAAGGGCGGGGATTCGCCATAGCAAAGGTAGCTGTTGCTTGCGGTATGCAGGGTTTGCAGCTGCTCTGACAACTGCCCGATCGCAAGGTTCTCATCCGATAGCTCCGTGTAGGAAAGCCCGTCTGCACCCCGGAACTGCACCTCGTACAACCGGTAGCCGAATTGATTCTCCGGAAAGGTCAGGGCAAACATACGCCCCGCATCGGGGTCTGGGACAAAGCCAAACAGTCGTTGCGGGAAGGTATCGCGGGCAACGAGGCTCTTGCTGGCATTATCGTAAATCGTAGCCGTGTACAGCCGCTCGGTGAACCCCTGATTGATCTGCCCCATAAAAACAAAGTAATTTTCAGAAGGGCTGTAAACGAAGTCGTTCAGCAAATCAAATCCAAGAGGAAAAGTATCCAAAGCCACACTCAAAGACCGCGCCGCCAGGTCAATGCCGTACACACGCCCTTCCAGTCCGCTGTAAAGGAAGTACTCATCGGTGTTCCGGCCTTCCTGCAGAAAGAGCGACCCCTCTATTTTCTGGCCGGTTTCCGGATCATTCAGTGCCAGCCTCGTGGTGTCGAAGGTGGTCAAATCCTGCACCACCAGATTAACCCCGTTGAAATCCGTGTACAAATGGCGGTTGCCGGAGAAGTCATTCAGGCGGTTGACCCCAATGGGCAGCTGAAAGCTCGATGCCGGCCGGACCGTCTCGGGTATGGTATCCCAATGGCCGGTTGCTAATTCAATAACGGCTTCCCATCGCTGGCTCACGTCATCGCGCTGCATGGTGCTGTACACGCAACAGTTTGGATTGTACGCCACTGGCGCGCGCATATCGCCATCGTCATCGCATGCGGTGTAAGTCAAAGCAGTCAGCGCAAAGAAGAAAAGGAATAATCGGGATCGGTTCATCATCAGGTAGAGATGCTTTTTGGCAAAGATAGATCATTTTTTTCAGGGGAATAAACTGCTGCACGGTTGAGAATGTTGTCCGCGCTGGCTGGAATCCGGGATTTTCCCTACTTTGGCGGCAACGAACAACCCTCAGCCTTATGCACCTGATTGTCCTTTCCGGCCCTACGGCAAGTGGTAAGACCAGGCTCGCCATTCAACTGGCGCAGTACTACGGCACGGTTATTGTATCCGCCGACAGCCGTCAGTTTTTCCGGGAAATGACGATTGGGACCGCCAAGCCTGATGCAGCAGAACTGGCCGCCGCTAAGCATTACTTTGTGAACAGCCACAGCGTAGAAACAGACTACAACGTAGGGCAATTCGAAACGGAGGCCTTAGCGCTGCTGCGTGAACTGTTCACCAAACACGAGGTCGTCATCCTCACCGGCGGCAGCGGGCTCTACTTAAAGGCGGTTTGTGAAGGGCTGGATGCTTTCCCGGACGTCCCGAAAGCGGTTCAGGCAGATGTTGAAGCCGACTTTCATGCCCACGGGCTTGCCTATCTTCAGGAGGCCCTGAAAGCCGCCGATCCGGACTACTACGCGGAGGTGGACCTTGACAATCCGCACCGGCTTATACGCGCCCTGTCTGTTTACCGCTCCAGCGGAAAGCCCTTTTCCAGCTTTCGCCGAAAAACGGCTGACCGGCGCCCTTTCCAACCCATTTATTTGCAGTTGCAGTGGCCAAGAGCAGCGCTTTACGAGCGCATTAACCAACGCGTGGACCTGATGCTTGAGGCCGGGCTCCTCGAAGAAGCCCGCTCTTTATTCCCCAAACGCCACCTCACCGCCCTGCAGACCGTTGGCTATCAGGAGTTGTTCGACTATTTTGACCAGCAAACCACGTTGGAAGAAGCCATAGGCCTCATCAAGCGCAACAGCCGCCGCTACGCCAAACGCCAAATGACCTGGTTTCGCAGGGATGGGTTTTGGAAGCTTTTCCACCCTTTAGAGTGGGAGGCGATCCGAAAATACACAGACCTGGCCCTACAGCATCATCTGACCTGGTCGCAAGCGCGCCATGAGGGTAATGTGGAGGTCAGGCTCCATCAGGATGGCACCTGCATCGCCCGCTTTGAACGGGCCCAGCGCAAAGGCCAAAGCCTGACGGTGGCAACACAGGCGCCGCTCCCCCCATTGTCCCGGATACTCTGGCATCAGGTCCGGCTCCTGGCACTGGAGGATGAAGCCGCCTTTCTGCACACGGCATTGCCTATGGATGAATTGAACTGGCCGGCCGCCCTCCCGGAAAGCCTTCCAAGCTGGATTCAAAGTGCGATTCCACCCACCGGCAGCACCTACCGCATACCGGAATAAGGAAAGCCTTGCCAAACTATCCGCATCCTGATGCGTTCCTGTCTTTGATTAAGCGCCTTAGCGTGCCCTTTTCCAAACCGATGACTGCCTTGTCCGTTGGCACATCGGTTTTTAATTTCCAGACCTTTTCCTAAGCATGAGCCCACTGCAAAGCGTCCTTAACGGCTATAGGCAAGTTCCCCGCCACGTCATCTACCTGATTGTGGCACAGTTCTTTGTGCAGGGCATTAACACGGCTTTTTTCCTGCTGCTCAACTACTACATGGCAGAGGAAGGTTTTGCCGATTACGAAGTGGCGGAGGTACTGTCCTACCGGTTCCTGGCGGTCTTTTGCCTGGCTTTCCCAATCGGCCTGTTCATCAAAGGGCAGCGTCTGAAGCCCTTCTTTTACGTGGCGACGGTTGCCACGCCGGTCATGTCGCTGGTGCTGCTGCACGCTATCGGAGAAGGCTGGACGCAGGTGGTGAATGTTTCTGCCATGCTTTGGGGGCTGGCTTATACCTGCATGCAAATCACGGTGCTGCCCTTTATCCTGCTGAATGCCCGTAAGGAAGCCCACTCGGAGGCCATTTCGCTTTCTTTTTTGTCCTTCTCCGGCACCATTTGCCTGATTGGGATTGGCAATTTCATCCTGACGCAGATCGACCCGGCCTTTTTTACGGAAAAGCGGGTGCTGCAGGGCATCTCTGTTTTGGGGCTCACCGGCGCTTTCTTTGTCTCCCGCATTCGGGTGCCGGAACAGCTTTCGGAAAAAGTGCCTTTCCGCAAGGTGCTGCACGGATACGACTGGGGCATGATTTTCAAAGCCCTCACCCCTACCCTGATTATTGCCGTAGGCGCTGGTTTTACCATTCCGGTCATCAATCTGTTTTTCCTCAATGTGCACGGGTTGCCTTCCGATCAGTTCTCTCTGGTGGGCTCCCTGACCTTTTTCCTGGTTGCCATGACCGTGGCCATCATGCCGTACATCCGGCGCAGCTTTGGGTATAAAGTTGCGATTACCTTTTTCCAGTCCGCCTCCATATTTATGCTGTTCGCCCTGGCCACCACGGAGTACTACGCCCACCTGCCTTTTGCGCTGGGCATTGCTATCGGGGCATATGTGCTGCGGCAACCACTTATGAGTGCTGCGGCGCCTATGACTTCCGAGCTGACGATGTACTACGTCGGCCCCAGAAATCAGGAAATCATGAGTGCCCTCAACGCTTCGGTCTGGTCGGGCAGCTGGTTTATTTCCATGAAGCTGTTCGGCTGGCTGCGGCAAATGGAGTTCCGCTATGTGAGCATCTTCCTCATCACCGTAGCCATGTACATTGTGGGCGTGGCCTGGTACGCCTATCTGATCCGGCAGTACGAACGGGAGCAGGAGGGCAAACGCGCAGCCGCCGCTCAGGCCAGGCTGGAACCGTTGGAAGCAGAGGGCAAAAGCCGGTAAACCCGGGCCCAAAAACGCTATCCGCAGAAACTGGGAAAGCCGATTTCCCCCACCAACAAGAATCACCGGAAACCAGTGACAAAAGTCACCCGCCTGCCCCCTGCGGCATCGTACATTTATGCCACAAAACAAACGAAAGACAACTGTTTTTCTAGTTCGCAAAAGGTAAACGGCCCGGGCCGTAACCAATGAAAAAAGCCAAACATGCCGACCGTTAGCACTAAGCCAATGACACAAGGGGCGGTGCCCAATACTGCACCCGAGTGTTTTCACTGTGGGGAGCCCTGTGCGCCCACTCATATTCAGCTGGATGACAAAGACTTCTGCTGCGAAGGCTGCAAGACGGTCTTCGAAATACTGGATGATAATGGCATGTGCCGTTATTACGATATCGACAAGCAGGCCGGCATGAGCCTCAAGGGCAAAAAGCAGGCTGCTTTCGCCTACCTCGACGATCCCGATGTGCGGGAAAAGCTCATCGACTTCGCCAATGATGATCAGACCCGCGTCACATTCTTCATCCCGGCCATCCACTGCGCTTCCTGCCTTTGGCTACTGGAAAACCTCTACAAGTTCAATCCCGGCATTCAGGCCACTACCGTCAACTTCGTCAAAAAGGAAGTGTATGTCACCTTTGACGAGTCGGTGATCAACCTCCGGCAACTGGTCGAACTGCTGGACAGCATCGCCTACACCCCTGCCATCAACCTGAGCAATCTGGACGGCGGCCCAAAACCATTGGTCGATCGGTCCTTTTACTACAAATTTGGCGTGGCTGGTTTTGCTTTCGGCAACATCATGCTGCTCAGCTTCCCGGAATACCTGGGGCTGGACAAGGCCCTGGAAGGCGAGTTTTTCCAGCTGTTTGGGTACCTGAATATCCTTTTAGCCCTGCCCCTGGTCTTTTATTCCGGCAGCGACTACCTCAATTCCGCCTGGCTGGGCCTGAAAAACCGCAACCTGAATATTGACGTACCGATCGCACTGGGCGTCCTTACCCTTTTCGGGCGTTCTGCATTTGAAATCCTGACCCATACCGGAGCGGGCTACCTCGACAGCCTTGCCGGGCTCGTCTTCTTCCTGCTGGCGGGCAAATGGTTTCAGCAGCGGACCTATCACAGTATTTCCTTCGAACGCGATTACAAGTCTTATTTCCCCATTGCGGCCCACCGTAAAAACGAGGACGGCAGCACGACTTCCACCACCCTCGACAAGCTGGACCCGGGCGACATCATAGAAGTCAAAAATGGCGAGCTCATCCCTGCCGATGGCGTACTCCTAAGCGGGGACGCAGCCATTGACTACAGCTTTGTGACGGGCGAATCTGAACCCGTTGGGCGCAACAGCGGCGAAAAAGTCTATGCCGGGGGGCGGCAAACCGGCAGCAGCATTGAAGTCAGCCTGACCCGCCGCGTTTCCCAAAGCTACCTGACTCAGCTATGGAACGATGAAGCCTTCACCAAGACCACCGATTCCCGTACCAGTGAACTGGCGAACCGGGTGGGCAAGTACTTCACCTTTGCGATACTGATGATCGCCTTCACCACGCTGGGCTACTGGCTGCAGTACGATACAGGGCTCGCGATTAATGCCTTTACAGCTGTACTGATCATCGCCTGCCCCTGTGCCGTGGCCCTGGCGGTGCCCTTTATTTTTGGCAATGCCCTGCGCGTGCTGGCCCGTAATCGTTTCTTCCTGAAAAACACAGCGGTAATCGAAGCCGTGAGCAACGTACAATCCGTCATTTTTGACAAAACCGGCACCCTTACCGACCGCCACCAAAGTTCGATACAATTCGAGGGCGCACCGCTTGATGCCCACGAAAAGCAAATGGTCCGGGCCCTGCTCAGGCCTTCAAGCCATACCCTGAGCCAGCAAATCGTAGCCTTCCTTAGCGCTGATGAACCAGCTCAGGATGCCACTTTATATCCGGTCTCCAACTGGGAGGAAGTGGTCGGGCAAGGGGTGGCCGGCAACGTATCCTATTACCACCTGAAAGCCGGCTCGGCTGACTTTATGGATAAGAAAGTGGCTGCGGAAAGCGGGGTTTACATCCAAATCAACGGGCAGGTCAGAGGGGCGTTCCGTCTGGAAAACCATTTCCGGGCCGGCCTTTGGGAAGTCGTGCACTACTTTGCTCAGCGCGCCCGCCTTTTCCTGCTCTCCGGCGACAACGACCGGGAGCGGAGCTTGCTGGAACCTGCGTTTGAAGGCAAAGGCGAAATGCTGTTCCGGCAGAGCCCGCAGGATAAACTGCAGTTCGTCCGCAAATTGCAGGCGAAGGGAGAAAATGTGATGATGCTGGGCGATGGACTGAATGATGCCGGCGCCCTGAAGCAGAGCGATGCCGGGATCGTTGTGGCCGAAAACACCAACAACTTCACCCCGGCCTGCGATGCTATCCTTGACGCAGCCCACTTCGACCGGCTGCCCGACTTTGTTGAATTTGCCCGGAAGAGTATCCGGCTGGTTTACTACGCCTATGGTTTTGCGTTCATCTACAATATCATTGGATTGAGTTTTGCCGTGCAGGGCGCTTTGTCGCCTATCGTAGCAGCGATTTTGATGCCCCTGAGTTCCATAAGCATCGTTTTGTTTGGGACGCTGTCCAGCAATATCCTGGCCCGGAAGCTGAAGCTTTAAGCCTAGCCGGTGCGGACAAATCAGGCTTGCGAACCCAAAACCACTGGAATTGTTATGTGATTTTTTACATTTGCGCGATTGCGAACCAATTTCCAGAGCCTAGTGGATCCCAAGTCTATCAACATCAAGGATTTCTCCTACGAACTGCCCGAGTCCCGGATTGCTAAATTCCCCTTGGAAGAGCGGGATGCCTCCAAACTGCTGTTTTATAATGGCGGAGACATGGCTGCTCATTCCTTCCGTACCCTGCCGGAGCTCCTGCCCGATGGTGCTCTGCTGGTTTTCAACAACACCAAGGTCATCCACGCCCGCCTGCATTTTACCCTGCCCAACGACAAACGGCTGGAAATCCTCTGCCTGGAGCCCCTGACACCGGCCGAATACCAGCAAAACTTTTCCAGCACGCAGACCGTGCGCTGGAAATGCCTTGTGGGCGGCAACCGGAAGTGGAAAACCGGTGTGATTGAGAAGACCATCACTACCGAATTTGGGGATGTGCAACTCAAAGCCACGCGGATCGGCCGTATGGAAAATGCTTTCGAAATCGAATTCGAATGGAACGATAGCCGCATTGCATTCGGTTCATTGCTCGCAGCGGCAGGCATTATACCCTTGCCCCCCTACCTGAACCGGGAAAACGTACCGGAAGACGAAGACCGTTACCAAACCGTCTATGCCAAGACCAAAGGCTCAGTGGCCGCGCCAACTGCCGGGCTCCACTTCACAGACCGGGTCTTTGGCGAGCTGGAAGCTAAGGGCATTTCCACCCTTGAGGTCACCCTGCACGTGGGCGCCGGAACCTTCAAGCCGGTATCAGCCGAAGCCCTGGCTGACCACCACATGCACGAGGAGAGCATTTACATCAACCTTGCCACACTAAATAGCCTGATTGCTCATCTGGAGCAAGGCAAGCCGGTCATTCCGGTAGGCACCACGAGCATGCGGCTGCTGGAAAGCCTGTACTGGCATGGCCAAAGCCTCTGCTCCGGCCAACCGGCTTCCTTTATTGATGTGCAACAATGGACACCCTATGAAGAAGGGGTGCGCCCATCCACACCAGAGAGCTTCCTGGCCGTGCGCCAAGCCATGGAAGCCCAACAGCAGGAAACGGTGCAGGGCTACACGCAGCTGATCATCGCCCCCGGCTATACTTTCCGGGTTTGCAACGGCATTATCACCAACTTCCATCAGCCCCAGAGCACCCTGCTGCTCCTGATTGCCGCATTGATTGGGGAGGACTGGAGAAAGGTCTATGACTTTGCCCTAAGCGAGGGGTTCCGCTTCCTCAGCTATGGGGACAGCAGCCTGCTCCTGCCCAAGACCTAAAGCGCTTCCACCAGTTCACTCAGCGCGTCTACCGTCACGTGGTCCATCACTACTACCTTATACCACTCCGGATGGGTATGGCTGTCGGGTACGAGCCCGAACTGCCCGGCCGTTGCTGCCGGGATACCGCTCTTGTGAAGGGTAACGATGTTGGACCCCGGGTGCCGGTAAAACCGGATAGACCGCTCCCTGAGCTGCTGACACAGCCATTCTGTCCGGTAGTTCAGAATATGGATTTTCTCGAACCAGCCGTGCGGTCCGTAAGTCATCAATATCATCCATACAGAAATGGCATTTGCACCCGAGCGGCTGCCGCTGAGGGTAGCGTCGAGCCCCTGCACATATTGGGCCTCTTCGGTATAGGCATGCTTCATCCACCCTTTGCGGATGAGAAAAATGCCGGTGCCGTAGGGTGCTTGTACCATTTTATGGGCATCGAGGGTAATTGAGGTCACCTTAGGGTTGGAAAAATCCAGGGTGTGCTCAATTTTAGAGAAAGGGAAAAAGAACCCGCCGTACGCGCCATCCACGTGCAATTTATAAGGCAGCCCGGCCTCCTCCAGTACCTCGATATAAGGCTCCGGGTGGTCCACTGACCCAAACATGGTGGTCATCATATTGCAAACCACAATAAAATACTTTGCCCCGGAGGCCTGCGCTTCGGCAACCGTTTCCCGGATGGCGGAGGCGGTGATGCAGCGGTCTTCCGGGCTCGTCGCCACAGCATAACCACGCACACCGAGCAGGTTGGCTGCCTTGTGCATGGAATAGTGAGCATCGGCTGAGCAAAGGATGGCCATTTCAGCAGCTTTGGCCCCGTGGGCCCGCATGAAGAAGTTCCGGTAAATCCACATAGCCTGAATGTTAGCTTCCGTACCGCCGCTCGCTACATAGCCATCAAACTGTTCTGCCGCTTCGCCATTGAGAATGTCCACTGCGCAGAGGGCTATCAGCTCCCGCTCAATATCCTGCGTGCCGGCGAAGAAGCTTTCAGAATCGCCTAAGGTATGGCAGCCGATGTGATTGGGGTTTTGCACCAGGGTAGCCAGGAACGGCGCCTCCCTCAGCATGGCGGCTTGAGGGGTAAACACCTTTTCATCCAGGTGAGAGGCCGGCAAGCCAAGCGGAGAACGCTCTTTGTAATCTACATTCCTGCCCAGTGCCTCGAATACCCGCTGATGGATTTGCGCGGGGCTCTGTTTTCTCCAGAATTGCATTTTTGCGGCATAGATACGCAAAATGAGCGATATCTGCCACCACGCACTACAATGCATTAGTGGCACAAAAGCCCCTGCCATTACTAGACTCCCGTCTAGCCGACCGGTAAGAGGTTCATTATTTTTGGCACTTTTTTCAAAAAATCACTGGACATCAGCAGATTATTCACTAAAATTGCACCTGCAAACACAAATCAAAATGAGCAACATTCTTGCTCGTTCTTTTCCTGGTATTTCCCTATTGAAAAGGCCGGCAATAAGTAATTACAGCATTTTTTAACCGCTTTAGCTTGCTTATTTACCAAGCTTGAGTAATTTTATTACTCAATCATGATAGAAACCTTAATATCTTCCAAGACACGCATCAAGCTGCTGATGAAGTTTTTCATCAACAGCAAGACCACGAGCTACCTGCGGGGTTTGCAGCAGGAGTTTGGCGAGTCTTCCAATGCCATCCGGGTGGAACTCAACCGCCTCGAGGAAGCGGGGATGCTGCGCTCAGAGACCGTTGGCAACAAAAAAATGTTCCGGGCTAACGATCAACACCCCCTCTTCGGTGAGATCCACAATATCCTTTTGAAGCAAATCGGTGTAGACCGGGTCGTGGAGCAGGTCATAGAACGCCTGGGCAATGTGGAACGGGTGTACCTGATCGGTGACTTTTCCAAGGGTATAGACAGCAGCATCATCGACCTGCTGATCATCGGCAGCATAGACCGGGCCTACCTGCTGGGGCTGGTAGAGAAAGCGGAGAAGGTTGTCAACCGGAAAATACGGTATCTGCTCTACGAGGCGGAGGAGTTTTCCGAAAGCATGCTCGACCGTTTCACCCCTGAGCCGCTGCTGCTTTATTTCAACAAAATGGAAACGAACTAGATGCAGTATGATGTCGCTATAATCGGTGCCGGCATAGTGGGCCTTGCTACTGCTTATCAGTTGACTGAAAAGCAGCCTGGCCTCCGTATTGCCGTGATCGACAAAGCGGCAGGCGTAGCGCGGCATCAGACCGGCAACAACAGCGGT
>JANSXW010000116.1 GCA_024742755.1 bacterium | reverse complement strand
TTAACTAAACAGCTCAACGCTCGGCTACTCAGGCTCGGACATTGAGCTATTCAGGTGATTCTAGGACTTTTAGAATTAAATAGTGACTCTGTCAGGATTCGAACCTGAAACCTCTTGATCCGTAGTCAAGTGCTCTATCCAGTTGAGCTACAGAGCCATTTTGTTGTTAGCGGCTGCAAAGATAAGATTCGATTTTCAAACGTGCAACTTTGCAGCTACTTTTTTACCGCTTCCGGGCTTTTCTTTCAGCGGGGACTGCAAAGATACAAAATGAATAGAAAAAGCCGGCAAATTTCTTTACCGGCTTTTTTCAAATTCTTTTGTTTACGCGCTTCTTTGGCCGTGCGGGCTATTCCCTGAGGAATTCAAGCTCATCTTTGTGGCCGAGCTGTACCATCACCGAAGGTTGTGCAATAGACTTATCGTTTCTACGGTGATGAACGATGTAGTCCACTTGTTCGATAATATCGGAGCTGATGGCACCGAAATTTGCGGGGAAGGCATTGGGCTTCAAATCAGCAGGCAGGGCGACAATCGGGCGGCCAAGCTTGCGGATCAAAGACTGACAGTACTCGTCCTGCACGATACGGATGGCAGTGCTCCCTTCCTGATCGAGGGCTTCCTGTGGCAGGTTGCGCCCCCGCTCATAGCGTACCGTAAGCGGCCGCAAATGGAAGGACAGCAGGGTTTCGATGCGCGGGTGGAAGTGCGCAATGTACTGCTTCAGCATTTTTGGGGAATCGACCAGAAGCTCAAGGCATTCGTGCTGATCAATGGATTTCATAGCCCTTAATCTACGGAGGGCTTCGGGGTCAGTTGCATCACAACCGACACTCCAGACCGTGTCTGTGGGGTAGAGCAGCAGCCCGCCGTCGCGGAGGACCGTCAGCGCCTGACCGAAGTCCTGCTGCTGTCCGGCAGATGCTCTGCCATTAGTAAAGGTGATCATACCTAATGGTGGTTTTATGCCAATTAAAAAATGAATCAATGTCATGCAGTTTGGTTGAGTCATGCAGGCTTTTGGTGAGAAGCACTGCGGATACGGCTTTTGGGAGGCGATGCAAAGCACAATGAGATCCAGAGAGCTGCCGATTGTCAATCGTTTTACCAACCGGCGAAATAGTATTTCAAAAAAGCTTGTACTTCAAAACTATCTGTATCTTGCCCTTGTGATACGCAAGCAAATACTTTTGTGCTTTACTAAATGATTCAGAAAACGATGCCCGGAGCTGACTTATTACGCTACTGCTGTTTTTTTTCAATCTTTTTTGCCAGTCTGTTTTTCAACCGGCTTTCGGCTGCCCATATTATTGGCGGAGAAATCACCTATGAGTGCCTTGGCTGGACGAATGGCGACCCTGGAACAGGTACCAGGACTTATCAGTTTTACATGAATATCTACCGGGACTGTCAGGGCGGCGGTGCAGACTTTGACTCTGCGCCGGGTGGGTCTTTTCCGGCTACCGTTACCATCTACACGGAAAGTGACGAAGAGCCTTACACAGTATTGATTTTGCCCAACCCCAGCCGGAACACCGTCAACCCTCAGGAGAACAACCCCTGTGTAATCGTCCCATCCAATGTGTGCGTGGAACAAGGTGTTTACACTTTCCCGCTGCTCGACCTGCCGGTGATTGACGAAAGCTACTACATTACTTATCAGCGGTGCTGCCGGAACAATACGATTTCCAACATCCTTGCTCCGGGCGATTCCGGCGCGACCTACTTTATGGAGCTGACGCCTGCAGCACAGCAGGTTTGCAACAGCAGCCCTACCTTCAACAACTTTGCGCCCCCGGTAATTTGCGCCAATGAGCCTATTAATTTTGACCATTCTGCTACCGACCCGGATGGCGATCAGCTGGTGTATGAGTTTTGCGCGCCATTCCTGGGCGGAGGGCTTAACTTCAACATGCCGACCGCGATGAATGGCCTGGCTCCAAACCCTGAGTCCCGCCCGCCCTACGACCCGGTCAACTTCATAGGCCCGTTCTACAACCCGACTCAGCCACTGGGCAACAATACAGATGTCAATATCAATGTCAACTCCGGTTTGATTACAGGGGCGCCCAATGCACAGGGGCAGTTTGTGGTGGGCGTTTGCGTGAGTGAGTTCCGGAACGGGGAATTGCTCAGTGTGGTACGCCGCGATTTCCAGTTCAATGTGACCTTCTGCGAGCCTACGGTCAAAGCAGATATTGCGGAAGATAATGCGGTGGGGGCCGACCTGTATATCAGTCAGTGTGCCGACCGGGACGTATTTATCGTCAATCAAAGTTTTGATGAGAGCTTTATAGACAACTATTTCTGGAGGTTTGATTTTGGGAATGGGCGGGATACCACGGTGACGACCTGGAACGCCGACCTGGAGTTTCCTGAATATGGCACTTTCCGGGGCAGCCTTATCCTCAACCCCAATTCCCAATGCGGAGACACCGCCAGTATTATTGTAGAGCTCTTCCCTGAAATCGAAGCCGATTTTACCGCCGCTTATGATACCTGCGTAGCGGGCCCGGTCGCTTTTACGAATATGACCGCTACCCCAACGGAAATCACCAGTTATTCCTGGAATTTCGGGGACGGCGGCGGTTCTTCCAACCCTGATCCGACCTACCGCTATCAGGAGCCCGGGCTGCAACAAGTCAAACTTCGGGTTACTGATATCAATGGCTGTCAGGATTCGATTGTCAAGCCGGTGAGTTACTTTCCTGTCCCTGCACTGATTGTGGTGGCGCCTAACCGATTTGATGGTTGCGCGCCGGCGGAGATTAGTTTTGACAACCTTTCGGAACCAGTCAATGTGAATTACGAAACATTCTGGGATTTTGGGGATGGGACGACCTCTACTGATTTGAGCCCTCTGCATATTTTTGAATCAGAAGGGACTTATGATGTCAGCCTGCAGATTACCTCCCCGATTGGCTGCGTGACGGATACCATATTTAGGGAATTGATCGTTATTGACCCATCACCCGTCGCTAACTTTGCTTTTAGCCCGCAGGACCCGGACGTCTTCAACCCTGAGGTTGCCTTTACGGACTTATCTCAGGGCGCTGATCAGTGGTTTTGGTATCTGGAAGACCCCTACACGGCACAGGAGCCTAACCCTATACATGCTTTCCGGGACACCGGTTTTCAGGAGGTGCGGCTCATTGTCACCCATCCGCTGGGATGCCAGGATACTGCTGTTCAGGTGGTGGATATTCAGCCTAAGGCCACTTTTTTCCTGCCCAATGCCTTTACGCCCAACGATGATGGGCTAAACGATGTCTATAAAGGCAAAGGATTTACGAACGGAATGAAATCCTTTGAGTTGAATATTTGGAACCGCTGGGGCGAAAACGTATTTTCAACGGACGATCCGCTACAAGGCTGGAACGGGCGTTTCAATAATCAGGGGCAACCTGTGCCTCAGGGTGTTTATTTTTCCAGGGTTACCTATACCCCGCCCCGTGGTGCGCCCGTTGAAATAAAGGGCACGGTGACCGTTATCCGGTAAACGGTGGCTGTCCGGAGCCCTCGTACGAAGAAAACGACACAAGCTATGGTAAACCATTTATCTATAAAAAACACCGTTGCAGTTGCGCTGACTGTGCTATTGCCATTGGGCCTGCAGGCCAAACACATCATTGGTGGAGTGATGACTTACGCCTGCCTGGGCGACGACACTTACGAAATCACGCTGAAAATCTACAGGGACGGGAACTGTACAGATTGTGCGGACTTTGATGCGCAGGCTTTCATTGCCGTATACAACTGCTCCGGCAATTGCTCCGGAGAGTCCCAGGGCAATCCTTTCCTGGAAATCAATGCGCCACTGCTGAGCGTGACGGATGTGGAGCGCCCGGATTATCCCTGCCTGATCCCTCCGGATGTCAAAGTGGAAGAAGGGCTTTACCGGTTTGAGCTGCAGTTGCCTCAATCGCCGGAAAGTTACTTTATCGCTTATCAGCGGTGCTGCCGTAATGTGACGATTTCCAACATCATTGCGCCTGGGGACACCGGTTCTACTTTTTTTACTGAAATAACGCCAGAGGCTCAGCAGGTTTGCAACAACAGTCCGGTATTTAATGAATTCCCCCCTATCATCATCTGTGCAGGAGCGCCGCTGGAGTTCGACCACAGTGCCACCGATGTTGATGGGCATCAGTTGGTGTACAGCCTGTGCTCTTCCTACGATGGCGGCGGCAACCTGCTTACAGATCCGCTTTACCTGACTTGTGAGGGCGCGCGCCCCGGTCCGGCCTGCCCTCCGCCTTATAATACGATCAATTTTCTGGGGCCGAATTTCACACCCACTCAGCCTATGGGGCCGGAAGCTAACTTACAGATTGACCCTAACACCGGTTTGCTAACGGGTACGCCGATCAATCTGGGGCAATACGTTGTGGCCGTCTGTGTGCAGGAGTTCGATGCGACAGGCAATTTACTGAGTACCACTACCCGGGATTTCCAGTTTAATGTAGCACCATGCGACCCCACGGTGGAAGCGGTGGTTGGAGCAGCGGAACTTAGTCCGGACCAGGAGTACGTAATCGTATCCTGTGGCCAAAATACGGTCAGCTTTAGCAACGAGAGTTTTCAGGAGTCCTTCATTGAAACGTACAACTGGTCTTTCATGGTAGAGGGGCAGGAGGTATCTTTTAGTGAATGGGAACCCGCCATCAACTTCCCGGATACAGGGACCTATTTCGGCAACCTTATTCTCAATCCCGATACGCAGTGCGGCGACACCGCCGACATACGAGTGGAAATCTACCCTGCCATAGAGGCTGAATTCAGCTTCGATTATGACACCTGCGTAGCTGGCCCTACTGTTTTCACGGATGCTTCCTTTTCGGGCAGCGGGCAAATCACGGATTGGTCGTGGACTTTTGGGGATGGCGGGGGCTCCTCTGAGCAAAACCCGGTGTACACTTATCCTGCCCCAGGCTCGTTCCCAGCCACTTTGACAGTCACAGACATCAATGCGTGCGAGGATTCTTATACTTTGCCCATTGCGTACTTTCCTGTACCAGAGGTTATCGTAATTGCCCCTGGTGACTTTACAGGATGCGTGCCTGCCGAAATCTTTTTCAATAACCTTTCCACACCTATTAGTGAGGCGTATGACATTACATGGGATTTTGGAGACGGTGGAATGGATAGTGTGATCAGCCCCACTTATACTTACGAAATGCCGGGGACTTACACCGTGAGCATCGATATTGTGTCACCAATCGGATGTCAGATTGATACCACCTTTGGCGACCTCATCAACATATTGCCTTCGCCCGTGGCAGGCTTTTCATTTACCCCGGACCGACCGAGCAACCTGGAGCCATTAGTCAGCTTCTTTGATGAATCGACCGGCGCGACCCGCTGGTCCTATGATTTTGGGGACGGCAATCAGTCCATTGCGCCCAGCCCCACACATGAGTACCGGGACACTGGCGTATACGAGGTGCGGCAGATTGTCACGCACCCCAGCGGATGCCAGGATACGCTGGTGCAACTTTTGGATGTTATTCCGCAAGTGCGCTACTTCCTGCCTAATGCCTTTACCCCCAATCAGGATGGCCTGAATGATGAATATCTGGGTACCGGCGTGCTTGAAGGGGCGACCAATTTCCGAATGATCATCGTCAATCGCTGGGGGGAAACAGTCTTCGAAACCAATGACCCCTTTGATGGATGGAACGGCCGAAAGGTCAATACAGGTGACTTTGTGCCCAATGGGGTATATATGGTGTTGGTGACCTTCACCGGACCCAGGGGAGACAAATATGAGTATAAGAGTGCGGCTACGGTTATTCGGTGATGGTTTGGGGTGGGTGGATTTTGAGTGCCTGCTTTATCAGATGGCTTAGGCTTGAAATGAGTGAGAATCTGTGCAATCTTGTTCCAACCCTCCTCCCACGATAATGATACGCTGAGGACGCTGATCTGACTGATGGCGCTGATCTGCTTTGCTGGGCCCGCCCCGCTGGAAGGCCCTTACCGGATATCAGTGTGAATCTGCGTAATCAGTCTAATCTGTGTTCTCCTCCCCACGCACGACACGGGTACACTGACGGCGCTGATCTGACCGATGAAACTGATTCTAAGTAATTTTTATTTTTAACGCCTTACCCATACGATTTGCTCATGCCGCGTTACTACCACACCGTAGCCCCCCTCGACATTAGAGGAGTACAGTTGCGGCCTGAACAATAATTCTTCTAAAGCATCTGCTGGTCGATCCAAACTACGGACACTTTCGTAAAAAAACTCATGGGTCGCTGCAATGGTAAAACTAATGCTATCCCAGCCTACTTCCTCTGCCGGCAGCACCATCAACAAAGGGAAAGTGAAACGCTCATTGGAAAAACATAAGTCCGGCAGTATAAAGCCTGCTCTAAAAAACAGTATGCCACACTGCTGTTCAATCGACTCCTCAGTATCGATCTTGACTGAAGGCTGCCTATTAGGAGCGTTTGTGGAAAAAGGTGTACGTAAATCAAATGGTATTCGAGGACGATAGGAAGAATAAAAATGAAAAAAATCAGCCGAAGGGTTATTGTCTGTTAAGCTGACCGTAAAGTAGGCAATTTCCGGCCTGGACGGATCGTCCACTTCTTCGATTGCAGTCAGAGCAGCTGAAATATCCATTTGCAACCTCGGGATAGCGATCAATTCAGAGCGCGCCTCGGGAAACCCTGCCGAATTGGCGACTAAGCGGAACGCTGTATCTAATGGCAGTGGAGTGGAAAGGTCAAGAACATAGTTGCCTTTCTCCACGTAAGGAATCTGATACCAGACGCTATCAGCGGCATCCACTAATTCCACAGTCGCTTCATGCAGCGTATCCCTTCCGTAATACGAAAGCACTCCGTTGGGGTCTTGTGAACGCCCCACAAAGACTTCAATCCTATCTCTGGCAATAAAGCCATTCAGCACGATCTGATCGCCCGGATAATCCAGTGGTATCGTGGGCTCTACGACTTCGCAGCTAAGCAATAACCCTGCTAAAGCGAAGGTCAGGTATGGAATAACAGATTTCACCATGATACATGATAGTTTAGTGCAGGTACAAACTGAAAAATGGCAAGCCGTTCGACTTCCAAAGCCGTATCAGTTGATGTCCTTGATGATATGCCCTGCGTACCAAAATGCAATGCTACGGCATTAGCTCTGCCGTAGATATTATAAAATCCGAAGACAAGCTTGGCGTCGCGGCCCTTTCGCTTAGTCGTAAAATGATAGACTGCATTTAAATCCAAGCGGTGGTAATCCGGCAGGCGCCCATTATTCCGCTCGGCAAAAACGAAGCGCACCCGGTTCTCAATCGTACGTATATAACTCTCCGGAAAGTTAACTGGCACACCGGTTTGGTACACAAAATTTGCGGTAAATTGCCAGTTTTTGCGCCAGGCATACTGCAAGCTTAGTTCCACATCATGCGGACGATCAAAATCAAACGGGAACCAGTTACCGGCGTTAATTTGTAAGAACTGCCTTTCACTCCGGCTGTAGGTATAGGCGACCCAGCCATTTAATATGCCGATCTGCTTTTCCAGCCACAATTCCACACCGTAGGCCCTGCCTTTCCCGCCAACATATACATCTTGAACCCAGGCATTGGGCGTACCACCAACGCCCATTAAAGTGGTATTGTTCCTTTGTTCCACCTGATTAGACATTTCGCGCCAAAAGGCTTCCACACTCCACTGTCCGCCTGACCATGGCCGGGCATGCCGAAGAGCATAAGTGGCCCCCACCTGCGGGCGGGTAAAAGCAGTGGCCGGCAGCCAGTATTCGTAGAATAGTGCATTGCTGCCGCCTTGTGTAACAGCGCGGTGCAGGGGCTGTACCATCCTGCTATAGCTCAGCTGCCAGGTTTGCTTGTTGTGCTGCCAGCCGATTGCCGCGCGGGGTTCTAGTGCAGGAAATAGTAAGCTGGTAGTTGAGTATGTACTAAAGCGGGCTCCTAATGTAAAGTTGATAGCTTTGCTCACCGACCATGTATCTTCTGCGTATACCGCAGCTTGTAAAGACCGTGTTGGCCCACCGTCGAAGCTCTGAACAGGCTCGCCTTCTTCGGTTATCTCCGTCTGTATGGGGTTATTAGACTGGTAAATACCTTCCAGCCCCAGGGTGATCTTGTGCCTCGATAGTTGCCAGTTATACTCATGCCGGGCGCCAAATTCATTAATCGCACCTTTGGTTGTCACCCTTGCGGCTATTTTATTGGTACTGGCATCACGCAGGGAAGCACTGAGATTACTGGAAAAACTATTGAAATTGACCCTCGTATTCACAAAGCCGCGGCTGCCCAGTGGCCGCATGTAGCGCAGCCCCACTGCCCGGTTGCCCCAATTCACCAGCGCATCACTGAATGCTCCGCTTTGCCTGGCCCGGCTACCCCAAAAATCATCTCCTGCAAAGAGACTGAGGCTTAGCTTCGCCTTACGCTTAAGTTTCCAGCTAATCTTAGCGTTGAAATCGTACAAGCCAGCAAAGAGCAAGTTCTGCCCGTCTAGATACCTCGGTAAGGAGGCTAAAGTGAGAATACCGGAATGGGCAAGCCGCCCGGCCAGCAGAAACGAACCCTTATCATTAGCAAGCGGCCCTTCCAGTAATAAGCTGGAATTGATCAAGCCTAAATTAGCTTCCCACCTCAGCGCTGTGGCATCTCCATCTTTCATGGTTACATCAATCACAGAAGATAAACGTCCGCCATACCTGGCAGGGAAAAAACTTTTATACGTATCCACCTGCTTGGTCACACCGGGATGAAAAGTAGAAATAAAGCCAAAAAGATGGCCGCTGTTGTAGATAGTGCTGCCGTCAAGGGTGATCAGGTTTTGGTCCACGCTGCCACCCCGCACGCTCAGGCCGGCGGTCCCTTCCGTGGTCGGAGCAAAGCCCGGTAGTAGCATTAATGACTTGATCAAATCCGGCTCCCCCAGCATGACCGGAATACGTGCCAAAGTTTTGACCGGCATATTGATCTGCCCCGGCATCCGCTTTTGTAATTTTGCAGCCTTCACTTCCACCGCCGCCAATTCCAATACTTGCAGCGCTACGTTACAGCTACTGTCCCGGGTTAACGCCAGCGCTAAAGTATCCGGCGAAAAGCCAATTTGGTAAAAAACGACCTGCTGCTGGGTTTGACAAGGCAGGCTTAGGCTGTAATATCCGGCATAGTTCGTTATTACGCCCCTGCCAGTTTCTGGAGAATAAACACTTGCTCCTACCAGTGGCTCTTGCGTAGCGGTTTCCGTAAGATAACCGTGAAGAGCGCAGTCCTGAGTATGCCCAACCAAAACAGTAAGACAGAGCAGTATAACGCTTAGGCCTGAACAAATACCGGACCTGAACAAGAAGCCCCGGCCCGGCATAGGTTGATTCGCTGAAGAAAAGTTCATGTTTTTTATCAAGTTCTAAATGCACGGCCCCTGAAGTGGAGGTTGCGTATAGCAGGTACCACTCTCTGTATCAGGGTCTCCCCTATAGGCATAATGTTCAATTGAAAAAGACCCACAAAAACCTATGCAATCCTCACATTGAAAAACCTCAGTAACAATTTCATTTTGGTTTTCCTCTTCTTTGAAAATATTTATAACTGTTGAGGCACCACCAAGTTCCAACACACTAATGCTGCCCTCATGCCTGATAACATCCATCCTGTATTGCCACCATATACCGAAACGTCGGCGCTGACCTTTGGTACGAACATTTCCTGTCAGGTCTCCTGTGAAAATATTAGTACGATGCTCTAATTCTCCCTTGACCCGCCTGCGCTTCCTTCTATTTCCATCTTCTTTCCATTCGCTACTACAAGTGTGTATGTTTACCCTTGCAGTGCTGCCAGAGCGATAAACAGGAATACGCTGGAAAGTCTCATTAATGAGTAGTTGGCTTTCACTTTGTGTAAAGTAAAGTGTCCTCAGGAACTACTAATACAAAATCTCGATAAACCTTATAAACATCTCCAGCAATTTGAAATAGCGCTTCTTGATTAGCCATGTATTGTAGCCCTGGATCATCCACTACCTTTTCATAGGAAACTTCTCCGGAGTCGTCTATAAGCACACCAATGTTAGAATAGGCATCTATTCCTGTAAAAACAGCTGCCTCAGAAAGTTCTTTAGTAGCAGCCATAAAAGCACTCTTGGAAGATGTAAAGCCTTTCAATTCTTCCAATATAGGTTGTTTTGTGCCATCATTGACAATCGATGATCTAATATGATCTGCATCCGCAATTGACTCGAAAATCAGACGGCCATCTTTCAAATAAACATCCCTACCATAAATGATTAATTTTTCATCGAAAGCCGTTACATCATGATTTAGATGCAAAGTAGAACCTTTTGTTGATTCTTCTAAGGACTTTCCATTCGCCTCCACAGGTAAAGCATGCTCTTCTTTATCACAGCCTGCGAAAAACAGTGTGAATAGTAAGACTACCACTGATAGAAATTTCAAATGCCTTCTTCTCAGGGACCCAAGACAGAAATTCGGGAAAAAGTCTGAGTCGTTTGCCTCTGAAAACAGGAGACTACCTTTCCAATGATTAAACAGATTTGAAAATGCAAGTAGGAACTGTCCGTCTATTAAGTATCTAAAAAAACTAGCTTTAAAGACTGTTTTAAACTCTACATTAAATAGACGTGATGCGTGATGCGTGATGCGTGATGCGTGATGCGTGAGTACATAGCGTTAATTTTAAACAGAGAAATAATAGTTTACAACACAAATATAAACAATGTTGAAATTTGATACAATACCACAATGCTTTATTAGAGTTTATTAACGTAAATTTTGTATGCCTCTGAATGGTCTTTTTCACCAGCTCTGCATCTCGTCCTCACCTTCGTAGCTTAGGCTACGAGGTTCCGGGCGTTCTTTGATCTGGCAAAAAATACTCATCCATACCCTATACAAAACCTACCTTAATAAACTCTATTTTTAAATAAAAAAATGGGGTTTCATTTATTTTCAATACAATACACTGCTTTTGACTCAAACCAAGAATAAAATACCTTGACATGATTTTAGTGGGGATTGCTGAAATCCCGCCCCGCTTATGTTTTAATTTTTCCAGGAAAAGTTCTAAGCTTAAATCTGTGTTCCCTACCCGCCATGCACGATAATAGTACACTGAGGACGCTGATCTGACTGATCGAACTGATCTGCCCGACAAGGCCCGCCCCGCTGGAAGGCCCTCCCGGATATCAGTGAAAATCTGCATAATCCGTCCAATCTGTGTTCCAATCCGCCTCCCTATCTACACCAAAAACTGTAGCTTAGCAGCAAAAAATGCTAGCCAGCCAACGCCATCTTTTTGACCTGCCTGATGACACTGCCTATTTGAATGGTGCCTATATGTCTCCTCAGTTAAAAGCGGTGGAAGCTGTCGGCATCAAAGCCCTTCAACGCAAAAGCCAGCCCTTTAATATCCAACTGGAAGACTTCTTTGAGCCCGTACAGGCACTTCGGTCTGCCTATGCCCGCCTTATAAACTGCCCGGAGCCGGGGCGCATAGCCATTATACCTTCTGTCTCTTATGGAATGGCCGCCGTTGCGCGAAACCTGAAGCTGAAGCCCGGGGATAATATCATCCTCACACGGGAGCAATTCCCCAGCAATTATTATGCCTGGGAGCGGATAACGGAAGCACATGGAGCCACTATCCGGGTCGTAGATCCACCCCGGGAATTCCCCAGGGGCCAGGCCTGGAATGCGGCAATACTGGATGCGATTGACGAAAGGACAGCTATGGTCGCAATGGGACAGGTGCATTGGGCAGATGGCACCCTGTTTGATTTGAAAGCGATCCGGAAGCGGGCAACGGAGGCAGGGGCCTGGCTTGTCATTGACGGCACCCAATCGGTAGGTGCTTACCCTTTTGATGTGGAGGCAATTCAGCCTGATGCGCTGATTTGCGCGGGCTATAAGTGGCTCATGGGACCTTACAGTATTGGTGTGGCTTACTATGGCGCCGCACTTGACGAGGGCTTGCCGATAGAAGAAAACTGGATCAACCGGGTAGACAGCCACGACTTCCGCAACCTGGTGAACTACCAGCCGGATTACAAACCGTTGGCAGCACGGTTCAATATGGGGGAGCAAAGCAATTTCATTCTGGTCCCGATGCTGAAAACGGGCATTGATCAGTTGCTGCATTGGGGCACCACCAATATTCAAAGCTACGCTCGGCAGCTCCTTGGAACGGCACTCCGGGAGTTGGAGTCACTCGGCTGCACGATGGAGCCGGAAGAACAGCGGGCATACCACCTTATAGGCGTTCGCCTGCCTGCCAGGGCTGATATGGACTTGTTCCGGGAGCGGCTGCAGGAAGAACAGGTGCATGTGTCCATCCGTGGCAATGCCATCCGGGTGTCCTGTCACCTGTACAATGAGCCGCAGGAAGTGGAACGCCTCATGAAATGCTTTAAAGCGGCGATCGGATAAGGACCGGCAATCTGCAGGGGGTTATAGCAGATTCATCCAGTCCACCCCATTCCGGACCTCTGCCGGCTTTGGCATACGCCTTTCGCGCATCAGCTCCTGAATGGCACAAAGTTCCTGATCGCGAAACAAGGATAGCGTGGCGCTGATGGCTCCTCCTTCCACATAATGCACGAGGAAGCTATCGCCATCGAGGTCACCCTCAACAATAGTCTCCTCAGGGTTGGAAGCATGGCCTGCGTACCCTAGAATTTTATCCTGCTGAGCCGACCAGAAGAAAGGAACTGCCTCATAGGGCTCCCCGGCTCCCGCCATATTTTTGCCTGCCATCCGCCCCTGCTGAGCAGCGACTTTCCAGTGTTCAATCCGCTGGTTTTTGCCATTCACCGGGGGAGCGGCGATGTCACCGGCGGCGAAGAGGTTTTCCTGAACGCGGAGGAAGGGGTCGGTGTGCATGCTGCCATCGGATTGCAGCAGGGTTTCGGGCAGAAAATCGGTATTTGGCTGTACGCCAACGCCCATGACCAGCAAATCGGCATCAAGTTCTTCTCCGTTTTCCAGTTTCACCTTCTCAATCTGGCCGTTACCTTCAATCGCTTTGACATTTTGTCCCAGGTGGAAATGAACGCCCGCATCGCGGTGCCATTCCTGAATACGCTGACCAACTGCATCCCCCCAAATGTGCGCAAAGGGCAGGTGTTCCGGTGCGACCACGTGCACTTCACAGTCCAGCTGTTGCAGGCTCATGGCGGCTTCCATGCCTATAAAGGAAGCCCCGACTATAAAAGCTTTCTTCGCTGACCTGCCCGCCTGAAGAAGCGCTCGGCTATCCTGCAGGCTGCGCAGTGTGTGGACGTTTTTCAGGTCTGCACCGGGGATATTTAGCCGCCGGGGCCGGGCACCGGTGCAGATCAATAGCTTATCATAGGATACTGGTGCACCGGATTCAAATTCGATCTTTTGGGCTTCCGGATCGACTTTAGTGACGCGGTGCCCTTTCATCAGCACTATACCGTGCTTTTTGTAAAACTCAGCGTCCCGCAACGGCATCCATTCCTCCGGCGCTTCGCCCTGCAGGTAGTCCTTACTGCAATTGGGGCGGTCGTAGGGCAGTTCTTCCTCTGCAGAAAACAGGACGATACGACCGGAGAAGCCTGCTTCGCGCAAACCTTCAGCAGCGTAAGCACCCGCAGCGCCACCACCGACGATGGTATAAGTCGTTTCGTTACTCACTTCCGGTTTGGTCATCGGGTTAGAGGTACGGTCGGAAGTTTCTTCCGGCAGGTCGACCCAGACCTCATTGCCACGCAATTCTACGTCATAGGCAGGCAGGCCATCAATGCCTGGCGCTTCGACATGTTGTCCGGTCTTAGCATCAAAACAGGCATGGTGCCAGGGGCAAATCAGGCGGTTACCGTTCAGGACACCATCTGCCAGAGGAGCGCCGTAGTGGGTGCATTTTGGATAGAGGGCAGAAATTTCTCCATCGACGTTAGCCAGCAGGACTTCCTGATCACCTGCCTTGACAGCCTTAAGGTCGCCTGGCTTTAATTCATCGGCATTGAGTACATAATGTTGCATGGTAGGGAACGATTTAGTTTACGCTCTTGGAAAGCATAGACCCCTGCCGATGTTCACGCTTTGGCTTTTTTAATGTTCAAACATTAGGAGTTTGCTGGTTTGGGTATTTGTTGCTTGAGCGGGCGCTCCCCGGCGGCATTGCTCAGGCCAGACTGATGCTGCTCCAGCCATTGGTGAGCATCTTTGATGGTAACTGCCAGTGGGGTCTGCGGCATTTGCAGCTCCGCTACGGCTTTGGCCGGGCTAAAGTATTGCCCATCACAGGAGATACGGGCAATGGGCAGAGAAATCATGGGGCTGTATCCTAAGCTTGGAGCCAGGAAAGAATGCAACCGGCCGTAAGATAAAACCAAGGGCGAAGGAATCCGGAAACGAGGAGGCTTAGCCTTTAGGGTTTGGGCAATCAATTGAAACAGCTTAGCGTAAGTCAGGTTTTGATGCCCTGCGATGTAGCTTTCGCCCACCCGGCCCATCTTCAGCGCATTACAAGCGGCTACAGCCACATCTCTTGCGTCCACGAAATTCTTGCCTCCACGGGTGTAAAAAGGCAGCGTCCCCTGAACCACCGCCAGGAGCATGGCGCCTGAGCTGGGCTTACTATCGTACGGGCCGAACATGAACGTTGGGCAGACCAGCACCGCCGGCAGCCCCTGTTCCCGGACTGCTTTTTCCACCATTTGGTGGGCCTGGTACTTCGAGTCAATATAGTCCAGCCCGTACCGGTGCCCGTCAAACGAGCCGTTTTCGTCCCCGGGCTTTTCCAGCGTCCCTTTTGAGAAACTGGCTGCTGAACTGATGAACACGAGGCGCCGAATATGATGCTTCAGGCAGGAAGCGATGATGTGTTGGGTCCCGCTGACATTCACAGCCACCGTGGCAGCCGACCGGGATGGCCAAACCGCCGTACTGGCCCCGGCGTGTATGACGTAATCACAGCCCGCAACCGCGAGGTCTACGTCCGTTGCCTTTAATAAGTTGCCTTTAAAAAATTCCACAGGGAGCCCTCTCAATACAGGAGATTGGGAAGAAGGGAGCTGAAGGACACGGACCTGATAGCCCTGACGGAGCGCCTGGCGTACGATATTAGCGCCAAGCAGCCCGTCCGCTCCGGTAATCAATACTTTCAAAATAACTGGGTTTTGTTTTTTGATGGACGAAAGATAACCATTTAAGGGCACAGAAACGCATGGCCACTGACATTCCTCATTGCTCACCTCCCAAAATAGCCTCAACTTTTAGCTGAAGATAGGGCACCACCTCTGTTTCAAACCATGGGTTCCGGCTCAGCCATCGGTTGTTGAGGGGAGAAGGGTGCGGCAAAGGCAGCACCCCGGGGCCATACTCCCGAAAGGCGCGAACGGTTTCCGTCAGGTTGCGTTTGCGGGCAGCGCCCAGGTAATATTGTTGGGCATATTGGCCGATGTAAAGGGTAAGTGCTATTTTAGGCATCATCCGGAGCAAAGCCGCATGCCACTGCGGGGCGCATTCCGGGCGGGGCGGCAGGTCACCTGTCTTTGCTTTACCGGGGTAGCAGAAGCCCATCGGCAAGATACTGAAGCAGGCAGGGTCGTAAAACGTGGCTTCATCTACATTCAGCCATTGCCGGAGGCGCACGCCGCTGGGATCGTAATAAGGCAGCCCTTTTTCATGCGCCAAACGGCCCGGAGCCTGACTGATCAAAGCGATCCGCGCTTCCGGGTGGACTGCAAATATGGGCCGGGGAGGCACAGGCAAAGCAGCTTCGCAAATCCGGCATTGACGCACCGAGGCCCGTAGTGCCTGTATCATAAATTCAGGTTTTGGCTTCGCCCGTACTAACATCGGCGGGGGTCATCTTGTTACATTAATGTTGCAGGGTTGAAAGGCTCTGTCTATTCAAAATCATTTCTAACCAACTTAAAGCGACAACCTCATGAAAGAAGATTGGGTAAAAGTATTCGAATCAAGAGAAATTCTGAAAACCAAACTGGTCGAAGATGCATTAAAGCAACAGGGCGTCGAAAGCCATATTCTCGAAAAGCCCGACAGTGCCATTCCTTCCCTGGGCGCAGCTACGCTGTACACGCCTCAGGGTAAAGCACAAAAGGCACTGGAAATCATTAAGACCATTGATTTTTCAGCAGTAGAAGAAGACTAATTCACATGACAAAAAACAAAGAGAACTGGAATTCACTCACCCCGGAAGAGGAGCGGGTCATCGTACATAAAGGTACTGAGCGCCCCTTTACCGGGGAATACGATAATCACAAAGCACCGGGCGTCTATGTTTGCCGCCGCTGCGAAGCGCCGCTATACCAATCAGAGGATAAATTTTCCTCTGGCTGTGGCTGGCCAAGCTTTGATGATGAAATCCCCGGTGCGGTACGCCGGGAAACGGATGCCGATGGCCGGCGGACTGAGATCCTGTGCGATAACTGTGGCGGGCACCTCGGGCACGTCTTCATCGGGGAGCGGCTTACGCCAAAAAACACCCGCCATTGTGTGAATTCCATATCTATGAAGTTTATCCCGCAGGAAGAATGGGACAAGCAACAGCAGTAGCCACCTTTGCCTGTGGCTGCTTTTGGAGCAAGGAATATTTTTTCAGCCGCGTGCCCGGTGTGCAGTCTACACGTGTAGGCTACACCGGCGGGCACCGCTCTCACCCTACTTACCAACAGGTTTGTACTAAAAATACGGGACATGCGGAAGCGGTTGAAGTCACATTTGATCCGGACAAGGTATGTTACGAAACACTTGTCCGTTTCTTTTTTGAGATCCACGACCCTACCGTGGACCGGCGCGAAAAAGGCGGGCAGTACCGGTCTGCCATTTTTTGCCATACCCCGGCGCAGCAGCGCATCGCCGCTAATCTAAAAACACAACTGCAGGAACGGGGGTATGCTGTTAAAACCGAAATCGAAAGCGCATCTGTATTTTGGGAAGCGGAAGGCCGGCATCAGCAGTACTGCGAAAACCGGGGCATCCAACCCAAGTCTTTCCAGGCAAACCGATGGTCAGAAAAGACGGCAGATCAGTAAGGTCCTACAGCCAGTTTCGCCTCCGGAAATAGTAAATTAACCCACTACTAATAATGAGCATTAGCCCCCAGAGGTAATAGTAGCCATACTCCCACTGTAGTTCAGGCATATGCTCAAAGTTCATCCCGTAAATGCCCGCCAGGAAAGTGAGTGGGATAAAGATGGTGCTAATAATCGTCAGCACCTGCATGATGCTGTTCATTTTAAAGCTGATCTCGCTGAGGTAAAGATCGTACAGGCCATTCATCATATCCCGGATGGTATCAATATTTTCCATAACCTGCACCACATGATCGTAAAGGTCGCGGACAAAGACCTCCGTCCCTTCTGACATCAGCGGGCTGTCGACCCGGGAGAAAGCACCGATGGCATCCCGCAAGGGGGCGATGGCTTTCCGAAGCGTGATGGTTTGCAGGCGCAGGTTGTGAATCCGCCCTTTGCTGTCCCGGTTGGCTTTGGAGAGGATTTCTTCTTCGAGGTCATCCAGAAGCAAATCGATGCGGTCCAGCAATAAGTAGTACTGATCCACAATATTGTCTGCCAGCGCGTAGGCCAGGTAATCGGCCTTGCGTTTTCTGATTTTGGCCCGGCCGGAGTGAATACGCTCCCGGACGCCCGGGAACAGGTCCGTCTCATTTTCCTGAAAGGAAAGCACAAAGCCATCGCCGGCGAAAATAGCGACCTGCTCCGTTTGGATCCGTTGCTGCTCTTCATCGTAGGACAATGCCTTAAGGATGAGGAAGAGCCCGTTTTCATAATCTTCGAATTTGGGGCGTTGCTGCGTATCCAGGATGTCTTCCAGCGCCAGTGGGTGAACCCCAAACTGTTTGCCCAGCTGTTCGACCAGAGCCACATCGTGCAATCCGCGCACGTCGTACCACTTTACCATCGCCGGCTCTTCTGACACCGGGATTTGCCCTTCTGCCTTTTGCTCCCGGGCTTCGCCCTCCATGCTGTATTCCACCAAAATGACCTGTGCTTCTTCCAGTTTTTTCTGCCCGGTAAAGATCAGGCTGCCCGGTGCAAGGCCTGTATTTTGGCGCTTTTTTTTCCGAGGCTTTAGCTTAAGCGTTGCCTTTGTACTAATTTTGGGTAAACTCATGGTGGTAAAATAGCTGAATTCTTTAAAAATACAATCCACCAGCCCAATAATCGCCAGGCCCAATCATTCCTGATCCAAAAAAAACATAGAAAATGAGTGCAATGAACAGCCTCCCGGCTTTGCCGGTCGAACAATTTGAAACCACTGCCAATCTTGCGGGCACGCTCGTGTTAGATGGACGGGAAAAAAGCTCGTTTAGTGCCGGCTTTATTCCCGGTTCCGTATTCATCGGATTGGAAGGCAACTTCACCTACTGGGCCAAACACGTACTGCCCGGCCCAACGGTCAGGCTGCTGCTTGTTGTGCCGGAAGAGCAGGTAGCGGAGGCTGCAAAATTGCTCCGGGAGGCCGGTTTCAGCAATATAGAAGGCTATCTGGAAGGCGGTTTTGAAGCCTGGCGTGCAGCCGGCAAACCCGTTGATGAAGTCCCGACGCTTGATGTGCCCCGGTTTGCGGCCGACTTCAAAGGTGGGAAAGTGGCTCATGTGCTGGACGTACGCCGGCCCGACGAATTTGAAGACAGCCATATTCGGGGCGCGCAATTACTGCCACTGGAAGTCCTGCGTGACCGCATTCAGGAAGCCGCCCCGGACAAAGCCTATCACTTACATTGCCGCAGCGGCTACCGGTCTACTATTGCCGCCTCCATGCTAAAAGGCAGGGGCAGCGCACCGGTAGTCAATTTGCACGGTATGATTGACGAGGTATTTGAAGCAGGCGTACCGGCAGAGTAAATCATAGACACACTCCATTTTGAAGCAGTTTATACCCATCCTGGACTGGCTGCCCAAATACAAAAGCAGCTACCTGAAAGGAGATATCCAATCGGGGCTTACCGTTGCGATCATGCTTGTGCCTCAGGGCATGGCTTACGGGCTGTTGGCCGGGCTGCCCCCGATTTACGGGCTTTATGCGAGTTTGTTCTCGCTGGTCCTCTATGCCATTTTTGGTACTTCGCGTGAGCTGTCTGTAGGGCCCGCAGCTATTGTTTCCATGCTGGTTGCGGCTGGCATTTTTAGTCTTGGAGAAGACTTGAGTACAGCAGAAATGGTCAGCATCGCCGTCTCCATTGCACTGCTTGCCGGTATTCTGCAATTCCTGCTCGGCATTTTCCGGCTTGGTGTGCTGGTCAACTTTCTCTCGCACCCGGTTATTGCAGGCTTTGCCTCTGCCGCTGCCTTTATTATCGCCTTCAGCCAGTTGAAGCATCTGCTGGGCATTCCGCTACAGCGCAGCAACAATATTTTCGTGCTCGCCGCAGATGCAGTGGAGCACATAGGCCAACTGCACTGGATTACCCTTGGCATTAGCCTGGCAAGCATCGCAGTCATTCAGGGGCTAAAGCGCATCAGCAAAGCCATTCCCACGGCCCTGATTGTTGTGCTGTTTGGCACCCTGTCGGTGATGGGCTTTGACCTTGATCAGCAGGGCGTTGCGGTCATCGGTAAAGTGCCGGAGGGGCTGCCTCCGTTTGCCTGGCCTGATTTATCGGCAGACCGCATCCTGAGTATCTGGCCGATTGCGGTGACCATTTGCATCATCAGTTTTATTGAATCGGTGGCGATTGCCAAAACCATGGGCCGGCAACAGAGCAGCCCGCGCATTGACCCCAATCAGGAACTGATCGCACTGGGCATTACCAAGATTGGAGGTGCTTTTTTCCAGGCTTTTCCTACCTCAGGGAGCTTTTCCCGCTCGGCTATCCACGTGGACTCCGGAGCCAAAACGGGGATTTCATCGTTGATTAGTGCCCTGATTATCGTACTGACGCTGCTGTTTTTTACCGAGTGGTTTTATTACCTGCCAAAGGCGGTATTGGCAGCGATCATCATCTCGGCGGTGATCAACCTGGTGGACTACAAGGAAGCCCGCCACCTTTGGTCGGCTGACAGGAGGGATTTCTGGACCATGCTGACCACTTTTGTTGCCACGTTACTGCTGGGCATTCAGAATGGGGTGCTCATGGGCGTGCTGCTTTCCCTGGCCATTATGGTTTACCGCAATTCCCGCCCCCACATCGCTGTACTCGGGCAGTTGCCCAATTCCCGGCGTTACCGCAGCATCAGCCGGTTTTCCAATGCACAGCAGCATGAGGAAGTCCTTATTGTCCGGTTTGACGCGCAGCTGTATTTTGGCAATGCCGATTACTTCCGGGATGAGATAGAGCGCCTCGTCGCCCGGGAAGGGAGAGCGCTTCAGCTTTTCATCCTTGATGCTTCGAGCATTCATGATATTGATACCACGGGAGCAGAAGCTTTGGGGGAAGTTATTGAGCTCCTGCAAGCCCGGAACATCCGCTTTTTCATCTCAGGCGTGGTGGGCCCGGCAAGGGACGCCCTCTCCCGGCACGGCCTGATGCAGGTGATTGGCGAGCGCAATCAGTTCATCCAAATCCATGATGCGGTGGAGTATTACCACACGGCTGCAGATGCGCCGGACAGCAGTTGGACGCCGGATGCGCTGCAGACCAATGAACCTAAAAAGAAAAAGCGGAAATAACTTAGACTATGTTTGGAACGGGTTCGTCATGAAAATCAAGGAATTGTGGTTCTGGCTAAATCTTTTTTAGCGCGTTTGGCGGGTCAAATAAGCTAAAAAAGATGACGCCAGAGCCTGCCCCGCATTTCAGCGGGGTTCATAAGT
>JANSXW010000045.1 GCA_024742755.1 bacterium | reverse complement strand
GTACGGCGTGGCAATCTGAATAATGGAGTCCCGGTACCGGTCAATAATCGCTTTCATAGAGTGGTCTGAGCTACACTTCTGCCTGTGAAGGTACAAAATCGCAACAATTGCCCGCTTTTTGGAGTTCCGAATTTTCAAAGCAAATATAACATGCCAGAATTACCGGAAGTCAACGCCAAGAAAAACCACTTCGACCAGGTGGCCCTCCACCAGAAAATTGAGTCGGTCGACCTGATTGATACGAGCTACATCCTCAAGGATATCAGTGGGCCGGCTTTCGCCGAAAAGCTGACGGGCCGCACCTTCACCGGATCCTACCGGCGCGGCAAGTATTTTTTTGCAGCCTTGGACAATAGCGACCACGTCCTCTTCCACTTTGGCATGAGCGGCCGATTCCGTTACTACGATGACCCCGCCGAACAGCCCAAATACGAGCGCTTTGCCTTCGATTTTGAAGAGGGTGGCCGCCTCGGCTTCGACTGCCCCCGCAAACTGGCGCGCATTCATTACGTGGAGGACCTCGACGCCTTTATCGCCAAAAAGAACCTGGGCGAAGATGCCCTTGTCCTCAAAGAAGCCGACTTTTTAGAAATGGCCAAAGGCCGCAAGGGCACCATCAAAGGCTTCCTGCTCAACCAGAAGTACCTGGCTGGCATGGGCAACCTCTACGTGGATGAGGTGTGCTGGCAGCAGGGCATCCACCCCGCGTCCGTCATGGGGCTGCTAAGCGAAGCCGAGCAACGGGCGATGTTCCAAAACATGCAGGCCATCCTCCAGAAAGCCGTCGCCCTTGATGCCGTGTACCCGGATTACCCCGAAGAGTGGCTGTGGAACCACCGCGATAAAGGCGGCACCTGCCCCAAAGATGGCACGGAACTGCAACGCGACAAAGTGGCGGGGCGCTCGACTTATTACTGCCCGCAGTGCCAGGAGTTGCGGAGCTGAGGTTTAAGGGTCAAAGGATAAAGGTTAAAGTCTCAAAGGTTAAAGTCTCAAAGGTTAAAGGGCTTCAGGGCAGGCTCACCGGGTGCACTAATCCAAGCCATTGCCGGGGCATTCACCCGGTGCGCTTTTCGTTTTGCCGTAGTCAGCACGCCGGGCGAAGGGAGCGCGCCCGGCGAGGAGGCCAAGCCAAGCTGTTTACGCGACATTCACCCGCTGCGCTGTACGTGTGCTTATGATCTGCAGGCAGGGCAAGCACCGCAATCACTCACAGATGTTCCCGTTCTGGCCACAGAACATCCCATCCGGCAAGCCACAGTTTACAAAGGTGGTGTTGGATGCCTCCATTGAACCTGTGCTTTCGATTTTTACCTGCCTGATACTTTCAATTACACTCCCAGGCTCCAGCACCACCCGCCCGGCAACCTGTAGGGCCTGTATGCTGTCATCCAGACAATCTGTATATACTTTGCCGCTTTTCAGGATGAATTCGCCCCCATTCTCTACCCTGATCACGGCCCCTGCCGGCAGGCTCAGGCCGCACTCTACAGTGAGGCGGGCATCAGCGGAGATGACCAGACCGGAACGCAATACCTGCGGAGCAGCCCATACAAGGTCCGCCCCCGGGGGAATCACCATATCTTCTGTAGTCGGGCGGCAGGGCACCGGATCAATGGTGAACCCGCCATTCCCATCCGGGAAGCGCTCAAAGTCCGGTTCCAATGCTGCAAAGAAGTGGTGCATCTTTCCAATCTGACAGGCCGTGAGGGCACAGCGCTCCTGAAAATTGCACCCCAGGCGGTTGTAATCGGACTTCCAGGGGGTATCCGCGCAGCCATCGCCTCCGTCAGCATGCTTCTTGTGCGCCTGCAATGGGCTAAGGTGGTCTACCGAAAGGACATGAAAAATTTCCCCAAGCATCCCTTCCCCCAAGCCTGCTTCCGAACCGGGATAATCCACTTCGCAGGTTTGCTCACCCGGTGTGATGCCATGTTGCCAGATATTGTATACTCCAAATAAAGCCTGGGCCGGATAGTCAGGTACCTGCCCTCGCTGACAGCCCATAGAGGAAGTCAGCCCGCCACCACAGGGCCAGTAGCAGTCATTCTCATCTGGTATCCGGGGGTCACCGGGCGGCTCGGGCATCCATTTGCCGCCGGTAATAAAAACATGGAAGGCATCCTGGGTTTCCGGAGCAATCAATGCCTCATAATCCGGATGTGAAGGATCTGGCGATTTCAAATAGCGGTCATCCACCTGATACCAGTACTGATACCCCCCGGGCTTACAGCCGGAGAAGCCTATGCCCCACCCTTTATTATCCGGGTGAAAAAAGACATCCTTTCCCGGTGTACCGGTATTGAGCAGCCGGATACGGGCATCTTTCATATGCGGAGACCCATCCGTAGGGTCATCACAAAGATTGCTGAGCACCCCGTTGGGCCCATCAGTATCCTCAAACCAGGACCGGATAATATCAATATGCTCTGCTGTGAAGTTGCCGGGGTCGTCCGGATGGCGCACCCACTGCCCCAGGCTATCCGGGTGCTCTTTCTGGAAAATATGCACAATGGTTTGCATATAGCGGACCTGCGTAAGCTCAGGATAGTCCGGATCAGGAGCATAGTTAACGGACTGGTCACAGGAAGCCTCTGCCTCTTCCGGTGGCCAGCAATTCGGATATGGGCCGCCGGTCGTACCCGGAGGGCCGGGGCAAACCGAGCACTGTTCACGGGTGCGCCCGGCACGGCGGTTGCGGAAGCGGCAGTTGTCCAATGCGGTAAAGGAGGCCGTTAGCGATAGCCAGGTTTCCCTTTGTGTGGCCCGGACAAGCACCTTTTTAAAGGTATACCTATCCCCCTCCAATGCTTCAACTGCTATCTCCACGGGCTGCAGCAGATGCTCGCCCTCCACCCTCAGCAGACCGGTGGCAGGGTGTTCCGTAAAAGTGACTTCTATCTCTCCGTAGAATTGATCATCGGTCCAGTCCAGCGTCTCCTGATTCTGACAGAAAGCCCGTTTGGTGAGCTTTACTTCTACGATGGGGCAATCGGGAGCGACCGGCTGTACCCAAAGCCAGAATTGAAGGAGGACAGTCAGCGTGGGAAATATCATAATCGTTGTATTCGGAAATAAAACGAAAGTCTAAAGATTATGGTGCCTTTTACTTAATCCGTATTTGTGAAGCTGCATTGACAAAGAGCGTATTCCCAATCTCCTCGTACCCTTTGAACAGTTCTGCGCCCTGATGCTTCACCGGCCCGTCCCGGAAGCCAATGATGGTCAGGTCGGCATCCTTGGACTTTTCGGAAATGATCGTCTTAGGGTCAATGTCCGGCTTGCGGGGGATGACCTCGATGTTGTGCCTGGAAATGGGTAGCTGCCCGGCTTCGATCAGGGTAGACAGGCGCTCCCGTTCCTCCTCGACGTTGTCTTCCGGATAGAGGGCAAATATCTTGATCTGCCCGCGGCTCCACTCCCGGTGCCCCAGGATGATGTAGCCCAACAGGATCATCAGGTTGGCATTCTCATAGTCGTTGGAGGTGATCCAGATGTGAATGCCCTGCTTTAGCCCGTAGCCCCTTTCCGAGCTTCCGAGAATGACCAGATCGAAGTCCACCGATTTGATCAGCTTAAAGTTATCCACGATGTCCTCCAGGTTATCAGGGTGGACTTTGCTGAATTCCACGAGCAGCAGGTTGTTCTCGGTGCCGGAAATGCCCGGTAGCTGAATGACCTGCGCCACCGCCGAGGTATAAGACGGGCTCGTCAGGGTATCAATGTAAATATTGCTGTCGGTAGCCTCTGCCATTTTGATCAGGCGGGCCTTTGAAGCACTCGCCTCCAAATAGGTGCTCCTCGACAGGTAGCCATTGATTTTATGGATATAAGTGCCAAAACCATAGCGCTGCGCAATCCACCGGAGCATATCAAAGGCCGCAAGGCGATCAAAGGAGTGCTCGGAAATACAGACGGCCGAGGGGCGCCAGCTGCCGGTCTGCTCCTTGTCTGCTTTTTGCAAAAACACCTGCAACTGCCGGCTGATCTGAAAAATCACGCCCTGGAAAATGATCGCGATATTTTTCTTATCCGGATTGAAGCGGCTGACCAGCAGGTACATGCCTACCATGAAGAGCAGCGCCATGATGGCATAGCCCGCATTCATAAAAAACATGAGCCCAAAACAGGCAATCGCTCCAAACAGGGAAATGTACCAGCGGGACCGGAATGTTGGCCGGTAGGACGGGTCGGCAGCAAAGTGCTGCAGGAAGGAAATCAGGCAAAGGGAACCGTAGGTCACCATAAAAAACATGGAGATGATTTCCGCCACAGCATCCAGCCCGCCCATCATGATGAAGACGAAGGCCACCACAACCGTCACCACGGTGGCATTGAAAGGCTCATCGCTTTTCCCCCGACCCCGGGACAGCCAGAAATTCACAAATTTGGAAGGGATGAGCTGATCGCGGGCAATGGCCTGCAAAGTACGTGGTGCCACCAGAATAGAGCCGATAGCCGAGGAAATCGTAGCCGCGGCCAGGCCTACGGGAACCAGCCACCAGCCCTGCCAGGCAATTTCGCCCATCACCAGCCGGCTTGTGTCCGCCAGTTGCTCGGGGCTGGCAGATACCGCCAGCTTGTAGGCAATAAAAACGTAGACGACCATGCCCGTCAGTGTACCGGCAAGTGTACCCAGAGGAATAGAACGCCCGGGGTTCTGAAGGTCACCGGACAGTCCCACGCCCGCGGTCATGCCGGTAAATGCCGGGAAAATAATGGCGAAAACGGAAAAGAAACTGAGCGCGACAATAGGCGGCATACGCTCCTCCTGTGCGGTCGGCTCTTCCGGGGCCGCTCTCAGCTCCGGCACATTGGGGTTGACAGGCGCGGCGTTCACGGCGGTATCGAGCTGGAAGGGCAGCGTGGCAGAATCAACAGCCGGCTGTACCGGATTGACTTTTGGCCTCTGATAAGATTGAACGTTGGCAAACGGATCCAGAGGTGTGGTTTTGCTGTATTCAGTTTGCCCGGCAAAGAAGGCAATCAGCGCGATGCCCAGCGTAGCTACCACAAAGTACAGCATCTTTACCCCCAAATCGGCGCCTTTGGAAAGCACCACAATGGTCAGCAGGATCAGTGCCGGAATACTGACGGTCTGTTTCTTGTCCAGAAGCCATTCCACCGCAGGCGAAAAGTGGTAGGTTTCCTTGAGGTATTCAATCAAAGGGGTGAAGGCTTCCGCGAAAGCGATGATGTAGAACGCCACACTGATCCCCTGAGAGAAGTACAGGGCGATACCGATAGAGGAACCGATCACCAGCCCAAACGAGCGGGAGATGATGTAGTACTCTCCCCCACCCTCTACTTTCTGGTTGGTGGCAATTTCGGCGATGGCCATAGCCGTAGGAATGGTCACAGCATGCCCGATCAGGATGATGGCGATGGTACCCAACAGCCCTACCTGCCCCACCGCAAAGCCAAAGCGCAAAAACATAACCGCGCCAAGAATGGTGGAAATGGCTGTGAAGAAGACAGGGGCGGTGCCGAATTTGCGGGCGTTGGTGCTCATTGGGTGCGTACTTTGCGGAGTAATACTGACGATTAAGTGGTCTCCGATAAAGATCGGAGCAGCAAACCTACTCTATGCCTGCCTTCGTATCGGTACTTCGGCAGACAGGTCAGCATTTACGCTGGGAAGTGGCTTGCGCTTGCCCTGACAAGCTACGCTTCGTCACGGGCCGATGTCGCAAATCCAAGATCCCAGACGATGAATGTCTGGATCGTCGACCCGACATTTATTGTCGGTGACCACTTCGTATTGCGTAAATATACTTCTTGTCGGGTAGTTTGACAAGTTTGTTCGGTGCTGTAGACGCGGGTTCGGCCCATCGTCACACAAAAGGCATTATATTTGCCGCATGCAGCAGCCAACTTTTTTTCAGTTTGAATCCGCTACGCCCCGCCGGCTGGGATATCTGGGCATGTTCGGCCTTCTGGTACTCGCGGCCCTGTTTTACCGGGAGCGCGCCTGGATGCTGGATATTGCCTTTCAGACCTTTCTCATGATCAACGAAGGGACGGTGCAGGTGATGGTCAACCGGTTTGGGTCGGCCCTGGTGCAGTTGCTGCCGCTGAGTGCCATCAAGCTGGGGGCCCCGGTGGAGGTCATCTCTCTGCTCTACTCCATTTCCTTTCCGCTGTTGTTTCTGGCTTTCTACACGGTAACGGTGCGGGTGCTGCGCAACGACTTTCTGGGCTGGGCCATCGTGCTGCTCTACACCCTCATCGTTTATGATGCCTTCTACTGGGCCACTTCCGAGCAACAGCAGGGGCTGGGCGCGGTGCTGGTCTTTTTTGCCTACTGGCTCCGCTATCCCCGTCAGGAAAAACCCTGGATGTGGGCATTGAGTGCGTTTTCAGTGGTGGCGCTGGCTTACTATCATCCGTTGATTTTCATCTCTTTCTATTTTCTGTGGGCGTACTTCGGGCTGCACTTTCGTGCAAAAATCAACGGTTGGGCGTACTGGGCGCTGGCCGGGTTCATGGCCGTGGTGCAGGGTGCAAAATCCTGGCTTTCAGCCAACTGGTACGACAATGCCAAGTACAGCTCCTTTTCTGACAACCTGGCCGCCTACTTCCCAAACTACTTTGACCTGCCCGCACACAGCAAATTCCTTTCCAACGCCCTTACCATCTGGTACGGCTTCCCCGTTTTGCTGCTGGCGGTTACGGGCTTCTACCTTTATCGCCGCCACTGGCTCAAGCTGGGGCTGATGTGGCTGACCTGCTTTGGCTACCTAATGCTTTTGCACATTGGTTCGCCCGAATCAGAGCACCGTTTTTATGTGGAAGTCAACTACATGGCGCTGAGTATTTTTGCCGGGGTGCCTTTCCTTTTTGAAATCGCCCCACTGCTTAAAGGGCGCAAGCTGGCTTTCCTCCTTGGAGGCGTCCTTGCCCTGCGCCTGGGCACCATCGCCCTTCACCACCAACCCTACGAAGCGCGCTGGCGCTGGGTGGAGCAGGCCGTAGCGCCCCCCGAATCCGGCAACCGGTTTTACCGCACCGAGGCAGAAGCGCCCATGGATACCCTGCTGATGTCCTGGGGCGTGCCTTACGAAAGCCTGCTGATTTCCAACGCCCGAACCGACGGGCAAAACGTGCGCACGCTCCTCGTCCACCCGGACATGAAAGCCTTTGAGGAGGCCCTTCAGCAAGACACGGTTTTCATTACGCCTTTCAAAACCTATCCGGTGCAGGCGCTCAACCCCCTTTACTTCCCGCTTGGGCAGGGGCGCTATAAAAGTTTGCCCGCTGACATACGCTAAAACAATGTTTGGAACAAGCTGACCAATGGCGTGAAAACTTACATCCGGCTCCTGTTTTTCGTGTAACATTTGAACAAATGTGCATTATTCGCAATAGTTATGTTCAGCAACTTCAAAACACAAAAACGGATAAGCATGAAAAAAGGACTTCTACCGCTCTTTGCACTGTTGTTTTTCACCCTGGGGGCGCAAGCCCAGCGCAACTGCGGCGCCACCGAATACATGGAGCTGCAGCAGCAAACCTATCCTAAATTCGAAGAAAACCGGGAACAAATTGAGAAACATACCAGCCGGATGCTCGCGCAGCCTGGCCTGAGGTCTGTAAACGGGACCATTACCATACCAGTAGTGGTGCATGTGGTGTACAATAACCAAAGTGAAAACATCAGCATGGCGCAAATTCAGAGCCAGATTGATGTACTGAACGAAGACTTCCGACGGCTCAATCCGGACGCTTCCGACACCCCCGGTGACTTTCAGCCTGTGGCAGCAGATTCAGAAATTGAATTCTGCCTGGCAACGGTAGACCCGCAGGGCAACCCCACGGACGGGGTGACGCGTACCCAAACCTCTGTCACCTCATTTGGAACCAATAACACCGTCAAGTTTTCCAGCAGCGGCGGCAAAGATGCCTGGCCTGCCAATCAGTACATGAATGTCTGGGTGTGCGACATCAGTGGTGGCATTTTGGGGTACGCGCAGTTTCCCGGAGGGCCGGCAAGCACCGACGGCATTGTGGTGGACTACCAGTATTTTGGCACCATCGGAACGGCTACGGCACCATTCGACCTGGGCCGTACCGCCACGCATGAGGTCGGCCACTACCTCAACCTGCGCCACATCTGGGGCGATGGCAATTGCAACGTAGACGATCAGGTGGGAGATACGCCCCGGGCTGGTGGCCCCAATTACACCGGTGGCGCCTGTAACTACCCTGGCCCCAACAGCTGTAACGAAGGGGCGGGCGACCTGCCTGACATGTTCCAAAACTATATGGATTATTCCGATGACGGCTGCATGAACCTCTTCACGCTCGGGCAGAAAGCTCGTATGCGCGCCCTGTTTGAGCCCGGTGGTTTTCGCGAAAGCCTGCTGAGCTCGACCGTATGCGGGCCGGTCACACCGCCTACCTGTGACGATGGCATTCAGAACGGGGATGAAGAGGGTATTGACTGCGGGGGCTCCTTCTGTGATGCCTGCCCCTGCAATACCGCTGACCTGACGCTGTCCATCACGCTCGACAATTACCCGGAGGAGACCTCCTGGTCCATCACCAATGCGTCCAATACCATCGTCGCCTCCGGAGGCACCTACGGCAATCTGCCCGATGGCGCCACGGTGACCGAAAATATCAACCTCAGTGGCGGCAACTACACCTTTACCATCAATGACACTTATGGCGATGGCATCTGCTGTCAGTACGGCACCGGCTCCTACACCCTGACCGATAGCGATGGCGCAATCATAGCCTCCGGTGGGGCTTTTGGCAGCTCAGAAAGCACCGGCTTCTGTACCGATCCGCCGGCGGCAACCTGCAACGATGGCATTCAAAATGGTGCGGAGACCGGTGTAGACTGCGGTGGCCCCGACTGCCCGGCCTGCCCGACCTGCAATGATGGCATTCAGAACGGCGCAGAAACCGGTGTCGACTGCGGCGGGCCGGATTGTGCCCCCTGTATACAAAGCTGTGACGACCCTGTCAATCTTTCCGTTTCCAATATTACGGCTACGAGCGCTACACTTTCCTGGGCGCCACAGCCCAATGCTGACCTCTACCGCATCCGTTACCTGCCTGATGGCGGCAGTTTGATGGTCCTCACTTCAGCCTCGAACAGCATAACGCTCACCGGGCTTACATCGGGCACCAACCATCAGTGGCAGGTGCGCACCGAATGCAGCAACGGCAATTCCACCTACATCACCGGCACGCCATTTGCCACACAGTCCGGTGCCTGCCCGGATAGCGACAACGATGGCATATGTGATGCCGATGACCAATGCCCGGGCTTCGATGACAACCTCATTGGCACAGCCTGTAATGATGGGGACGACTGCACGGAAAATGACACGTACGGCAACGACTGCAACTGCGCAGGCACCCTGATTGATGCCAACAATAACGACATCTGCGATTTGGATGAAGCCGGTTGCACCGCCCCCGTGAACCTGCAGGCCGGCAACCTGAGCAGCAGCAGTGCATTACTGAGCTGGAATATTGTCCCAGCCGCCGGCACATACGAACTGCAATACCTGGAACAAGGTGCTCCTTTCAGCAACCTGGTTAGCCTGAATGTTGGCAGCAGCAGCTCAATGGTTGCCGGGCTTGAGGCTGGCACCACCTACCTGTGGCGGGTGCGGGCACTTTGCAGTGGGGACAATTCTCCCTGGTCTTCCGTGGAGACGTTCACGACCTTATCCGGTGCATGCCCGGATGACGACAACGATGGCATTTGCAATGCAGACGATCAGTGCCCCGGCTTTGACGACAACCTCATCGGCACTGCCTGTGATGACGGGGACAACTGTACGGAAAATGACACTTACGGCAACGATTGCAACTGCGCAGGCACCCTCATCGACGCCAACAACAACGACATCTGCGACCTGCATGAAGCCTGCGATGACCCGGCCAACCTAAACGCCGTCGCCTTCTCCAATACCTCTGCCCAGTTTTCATGGGATGCTGTACCAGCTGCGAATGCCTACCGCTTACAATACCGGCCGATCGGCGGCAACCCCGTTTCTCTGGATATCCCGGGCAATGTATACCTGGCGAACGGGCTGCCTCCTGCTTCTACCGTACAGTGGCGGGTGCGGGCGCTTTGCGACGATGAAAATTCAGGTTTCGTAGTGGGCCCGGCAGTGACCCTGAGTGACCCTACGCGCATCCGTGCCGCAGAGAACGGCTTCGAACTCTTCCCTAACCCGACTTCCGGCAGTTTCACGCTGGCACTGCAAAATTGGGAGGAGCGCCCGGGCATGGTCCTCATCCGCAGTGCGGTAGGGCAAGTCCTATATCAGACCGCCACTGCTCATTCGCAGCTCAAAATCGATCTGCGGACGCTGAATATTCCGGCGGGCGTGCTATTCATTACGGTTGAACAGGACGGACAGGCTCCGGTGACGAAGCGGCTGCTGTACAACGGACAGTAACCATTGCAGGCATGGTTGCAAAGTCCTCCATCTGCAAAAGGCAGGTGGGGGACTTTTTTTTCCTCCTGCAGTTGGCTATCTTTAAGGCAGAAACCAGTCCTGCCCACTCCCGTGCACCCACCTTACCGCATTATCATTTTTGATGACCACCCGCTTATCCACGAGGGGCTCAAGCAGTTGCTTGAAGGGGAAGAAACATTGACCATCCAAAGCTGTGCCACCACACCCGAAGAACTCGAACAGGCCCTCGCCCGGACCGCTGACCTTCTGATTCTGGACTTAAACATCAAGGGGAAAAGCAGCCTGAAATGGGTGGAACACATCCGGCTTCAGCAGCCAAAAATCAAAATCCTTGCCTTCTCTTCCTATCATACCCCGGGCATGGTAAGCCGTGCCCTCAATAAAGGAGTGGATGGCTACCTCCTGAAGGATACCACAAAAGCCGAGCTGCTGCAGGCCCTTGACACGCTGCTACGGGGCGAGCTTTACCTCAGCCCGCGTATTCAGGTACCGGGGCAGCTCCAGGACCCGATCTTTCAGGATACCTTCACCCGGTTCAGCAACCTGACTTCCCGGGAGCAGGAGATCGCCAAAGCTATCCTGCAGGGCCTAAGCAGCCAGGAAATTGCAGACCGCCTGTTCATCAGCCTGCATACCGTACAAACCCACCGGAAAAACCTTTTCAGAAAACTTGGCGTCCACTCCGCAGCGGAGCTCATCCGGCTGCTTCACGATACCGTGGATACCGGAAACAAAAACCGGAAACAACTCCCACCGGAATCTGCCGGGTAGTAGTCAAAGGTTCCGCCGAGCAGTGCCGCCCGGTCCTTGATGTGCGATAGCCCGAGCCCCGCATCCACGGCATCGGCCGATACCCCTTTTCCATTATCGCAGTAGTGCAGGGTGCACGCGTCGGTGAATTCCAGAGAGAGGCGGATACGGGTTGCGCCTGCGTGTTTGAGCGTATTGCTCAGTAGTTCCTGTACCACTAAAAATACGGAGTAATACTGCAGGTGGCTTAAACCTTGCGCCTCCTCCGCTTCCGGCAGGTGCGTGCTCACCTCAAGCCCGGCCTGATCAGCCACCCGCCCGGCCAGGGCTTCTATCGCCATGACGAGCCCTTCCTCTTCCAGCAGTGCTGGGGAAATAGCGTGGGTAAAGTTGCGGATGCCTTCGGATATCCGTGTCAGGTCTTCCAAAACCGGCTCCACCGCTGCAAGTTGGCCGGAAGGCTCACCCGACAGCCTCATTTTCAGCAAGGCCAGTTGGATGCTGATGCCGTCGTGCAGCTCCTGCGACAGCCGCTTGCGCTCCTTGTACTGCCCGAGCAGCAGCGCGTTGGCGGCTTTGAGCTGAGAACGGGACAACGCCTCGCTAAGCTGCGTGTGCTCCATGAATGTGCGCCTGAGGTAATGCCCGAACAAGGCCCCCAGCGTAAGCAGGTCCAGGAGCATAAACAGAAGGGTCAGCTCCATGCTCCAGGGCGTATTTAACGATCCCAGCTGCTCCACTTCAAAGAGTGCCAGCGCGATGAGCGAAAACATAAACGCCAACAGAAAAAGCAAAGCGCCTCCCCTGCCCTCACGGCGGTAGGTGCCTATGCACGCTATGATGATCCCGAGGTTGATCAGCAGCAACAGCATCAGGCCACTGCGCCCCAGCCATATCTTGAAAAACCCTTCCAAAACCGGAAAGCTCAGTACGGCTGGCATGAAAACCAGCAAGAGCAATACCTGCGCCAACTGAAACATTCGGTGCAAATGAGGCGCGCCCTGCCGTAAGCCCAGATACCGCACGGCCATTTCCAGCAAGCTTACATGAAAGAAGATCAGGAACAAATACCCCAGCCCGTTCCAGTAAGGGTGGTTGGGCCAGAGGTACATCGCACCGTAGCCGGTGATGACAAAGACCATCAGCATGCCCGAAGTGATGTACAGCGCGAAGCTCAGCAGCAGCGCCTGCCGGGCCACCAGGCCCAATACCACCATCACTACAGCCAGACAGGTGAGTGCACCAAGAAAGAGGACCATCAAAAAGCGGCTACTCCGGTCGCCCTCTTCAAAAGCAGCAGGCTCCCATAGCTGGGGCTGAATGGTAATGGTTTCTTCTCTTTTGTCGTAACAGATGTACAAAACACCTTCCTGCGATGCCTCAAGGGTGATGGGGAAAAGGTAGGTAGGATGGCCGATCATGCGGTTTCCGAATGGCAAATAATCTCCCATTGGGGGCGAAGCAATCGGAGGGCCCGCAGCCGGAGTCCAGAAAAAGGCGATCCGGTTGGTACGTACTTCCTTGCTCTGTACCAGCAATGGAAGAGGGGCAGCCGCTGAATTGCGAATGAATACCCTGATCCACAGCAGGTCCTTCCCGGCAAAAAAAGCACCATCGGCCCGCGAAAGGCTAACCCACTCCTGCTCCGGGAGGCGGTTCAGCTCCCCGGCTCCCAGCGCCGTATCGGGCGTACGGTACAATTGCCCCCATTCGAGCAGGTCTAACTGCCTGAAACCCGGCGCAAGCTGCAGGGTATCCTGCCCCAACAGTACGTTGGCACCGATCAGCAACAGTAGTATGAACAGGACAATACGTTTCACCGGGGTTTGAGTTAGCGGGTAAAAATACCCTGTGGAGGGGATATGTACACCAAATCCAGTCCTCTAATTTTGATTTTTGAAACAACGACCTGCAAACCCCGGTATCATGACGTGCAAATACACCCTTGTTACGCTCACTGGTTTTTCACTGGAACCACTACCCAGGTGGAAAGTCCGGATAAGGTCCAATAGCATACATAACACCTTTCCTTGTGTCCTGACATTTAACGCGGCTGCTACCGTTTGTCCCTATCCTGTTCCGTATAAAAGTTGCGGCACAAATGGCCAATACCCCGGTACAGCCGACAACATCATGGGCAGTGATGAAAATGATATCTATGCCCCATCAGAGCACTGCAATGCTACCGCCTATCTGAGCAATAAGCCCGAAGCAGGCAGGGGCACCCCAAAAAACCAAGTCCAATCACCCGACTGGCACGCTATTGAGCAGCAGCTTCAGGAGTTGAGCTTTGAAGTTTTCCCTAACCCGGCCCGCCATCAGGCTACCCTGGTCTTGTCGAACCCCGTACCGGAAGCAGAGGTGGTGGCCTACAGCCTGCTCGGGCAAGAATTGATGCGACAAAGCCTGCGCGGCCAGCAGGTGCTGCAACTTGAGGTGGGCAGCTGGGCCATCAGGCATACCGCTGTTGTCATAGCCGTCTTTGAGCCCGGGCAGCCACCCAAAACACAAAAGCTGCTTTTGGCAGAATAGAGGCATGATTTTTCAACCCATACTAATCTACTTTTCATGAAAAGCATTTTCCAGGTTTCTACTTACGCAATTATCACCTTGCTGACATTTACTCAATGCGACCTGTTTAAGAAAGATCCGCCAATAGGCGGGTGCACCGATAACCGGGCGCTGAATTACGACTTTATGGCTGAGGAAAGCGACGGCAGTTGTGAATACTCCAGCGTTACCTTTTATGCCAGATTTCCAGCCTTCAATGGCATCCAAATCGCGAGCATTGATCTGTTTATTGATGGGAACAACAATGGAAAAATCACCGCTATTTACCCTTCCTCCCCGGGCAACTGCTCTGCGCCTGGCACCGTTCGCTATCAATTTTATGACAGACAGTCTGTTGACTGGAATACGAGAATACTGCTGGTAACAGGCGCAGAGCTTTTCACCACAGGGACCGTGAGCCCTTCCAGATCATCAGAATGCATTGAGATCAATGTCACTCAGTAAATACCCGTTGCTTTTGAGAGCAATTTTTATTTAAAAATGCTAAAACCTTAATCATGGCGATCAAAAAATTATTACTCCTTTTGAGCTTTTCACTATTTCTGGGGATAGCGGCCCAGGCCCAAAGCTCCTGGCAATCAGGCCGATATTATGCCAGCAAGGGCCAGACCACTACAGAAACGACTTATAAAAACCAGTGGAACTCCTACTACGGCCGGTATGTCAATACCCGATACTGCCGGCAGCTAAACTGGTATCAGGAATACCACTCCGGCTATGTCTATTACTGGCAGTATGATCCTTATTATAATTCTTACCGTTGGGCCAGCGAGTGGAAAGAAGGCTACTTCTGGTACTGCACCTGGTCAGGATGGTATGCCTGCTGATGCTTGCAGCCAGTACCATCACAGATATAATAATAGGGCAAACACATGCAACCGTGTGTTTGCCCTAATTGATCCTGACATTGGCTGACCTTCAAGGTAAGCTATTTAAGCAATACCCGAACCCGTTGATGCTGCTGCCCATTGCTAATCTCTACAACGTGCCAGCCAGGCACCTGCTTTCCGCCCAGATTTAGCGTCCACTGCAACTCACCTGCGGGATGCCAGCCCTCATCCCAGGAATTTACCAATTGACCAGCCGCATTGTACAGCTTAAATTGATAGGCGCCGGCTGTACCTGAAGCGCTCTGAATATTGATTTGCTCCGAAACCGGATTGGGGTAAATCAGGACACTCCCTTCCGTACCGTTGGGTTCAGAGAGATCAACAGACAAGTCCGTCAGGTATTTGGTGATCGCGTAGTTCCCAATAGTCAATCCTGGCTCTACCGTAACCCCACCGGCTACATATACCCCACCGGATGGATCAAGCCCCATGGCGTAGGCCCGATCTTCAAGGCCGGATATATCCGTAAGTACATATCCGTTTTCTCCGAAGGCAGCATCCAGCGTTCCATCATTATTAAACCGGGCCAGCATAAAATCACATCCAGCCCCATTGAAACAAGCGGAACCGCTTACCAATATTTTCCCATCAGGCTGAAGGGCCATATCTGCAGGCCAATCTTCTTTTCCCGACACATCAATGACGACCTTTCCCTGATTTCCAAATGAGTTATCCAGTGTCCCGTCGGGATGGATTCGAGCCAGAAAAAGATCACGCCCGGTGAGGTTTATGTTTTGCCCTGCAACCAGGTATTTCCCATCAGGCTGAACGACGAGCGCAGATAAAAAATCATCCCCTGAAAAATCAAGTGACCGTTTCCCATCATTTGAAAAACCAAATGCAGGCGCGCCGGTGGGCCCCACCACAGCGACTCCGATATCCCGGTCCTGGCCTGCGACGTAATCTCCCGCTACAACGATGAGGTTATTTTCTGTGAGTGCCAATTGACGCGCTATGCCCGGCCCATCAAATGTTATGGAGACTCCTCCGCCTGACCCAAAGGAAGCATCAAGGGAAAAGTCACTATTTAACTGCCCGACAAAGAAACGTTTATCCGCCGGGCTCCCTACGGCACCGGCTGTAACCAGTTTACCGTCAGGCTTGATTTCCAACTGTCTCATATCAGCACCTTGATTAGGCTCTGTACTACCAGACAGCAGATCACCTGAAGCGTTGTAGCGCATTAGCACCCGGCTGGAGAGCGCGGGGTCAATCCCCAGCCCGATAACATGCCCGTTGGAGGCCAATACAAAGTCCGTAAGGTAGGCTGCGATGTGCCCTATCTCAACGCCATCGTCGCTAAAGGTAATATCCGGCACACCGTTGCTCTGCAGGCGGGAAAAACCAAATGACAGGGGCTGCCCTGTTGGTGAGCCAGCCGTTTTGCCAATCATTACTTTACCATCAGGGTAAACAAAAAGCTCAAGCCCTGCCAACAGGTCTACATTGACATAACCAATACCATTGCCTTCTAATATGCCGTCAGCATCAAAGTTGGTATCCAATGTTCCATCCTGCGAGGCAGCCAGAAACGGGGCTAAACACAAGAATGCTTTCATTAACTGTTTCGTCAGTTGTTTCATGTTATTCAGTTGTATGGTTAAGCCGTGAATTTAAATACCGGTTCGAGGGGCCGCAATCCCCTGCTGAGGGTATATTTGGGGGTTAAAAACCAATAGCATTGTGCGGAAAAGCGCGGTCGAAGGCTCAACAGAACTAATTTAGAGGCAGGTTCGTTTTAATTTAAAACCATTTTTCCTCAATGAGCAAGCTCCGCCATTTCTTCGAACGCATAGGCTGGCTGAAACCGGACCCGCCGGAGGCAGCCGAACCACCGAAGTCTTTTTGGGAAGAGCTCAAAGCGGAATTGCGAAAGCGGCTCGTGGGGTACTCTGCCACCTTTATTTTTGGAGTGATTGGGCTTGTCTTTTTCCTGATGGGCGGGTACATCGTTTATGACTGGATTCAGGATACCAAAGACCGCAAGCGCAACTTCCACGAGGTGTGTATCGACGGGTACGTGCTCGACACCTATGCAGGCACCGGCATCGAAGGTGCTACCGTGTTTATCGAGGGCAATCCGGAGTGGACGGACCAATCCAATACCAGTGGCTATTTCCGTATTTGCATAAACATCCCCAAAACGCAGGTCCACGTTAACCTGACCATTGAAAGAGAAGGTTACCTGCGACAGTATTTCCATCAGGTAGCGGTGCCAGACAATCCCCACAGCCGGGAAAATATTCAGCATTTTAACCTTACAAATGTTAAAAATGCGCAGGCAGCACCCTTCCCGCACTAAAACTGCGTTCTCTTATTGACATTTCAATTGGTTTCCAGTATCTTATGCCGCATCACCTAAAAACCTCCATGCAAAACTGAACATCCCAATGACTCCGAAAAAATCCCTGCTCACGGTTACAGTCCTTCTTTTGGCTGCCTGGATTGTGTTCTCTGCACTCAATCCGGGAGACACTTCGTATGTCGTCATTGCAAAGTTTGATGGCATTTATGGCAACCCTGCCGGCGCTCAGGTCTACATTACTCAAGAGCGTGAACTGATCTCCAAATTCAACAAAAACCACGATTTCCATTCTTGCCTGCTGGGGCATGATGGCACACTAAACGCCGAATTCAGAGGAGTGCCCAACCGGGAGACTTTTATCTACATCCTGAAAGAGGGCTTCGTACCTGCACGGTATTCTTTTATGCCTGGCGATCCGTTGCAGGACCAGAAGATCGGGGAGGTAGCATTGGTCAGTTACCCGGCTGATCAGCAACCGGCACTTGCAGACCGGCCACAGGTGCCCTGCAGCGGCCAACTGGCCGACAACCCAAAACTGGCAGAAGTGCAATACCTGGAAAACTTCCGCCCGGTAAATGACTTCCACTGCGAGGACAACAGCCACACCATTGTCTTTCAGGGAAAACTTATTCAGGCAGGGCAGGAGGTCCATCAGCGGGGCTTTTCCATTATATACCCGCCCCATCAGCAGATGGGTGTCTTGCAGACAGGGACAGGCCGGGGGAAGTAATCCCCCGCTCTCCGTCCGTTAAATTAATCCTCATCAGCTGGCAGCAACAGACGAATCTCCACCCGGCGGTTTTTAGCCCGCCCTGCTTCCGTATCGTTTTTCGCCACGGGCATGCCAGAGCCTTTCCCAACTGGCCTGAGGCGCTGATCAGGCAGTCCAAGTTTCCGCAAATAGCTGGATACTGACTCCGCCCGCTCTTTTGAAAGCCGCAGGTTGTAAGGCTCCGCCCCTTCCTGATCGGTATGCCCGGATATTTCCAGTACCCACGTTCGGTCCTTCACCAATTCGAATAATTGCTGAAGGTTGAAATAGGAGGCAGAATCCAGTTGTGCGCCGTTTGTAGGGAAATAGACTTCTATGGGTGCCGCTTTGCCCTCCTGTACCATTGCTTTGAGGGTTACGACATTCATCGTGTCATTTAACCGGACCACCTCTTTTCCTGCGGGTAGTTCAGCGACGGTAGACTTGGGGAAAATGCCAGGGCGGTTCACCTCAAACTTTACCTGTGCCACAGAATCCGGCAGCACATACTGGAACCGTCCATTAGGTTGGGCAGCAACCTCGGCAATCACTGCGTTCGATTTGGCATCCCGAATAACGATTTTGGTATCACTCGTAATGGGGTATTCGCTAGTCACGGCTCCGATCACTGTCTTCTGACGCTGGGGCCGCGCAGCTTCCGGTATGCCCGTAGCGTAGAGGTCGCTGTGGTAACTCCACCCCAAATCATCAGAGGACAGGTAACCAATACCTCCTGAAGGGCTGAGAGAAAGGTTGTACCCCCAGTCATGGTAAATGGAGTTGATTTCTTTCCCCAAATTGACAGGCTCCGTCCAGTTGCGCCAGGTGTCATCCAGCCGGCGGCACATAAAGACATCGGTCTCGCCGAGGCCACCGTGCCCGCTGGAGCTGAAATAGAAAGTCTTCCCATCGGCATGCAGGAAGGGGGAGCGCTCCTGTTCATCGGTATTGATAGCAGGCCCTATGGGGAAAGGATGCCCAAACTGCCCGTCTTTTTGCCTTAAGGCAACGAAGATATCAATATCCGAGGGGCGGTACAAGTTCTCCAGAGCTTCTTTGGAGGCTGCAAAGATGAGCGCATTCCCATCCGGTGAAAGCACGGCACGGCCCAGCCATGGAAAGGCATTCACCTCGCTCTTTAGGGAATCAGCAGGGCTCCAGCCCTCGAGCGTACGGCGGCTGGTGAACAGCTTGCCGTTCCGGAAAAGCAGCATGGTATTCCCATCAGCAGTGATAGACAATGGTGCTTCATTCTGCTCAGTGGACAGGGAGGCAACTACTTTAGGCTGCTGCCATTTTTCAGACTCATAGTCGTAGGTGGACTCCAGTATCTCAGTGCCCATTTCAGCATCAGGGCTGGAATAGTACAGCACTTCACCGGATACATCAATCACCGGTGAACGCTCATTGCGGCCGGTATTCAGCTCCTCAATCGGATAAAGGTGCAGGCTATCTGCAGGCCGGCTCAGTATAGCCGTTGCATCTTTCACCCAGCGCTCTTTGGTGCTATAGTATACAAAGTTAGCCTGACAGCCGGGCGGGCGCTCATCAGGAAACTGAGGCCCACAGGCGCGGATAAGGCGGATTGCGGATGCCCATTCCTTATCACGGCGCAGCTGTTCCACTACCCGCTGCATCAGCACGTAGGTACGCTGTGCCGGTGCCCCTCGGTTGATGACTTCAATGAGCTCATCTATGTCACGGGGCGCAATGCCCCAGCGCATCTGATTATTGACTTTGGTAAAACCACGGACCTCCTGAAGGCGGGCGGCCTGTGCCTCCGTCAAAGCGCTTTGATCAATACCGGACAGCTGACTGGCCACCGCATTTGATGCAAAATCATTGATCATGGAAAGCGGGTAATCATTCAGAAAATCGAGTAACGGCTCAATACCGGGTGCTCTGGCAGCCTCTACGAAAGCATCGAGGTGGCACTCAGCGGCAATCCAGTGGCTGGGGTGGTCCTCAGCCATTTTTTTCAAATCTCCCAACTCATAGGCTTTGAGGAAAGACCGGAGCAACTGTCCTTTGATGCGATTTTCAAAGCCGAGGTGGTTTTTGCGCAGCAAGTCGCCGTGCCGGTTGACCAAAGCAGTGAGGACTTCGTAAGACAATGAATTAAGGCGTTCCATTTCTGCATTCACAATAAAGCTCCGGACACTTTCTGCCCGGCGCTGATTGAAGCGGGACAGGGGCGGCACCTCATCCATGAACTGATCGTATGCCAGGATTTCACTTTGCTCCTTTAGTGCATTCAGGGCCATTTTAACCATATCCGACTGTGCACGCCTGAGGGTATTGGGGCTGACGCCGAGCTTGCGCTGTTTGCGCTGTTTCCTGGCAGGAAGCGACTGATAGATAGAATCAGCAGCACGGACATAACTCAGCGCAGACTGGATTGCAGGCAGGGAAAACGTCTCCTCTAAAGTCAACAGACCACCTATTTCCAAATGCGCAGCAGCGCCCCATTTAGCATGAGAAAGGTGCTGTTCAAAAGCTGCTGCTGCCTTATCGTAAGCTTTCGCTTTGACGTACTTGCGCCCTTTTTTGACTTGACTGAAAAGAGGGAAAGCAATCAGGCCACAGAGCACAATAAGGGCTGCGGGCCGGAGGGGGGGTAGATATCGCATGTTTACCGGGGTTGTTCATTGATTTTCCAAATATATGATTTTTTCACAAAATTCTGACTTCAGATACATGGTCCTTAGAGCAATCGCCCAAAGGCTCCTTTAGCCGCACACCTTCTGGCAGCCGCTGCAAAAACCCCAGAATACTCTAATTTCCAATAGGACAGCCCCGGCAAATTCCCTACTTTTGTGGCTTCTTAGCGACGGAGAAAAAAATGCATCCTTGATTCCCGTCCAATTACTTAGGAATCCCTGAACTCAAAACAAACAACGCATGTACCGTACTCATACCTGCGGAGAGCTCCGCATATCGCATGTTGGCCAGGAAGTGACCCTTAGCGGGTGGGCGCAAACCGTGCGCGACAAAGGCTATATGGTATTCATTGACCTGCGCGACCGCTACGGCGTGACGCAGCTGCTGTTCAATGAAGATATTTCCTCCCCCGAACTGCTGGCGAAAGCCCGGGAAGTGGGCCGCGAATTCGTGCTGCAAGCCAAAGGCAAAGTAGCGGAGCGGACTTCCAAAAACGATAAGATCCCAACGGGTGAAGTGGAAATTGAAGTCACTGAGCTGACCATCCTGAATGCCTCAAAGGTGCCTCCCTTTACCATTGAGGCCGAAAGCGACGGGGGCGATGACCTGCGTATGAAGTACCGCTACCTGGATCTGCGCCGCGGGCCGGTACAGGAAAACATTATGTTCCGCAGCCGCCTGGCTATTGAGACCCGCAAGCACCTGGCGGATGAGGGCTTCCTCGAAATTGAGACGCCTTTCCTCATCAAGAGCACGCCGGAGGGGGCACGCGACTTTGTGGTGCCTTCCCGCATGAACCCCGGGCAGTTTTATGCCCTGCCTCAGAGCCCGCAGACTTTCAAGCAAATTCTGATGGTCTCTGGTTTTGACAAGTACTTCCAGATTGTGAAGTGCTTCCGGGACGAAGACTTGCGCGCCGACCGGCAGCCGGAGTTTACGCAGATTGACTGCGAAATGGCTTTTGTAACCCAGGAGCAGGTGCTCAACACCTTCGAAGGGCTGACCCGCCACCTTTTCAAAACCCTGAAAGGCATCGAGCTGCCTGAATTCCCGCGCATGTCCTACGATGAGGCGATGACCCGCTTTGGCTCGGACAAGCCGGACCTGCGCTTCGGCATGGAATTTACGGAGCTGAATGACGTGGCGCAAAATAAAGGCTTCAAGGTTTTTGACAGCGTCGAGCTGATCGTGGGCATCGTGGCTGAAGGCTGCGCCAGTTACTCCCGCAAACAGGTAGACGAGCTTACGAACTGGATGCAGCGCCCGCAGATCGGCGCGAAGGGGCTGGTTTACGTCAAGTACAATGAGGATGGCACCTTCAAATCTTCTGTCGATAAGTTTTTCTCCGCCGAAGACCTCAAAGCCTGGGCAGACAAAATGGGGGCTAAGCCCGGCGACCTGATGCTTGTCCTGGCCGGCGAAACCGACAAAACCCGCAAGCAGCTCAACGAACTCCGCCTGGAAATGGGCCGCCGCCTCGGCCTGATGAAAGAGGGCGACTTCAAGCCGCTTTGGGTAGTGGACTTCCCGCTCCTGGAATGGGATGAGGAAACCGAGCGCTTCTACGCTATGCACCACCCCTTTACTTCTCCAAAGAAAGAGGATGTGGCGCGTATGCTAGATGGGGATCACGAGACAATGAAGGCCCTGCGTGCCGATGCTTACGACCTGGTCATCAACGGGTCTGAAATCGGTGGCGGTTCCATTCGTATCCACGACCGTAAACTGCAGGAACGCAACTTCAAACTCCTGGGCTTCACACAAGAAGAGGCAGAAGCACAGTTTGGCTTCCTTATGGGGGCCTTCGAATACGGTGCCCCGCCCCACGGTGGTATTGCCTTTGGTTTTGACCGCCTGTGCGCCGTGATGAACGGGCAGAGCTCCATCCGGGACTTCATCGCTTTCCCAAAAAACAATATGGGCCGCGATATGATGATCGATGCCCCCGCACCGGTGCACACAGAGCAGCTTGATGAGTTGTACCTGGCGCAAAAGCAGATTGAAGATTAAGACAAAACCAAATTATACCTATGGATACCAAATTCCTCCAAGAACTTGGACTGCATACTGAAAACGCCGGTACCAGCACCGGCCAAAACTCGATGGACTCCGGTCAGTACATCGAGTCGTACTCTCCTGTAGATGGCAAGCTCATCGGCAAGGTGAGCCAAACCACCCGCGAGGAGTACGAGCAAGTGATGGCTACCGCTCAGGAAGCTTTCAAAACCTGGCGTATGATACCTGCTCCGGCCCGGGGCGAGGTGGTACGGCAGTATGGGCTGAAGCTGCGCGAGCATAAGGACGCACTCGGCCGCCTTGTTTCCTACGAAATGGGCAAAAGCCTGCAGGAAGGCTGGGGCGAAGTACAGGAGATGATCGACATCTGTGACTTTGCCGTGGGGCAGTCCCGTCAGCTGTACGGCCTGACGATGCACTCCGAGCGCCCAAGCCACCGCATGTACGAGCAGTACCATCCGCTGGGCATTGTAGGCATTATCTCAGCCTTCAACTTCCCGGTAGCGGTATGGTCCTGGAACTCCATGATCGCGCTCATCTGTGGTGATGTGACGGTTTGGAAAGCGTCTGAAAAGTCGCCCCTCTGCTCCGTAGCCTGCCAAAACCTGCTGCGCGACGTGCTGAAGGAGAACAACGTCCCCGAAGGTGTAAGCTGCATCATCAATGGCGACTATAAGGTAGGCGAGTTCATGACCAAAGACCACCGCGTACCCCTCGTTTCTGCGACCGGCAGCACCCGTATGGGTAAAATTGTAGCCGCAGAAGTGGGTGGCCGTCTGGGCAAAACCATTCTGGAGCTGGGTGGCAATAACGCCATCATCGTGACGCCAAGCGCTGATACGAACGTCGTCCTCACCGGTGCCCTCTTCGGTGCGGTAGGCACGGCCGGGCAGCGTTGCACCTCTACCCGCCGCCTGATTGTGCACGAGAGCCTCTTTGACGAGGTGAAGGAGAAAATGACCAAAGCCTACGGCCAATTGCGCATCGGCAACCCGCTGGATGAAAACAACCACGTAGGGCCGCTGATTGACAAGGATGCCGTACAGAACTACCTGTCCGCGATCGAAGCAGTTCAGAAAGAAGGCGGCAAACTCCTCGTGGAAGGCGGTGTACTCGAAGGCCCCGGCTACGAAAGTGGCTGCTATGTGAAGCCTTGCATTGTGGAAGCCGAGCATGACTACAAAACGGTACATACCGAGACCTTCGCACCTATCCTCTACCTCATCAAGTATAAGGATATGGATGAAGCGATTGCTTACCACAACGAGGTGCCGCAGGGCCTGTCTTCTGCCATTATGACCAACAATCTGCGGGAAGCGGAGCGTTTCCTCTCCCATGCCGGTTCTGACTGTGGAATTGCCAACGTCAACATCGGTACAAGCGGTGCGGAAATCGGTGGCGCTTTCGGTGGCGAAAAGGAAACCGGCGGTGGCCGCGAGAGTGGCTCGGATGCCTGGAAGGCTTACATGCGCCGTCAGACCAATACTATTAACTACAGCACGGAGGTGCCGTTGGCGCAGGGTATTAAGTTTGACCTGGACTAATTACGGAACGCCCGGCCCTTAGGAGAACGGGGTGCTCTAAACATACAATTACGCCCGGTGGAGTTGACTCTGTCGGGCGTTTTTTTACTAAGCAGCGACTCTACCTGGCTGTGCCGATGTGCCCTTAGGTACGAAATGTAAAATCAGGCACGCGAACTTACTCCGCGCCTACAGGCACGCTTACCGCACTTTTTTACATCGGGCGAATCAGGATAGCATTACTTTATCCCTACCTGCTGGCCTTGAGCGAGGCAAAAAAAATCAAAAAAATTATTGCCGACATGAGTACAGCAGGAGGAGTGGCTGCCTTATTAGTGTGTAAGAAATCACAATACATCACCAAACATCAAACTTATGACGTCCCGAATTTTGAAAATCACCGCACTGCTCTTTTTCGCTGCGACCCTTTTTGTAGCCTGCGATAAAGAAGCTACGACCGACAGCTTCGGCGAGATCGAAACCCAGGAAGCCTTTATGCAAATGGAAGAAGCCGGCCACCTGGGCTGCAACGGCTGTTTCCAGCTGGTCTTCCCCGTTACCCTTGTTTTTGAAGATGGCACCACCGCTGCTGTCGATAGCCGCATCGCCATCCGTCAGGCGATCCGGGCATGGATTCAGGATAATGGCCGCCCGACTCAGCGCCCGCAGTTTGCGTATCCCTTTGACGTAACCTTGAGAGACGGCACAGTACAGACGATTGCCTCTGATGAGGACCTGCGCGAACTGGTGCAGGGCTGTCGCCCAAATGGCCCGCATGACCGCACGCCTTGCTACGATTTGGTCTTCCCGGTTACGCTGGTGTACCCGGATGGCACAGAGGCGGAAGCTGCAGGCCCAATGGCACTCCGTCAACTGCTACGCCAATGGAAGCAGGACAACCCGAACAGCGACGAGCGCCCAACCCTTGCCTTCCCGATTCAGGTGACCCTGTCTGCTAACGACTCCCTTATCACAGTAAACAGTCAGGAAGAACTGATGGCTCTACGGGAGGACTGTGCGGCCGGCAACTTTGGCCCTTGCTTCACCATCAACTACCCGGTGACCATCGCACTTCCGGATGGCACGACGGCTGAAGCCGATAGCCCTCAGGCGGCTCGTCAGATTTTCCAGGACTGGCGCGAGAACAACCCTGGCCCGCCAACCGCAGGTGAACGCCCAGGCTTCGTCTTCCCAATCGAAGTGACCCTGACCGAAGACGACTCAGTAGTGAGTGTTGAAAGCCCGGAGGAACTGCGCGCGCTTTGGAATGACTGCCATTAAGAATATCGTATAACTGATTCCGGGAAGCCGGGTGCCCGATGGGTGCCCGGCTTTTTCGCATTACGATGGTAGCGATAACCCTATCGCTGTATGACTAAGACTATGTTTGGAGCTTGCTCCTATTGCAAACCAAGGACATTAATACCCAAGTGTAATCGTGTTTTTGGGCGGACAGGTTGGATAAAAGGAAGAGAGCGTAAAAAGGGTAGAACGTTTTTCTATACATGAGCGCTGAGTTTGCAGATTCATAGTGGAAACAATGTCAAGTTACGCCAGCCTTGGAGCAATTGCACCCGGGGAAGTTTGATTTGTCGGGGTGTGGGCCTATTTTGGAATGCTTCAGCGAAGCACTTATTTTCAGGCTCGCGCTGAAATGAAATGGCCCGGCACACTTCTTAGCGTACCGGGCTATTTTTATTGTTTAGATTCTTGCGAGGACCTATTAATCCTTAAAGCGCACGGTAACCGTTTCGCCAATACCGCAGCCCACAGACACCTGCTGCCCTTCGGAAACGTTACGCATGAAGCCTTCCTGCTTCTCCGGCATAGCACCGTAGTACTGGCTCAGGCGCTTGTCGGCATCATCGGCTACCTCACCGTCTACAGACTTGGCATAGCGATACTTTTCCATAGCCGCCAGGATGGCCAGGCGAGAAGTCCAGTCGTCGCAATTACGGCCCAATTTGGCGTAGCAGTCACCAATCAGGAGGTAAGGCCGGCCCCAGCCATCGGTCAGGCTTGCCGCTTTGCGGGCGGCAGACAGTGCGCCACCGGCATTATTCTTGCGGTACAGCTTAATAGACGCAATACTATAGTAAATCTGAGCTTTGCCCTCATCGTCCATTTCCTGGTCAGAGTTGAGGCACTCCTCGTAGCGGGCCAGGGCTTCATCGTACTTCCCTTCTTTCTGAAGCTGTGTGGCATCGTAGCAGGCATTGCGCTCCCGGCGTGCCGTTTCCAGCGAGTCATTGACAGCCTTAGCCAGCTGCTCGTAGCTGGACTTCATTTCCTGCATGAAGGTCTCGGTAGAGTCACAGCCTTGCTGACGCAACTTCACGTATACGTACTTCACGACTTCCAGATCGGTAGGATTCTCCTCATACTGCGGCATCAGTTTTTTCTTGAAGTAGCCACAGTCGAACACCTGGTCCTCCACTTCCTTGAAGGCGTTGTCCATACGTGCTTTTGAAGCTGCATAGTACTCCCCGTAGGTATCGTTGTTTTCCTGGTTGTACTCGGCAATTGCCTCCAGCTTGCTGTACATTTCCTGGGCTTCAGGCTGCTCAATCTTGCCGGACTTGAAGAAATAGGCCAGGATTTGCCCCATTGGCTCCAGGAGGATGTACTCTGCGTCATTACCGCCTTTTTCAACGGCCGCTTTCAGCACATCATAAGTAGACTGACGGAAGCCATACTCCGGCATATAGAACATATCGAAGCCTTTGCGCCCCAGCAGGAACGCTTCGTTTTCGTAACATTCGGCTTGCTGATCGTATAGGTTCAGGATGCGCTCGGCAATCGCCTTTTTTTCTTCTGCATCTGTAGTCTTTTTATATTTTACTTTGAGCAAGTCTATCCCATCGGAGAAGTGAGAAGGGCGCTGACCATCCGCTGCGGGTGCCAGTTTGTAAGCCTTTTCCCAGTTTTCATAGGCAATCTTGAACTCTGCTTCCGGCAGTGCCTCAAGATCAGCTACAGTTTTGCCTTTAACGACTCCACGGTAAAGTACGTGAGCATTCGTTGCTTCTTCCTCAAAGGGTTTACCATTCCAGGTCTCGCACTGCGCCCCTGCAGCGGTTGCAAAAAGCACAGAAAGCGAAAGGGCGATCAGTGAAATACGTAACTCTTTCATGTTTAATTAAATTTTCGTTTGAAGAACCAAGTGTTATCATTTAATGTAAATCCAAGTGTCATATTGATGTAGGTTTCCCTAAGGGCCTCCTGTAGCCCAAACTGACCAGCCTCCACTGTGAAGTTGATAAAGGAGGTCCGCTGACGGGGCAGGATGATTGGGAAGCCCAAACCGAGGCTCAGCCCGTAATCCAGCAGCTGATCCCCTTCGAAGGAACGGGGGTCATTGCCGTAAAAAGCCCCAACCCGGTAGCGTACGCGCTCCCAGTAGCTGTCGTAAGACAAATAATCCGGGATGTACTCGCCTCCCACGCGCACCTGCCATGAGTTAGACAAGTCGGTATTGGATTGCGCATCATTGCGGTAATTGCTCCACTGCGCCAGGCCCATTTCCACACCCAGCCGTACTTTGTTGACGCGTTCGTAGGTCACACCAGCGGCAAACTCGGCGGGCAGCTGCCCTGTCCCTTCCACTGCAACCTCGTTGAACAAGGTATCCACCAGTGAGACCGGCCCAAAATTGTTATTGAACCTTCGCCCAAAGCGATAGGCTTCAGTATTGAACGAGTTGACCGTATTGCCATGCAAGCCAAAGATCAGCCGTCGGCCCGTTGGTTTCAACTCGCCTTTCTCATCGACCTTTTTGAAGGCATAAGTGTACTGCAGGCCAAACCGCCAAAACAGCCCGGTTATGGTGTATTCATCCAGAAATTCAGTAGTGTAGCTCAACGGCAAATCGTCGAATTCCACCCGCCGGTCATTTTCAATAGTTCCCCAGTTGTAACCCAGGGTCAATCCGCCGGAAAGCCCGCCGTAGCGGATGCCATTGCTCCAGCTCAGGCGATAGGTCTCTCCCCTGCCTCTCAGAAAGTTCGTACTCAATCCGGCGGAACCGGCTTCCTGCGTCGTTTCCACATTGTACCCCACTGTGGTGTAGGGCTGCAGTATGAACGCCATGCCCAGCCCGAGCTTGGTGTCCTTTCGGTCCAGGACTTCGTTGATCGGGTTGATGAGTGGAAAAGCCAGCGCAAGATAGGTCAGGTTGCCGCTCCATAGCGATTCGGAAGCATCCTCTGTAGCGAGCATGCTATACCGGGCATCAATACCGATTTCAAAAGCCGTAGCGTCTAGCCGGGACAGTGCCGCAGGGTTCAGCGGATTGATATGATAAGGGTCGTGATAGGCAGCGGTCAGGCCTCCCATACCGCCCTGCACGGGCATATACTGCGGGTTAAAGTCTCCCAGCCCGAAACGGGAATAGGGGGAATTGATCTTCGGGTCTGCTTCCACAGCAACGTCCTGTCCTAATACCACAAAGGCACTGCTGCATAAGCAGGCCAACACAATTATTCTACTCCAGACGCTTGACATTATATTCCAGAATTTTATTTAGCCCCAGCAGGACCAAATGATGGTTCACAAATATCTCGCTTTTGAGTTTATTCGCCAAAAAAATGGCATCTCCCCCGGTCAGTAAGACCTTAACAGGGCCCAAATTAGCCCCCGACCACTGCCGGTAGCCTTCTATTTCGAACAAAATACCTTGCTGCGCGCCATTGCGCATGGCTTTTTCGGTAGATCGCCCGATCAGCGCCGTTGCTTCGCCCCGCTTTACCTCAGGCAACCGGGCTGTAAACTGGTGCATAGCCTGTAGCCGCATGGATAAGCCCGGTGCAATATTCCCACCGAGGTAAACGCCTTCAGCGCTCAGCCAGTCGTAGGTAATGCAGGTGCCTGCATCCACAACCAGGCAGTGCTGCCGGGGAAACAACGCATAAGCACCCACTACAGCGGCCAGGCGGTCTTTGCCCAGGGTTTCGGGGGTCTCATACTCGTGGCTAATAGGTATAGGAGTTGTAGGGTGTAGCTCAAAAAAGCGAAAATGATGCTGTAACTGCTCCTGCACATCAAGATGCACAGCACCGGCTACATTGGATAAGATGATATTTTGGACGGCTTGGTTGGTTGCGTACTCAAAAAAATTGGGCACACTCCCGTTGGGCCATTCCTCGTGCTGAACCAAAACACCGTCGTTAAAAACGGCCGCTTTGGTCCTTGTATTGCCTATGTCTATGGCTAAATTCAAACGGGATTAGTGTTTAAAGTGGCGTACGCCGGTAAATACCATGGACATCCCGTTGGCATCGCAGTACGCTATGCTGTCTTCATCCCGAATCGAGCCGCCCGGCTGCACGACCGCTTTAATGCCTGCTTCGTGGGCTATTTCCACGCTATCGGCAAAGGGGAAAAACGCATCGGAAGCCATGACCGCCCCTTCCAGGTCGAAACCAAAGTGCTTTGCTTTGTCGATGGCCTGCTTCAGCGCGTCCACACGGGAGGTTTGCCCGCAGCCCATGCCCAGCAGCTGCTGCCCGCGCGCCAGTACGATGGTATTGGACTTGAGGTGCTTGGCGCATTTCAGCGCGAAGATGAGGTCTTCTTTCTCCGCTGCTGTTGGTGCCTTTTTCGTCACGGTTTCCAGTTCTGCTGCCGTTTCCATCTTCAGGTCGGCATCCTGCTCAATAACGCCGTTGAGCAAGCTCTTGAAGCTGCGTTCGTGCGCATAAAACGCCTTGATGCGGAGCAGAATGCGCTTTTTCTTTTTGGAAAGGAATTCCGCTGCTTCCGGTGCAAAATCCGGAGCGATGAGCACTTCGTAGAAAATCTTGTCAATTTCCTGTGCCGTTGCCAGGTCTACTGTCGTATTGGCAATCAGAATGCCGCCGAATGCGGAAACGTTGTCTGCAGCAAGGGCATCCGTCCAGGCCTGAAGCAGCGTGGGCCGAGTTGCCACCCCACAGGAATTGGTATGCTTGAGGATCGCAAAAGTCGGTGCCGCATCCTGAAATTCGCGCATCAATCCCACTGCCGCATCGATATCCACCAGGTTATTGAAGGACAGGGCTTTGCCGCCCAGGATATCGAACATATCTTCCAGCTTCCCGTAAAAGGTGCCCGCCTGATGGGGGTTTTCGCCGTAGCGAAGGGCCTGCGCCTCCGGAATGCTCTGCTTGAAGGCAGCCTCAGCCGCTTCGCCCTGATTGAAGTAGTTGAAAATCGCGGTATCATAGTGGGAGGAAACGCCGAAGGAACGCAGGGCCAGCGCCTTGCGGTCAGACAGCTCCGTTACGCCATCTTTTTCTTTGAGCAGCTTTTCCAGTATACCATATTCTGCCTTGGAAGGCACCACGGCCACATCTTTGTAGTTCTTAGCCGCTGCCCGTATCAGTGAAATACCGCCAATGTCAATCTTCTCGATAATCGCTGCCTCATCGTCTGTGTTGGCCACTGTTTCCTCAAAGGGGTACAGGTCTACGATCACCAGATCAATTTCCGGAATGTCGTATTGTTTTAGCTGTTCCTGATGGCTTTCCTCGCGCCGGGCCAGGATACCGCCAAAGACTTTGGGGTGCAGCGTCTTTACCCGTCCATCAAGGATGGAAGGATAGGAAGTCAGGTCTTCCACCGCGTTCACGGTAGCGCCCAGCGACTCCAGGAAATGCTGTGTGCCGCCTGTGGAATAGATTTGAACGCCCAGTCTTTTGAGCTCTTCCACGATAGGCTCCAGCCCATCTTTGTGGTAGACGGAAATGAGTGCAGATTGTATTTTTTTGCTTGCCATGGCAGAGGTTTGTTGAACAAGCTGCAAAGGTAGGGATTCAGCCTGAGATGGCAAAGGCGAAAGCCCGGCGCCTTTCGGCAATCAGAAACCTGACATAAGCCCTTTTTTCGGTTGGTTTGCGGCTGCCGTCACCCTTACCTTTGAAGGGTACGAAACATAAATGTTTAAAAGGCTATGAAAACAAGCGCGCTTGCTCTGACACAGGGTTAACAAGCAGTACTGCCGCCTGAAAAGGTGGCAGTACGCTTCCCCGGAAAATCAGGAACTCTTCATACAAAGCAATTTTAGGTACGCCGGGGCGTCATGTCCCGGCTTTTTTATGCTCACAAAACTTGATAGCTATGAAAATGAAATGTACATTCATCCTGACTGGCCTGCTGCTCTTTGGCAGCTCGCTGCTTTTGGCGCAGACCGCCCTTGTGGGCCAAATCAATGATGCAAAAGGGCAGCCGCTTTATGGTGCGAATATTGCGCTTTTCAAACATAATATTCTGATAACGGGTACGGCCTCTGAAGATGGCGGGCATATTGAACTTTCCGGCCTGGATCCGGGAATTTATGATATTCAAATATCTTACCTCGGGCACCAAACCGAAAGCGTCCGTGGTTTCAAGATGTACGCTGGAAAGCAGAACTGGCTTTATGCTGAATTAATACCGGAAGCTGTAAACATGAATGAGGTAATAGTTAGCGCGAATGGCCCCTTTTTTGCTTCAGGTTGTAAATATCGGTGTGGCTCTATAATCAGGAACCAGAAAGACGCCGAACCCGAAGTTGATTCTCCCATCTCATTGCCGGACATCCAATATTTCCCTAACCCTGCAACCGAAGTGGTAACCGTGGAATTGACACAGCCATTGAAAACGCTGCAAGTTTACACGGCATCAGGGCAGATGATAGCGCAATACCAAAACTTATCTCCCGCTCACTTCAGGCTGAGGGTCGACCAATGGCCATCGGGCACCTACTTTCTACGGTGTATAGAAACGGACCGGCAGTTGACCTTACCACTAATCGTCGAGTGAAACAGCTAGAACGGTAAAGGTTCTCCTCCGGACCGGGTCATCGCCCGGAAGTAGCCCTTGATTTGTTCCAAAAGGTCTTCCTCCATGCGGTTGCGGATGGCACGCCCGTCGATTTCGGCGACTTTGGTGAGTTCGCCCATCGTGCCCGTGGTGAAGACCTGATCAGCGGTGTAGAATTCTGTGAGCGACAGATTCTTCTCCACGATTGGGATGCCTTGCTCCCGGCACAGGTTGATCACATGCTGACGGGTGATGCCCGGCAGGCAGCTATCGGCATGCGGCGTGTAAACGATGCCCTTGCGGATACAAAACACATTGACACCGTTGGCCTCCGAGACGAAGCCATCCTTATCGAGCATTAGTCCGGCATCCGCGCCGGCGTGGTTGGCTTCGATCTTGGCCAGGATGTTGTTGATGAGGTTATTGTGGTGAATTTTGGAATCCAGAGACATCGGACTGTTCCGGCGGACCGAAGAGGTGATCAGCGTAATTTCCGGTGGGTATACGGGTGGTTTCCACTCCGCGACAATAATCAGGGTAGGCCCAAACTGATTGAGACGGGGGTCCATGCCTGAGGTTATCTTTTTGCCCCGGGTCAGGGTCAGGCGGATGTGGGTCTCGTCCCGCATACCATTGGCCTTCAAGGTTTTAAAAAGCGCCGATTTGATTTCCTCATTGGAAGGCACCTCCCCGAAAGCCATAGCGTGGGCCGAGTTCTGAAGGCGCTCCAGGTGCTCATCCAGGGAGAATATCCGTCCATCGTACACCCTGATGCCCTCCCAGACCGCATCACCGCCCTGTACGGCGCTGTCAAAAACGGAGATTTTAGCCTCTTCTCTCGGATACAGCTCCCCATCGATGTAAATCAGGAGGTGCTCGTTTCTTGGATCGTATTGTTGCAACATGTTAATCAGATCATTTTGGCAGGTAAACTAAAAACCGGGTCCCTTCCCCGAGTACGGACTCCAGCTCGATTTTGCCGCGGTGGCGAGCTACAATCTTCTGGCAAATCGCCAGGCCCAGGCCCGTACCCTTGTACTTGTTTTTCTCCAGACGGTGAAAGATCTGAAAAACTTTAGACTTGAAGGCTTCATCTATGCCAATTCCATTGTCCTCTACTGTAATCTGATGCATATCGCCCTGATCCTGATAACGCACCCAGACCTTTTTCTCAGGCTTGTCATTAAACTTCATGGCATTCGCGACCAGATTCTGGAAAAGCTGAGATAGCAGTGCGCGGTTGCCGTTGACCACCGGCAATTCATCCACCTGTATATCGGCTTGGGTATCCTCAATCTCGGCATCCAGTATTTCCAGGACATTGCCAACTAAGGTGTTCAGATTAAGGGGTTCCAGCAAAAGGGACTCGGTATTGCTGACCTTTGCGTAGGAAAGCAGCCCATCGAGCAATAAGCTCATGTGTTTTGTCCCCTTAACGATGAAATTGATGTATTCTCGGCTCTGATTATCCAGGTCATCGGGAAAACGCCGGGCCAGCAAAGTCGTAAAAGACCCTATGGTACGGAGTGGCTCCCGCAAGTCATGAGATACCACATAGGCGAATTCCCGCAAGGAGTCATTGGAGTTCCGCAAGTCTTCGTTTTGCGTGGCCAACACCTTATTAACCCGTTCGATTTCATTTGCTTTTTCCTTCAGCTTGCGGTCTGTACGCTGCAGCCGCCGGTTTTTAATGTACATTAAGCGAACAAAGAAAATGAGTAATGCTACAATAACTACGGACAGCCAAGCCAGCAGCCGGGTGCTGCGCTGTTGCTTCAGCAAAAGCCCGGTTTTTTCCAGTTGTGACCGGTATTGCTCCTGCACATCAAAGAGCACGCGGGCTTGTTTCTCGCCTGTAATTTTTTCCTCCGCAATTTGATAATTGATGGCGTAAAAATAGGCGCTGTCGAACTGTTCCAGAGCAGCGTAATTCAGGCTCAGTTCTTTGAGCGCCTGGGCTTCCAGGTCATTTGCATCGATCAACCGGCTGATCTCTACTGACTCGTACAAAGAATCTATTGCCGCCTGATAGGCTCCCTTGAGGGCTTTCACCGAAGCGATTTCCAGTAAGTTTTCGGCGAGCTGGTTTTGGTTTTCGAAGCTACGATTGATGGAAGCCGCATCCAGAAAATAGTCCAAGGCCTCATTGAGCTGCTTTTTACTTAGCATGATCTGCCCGAGGTGTTCATAGCAGAAAGCTTCCGCATCAGGCTTCTGTATTTGCCTCGCCAGGTCAAGCGCCTGCAGCCCGTAGCGCTGCGCCTCTTTGAGGTCGTCCTGCAGGGCTGCCACTTCTGCAAGGCTTACCAGGGAGTACACCATACCGGAACTATCCTGTAGTTCCTGCCGAAGCTCCATGGACCGTTTGTAGTACAAGCCGGCCTCCTGAAAGTTGTTTTGCCAGCTGAAGACATTGCCGATGTTGTTATAAGAACGGGCCAATCCCAGTTTATCATCAATTTTTTCCCGGATTTCCAATGCTTTGAAGAACGCTTTTGAGGCTTCTGCCACTTTGCCCTGATACCAGTACACAATGCCTTCCACATGGAGGGCATCCGCTATAGCCTGTTGGTTGCCGAGCTGTTCTGCAATTTCCAGGGAGCTCCGCGCATAGCTGTGCGCCGTAGCGGGGCGGTCTGATTTATAATGGAAAGCCAGCTCCTTCAGCCAAAAGGCATGCCGTTCTCCGGTTTTGGCCTGATCGAGAGAGTCAAGCAGAGATTGTTCCTCTATGCTATTTGGCTGAGCGGTTAGGCTAATCATCAGGAACAAGAGAATGCCTGTAATCGTGGCAATGTATTTTTTTTGATGCTGCATATTTATGAGCAAGCCATGTTGGGACGCGCTTGTACGGATTAGTTTTAGGTGAATGCTACCGGCGGAGGGAACACACCCGCCCAAACCCTTGGTTTTTAAAGCCTTCACTACCAAGCCTGAGCGGAGCGTGCTTTGTTTCACGGTTGGGTTCTGACCTGTGCCTGCCCCTTCCAGCCATTGGGCTTACACGTTGGGCAAGTTAAGCATTTTGCACAAAACAATCACAATGCTTTTGCAACAGAAGACAGACAGAACCCTGAGATTAAGCCGCTCCTGCTTTAAGGGCCACCTCAAACAGGGTATGGTAATAAGGAGCGCAGCGTTTCGCCAGCGCTTCCAGTTTGGGGGGCAATTCGTAGGTGCGCTCTTCGTAAGCCTGGAAACCGGTGGAAGTATGCACCCGGCTATACCAGTAGCTGGCCCAGACCCCGTCTTCCGGGCGCGGGCCGGGAGGCCACTGCAGCATGCCTTTATCAAATGCCAGCCCCAGCCGTTCACACAGCTGCCGAAGCACGCCTCCGGGGTCCAACAGCAACTGACGGGCATCGACCACCGCTCTTAGCGACCCCATCGCCTGCAGCTTCTGGAACAAATGGTACTGCTGTTCCACGCCGATATCATCTATACCCGGATTAGGGATGACTTTGGAATAGGAGGCAATGATTGCTCTGGGGTCCCGAATGAGCATAATGTTGTCCATATGCTGCAGAAAAGACTCATCCATAGCGACCAGGTGGTGGGTCATTTGCTTAAAAAAGGCCACCGGTGTGGCGTAGGGCCCCATGAGGACCTGCCGCACCACCTCTGCTCCTTCATTCAGCTGGCTGCCGAGGATTTCTGATGCGCCCGGGTGCACCACCTCTGTTTGCCCATGCCTCAGGAAATGCGCGTAGAGGGGCTCATCGACCACCGTTGTATCCGCCCTTTGCCGAAAGGCGTACATCAGGGCGGTGCTAATATTGCGGGGGCTGGACCAAGCGTTGATGCGCTGTACATTAGTATGCATAGGCCAAGGTGTCTGATGAACCGCTAAAGTAAGAAAAGCTCCTGCAAACCAGTTGCTGCAGGAGCTTTTCAAAACAATAAAAAATATGAAGGCTTAGCCCTCAACGGTAAGGTCTTCAATCGTCGCTTCCGGAGCGTTGGTTTTTACCGACTCAATTCCTTTCTCCATGCCCGACTTGGCTGCATACATTTGGCTGCTGCCGATGATTTGCTTGTTGCCGGCGAGCAAGTTGAAGTGGAACTTGCCATTGCTCGCTTCCTTGCGCTCAAAGAGCTCATCTTTGGCGGAGTTTTTCTTTACACTCTCGATGCCATTCTTAGCACCGGACTTGTTGGCGTATCCCTGGCTGGAAAGAATAATCTGCCCGTTTTTCGCTTTAAGGCGGAAGTAGTATTTCTCGTTATTCTCGCTCTGAAAAATCTCGAATTTCATAAGAGGTCTTTGGTTTGGTAGTGTTTTGAATAAAGTGAAATTAATCTTTTGGTTGGGGATTGCCTAAAAGTAGACGTGCTTTTTACGGTAAAGTCACGATGCGACGCACTAAAATTATCCCTTTTTTGCGTTTACAACAAGTTTTTATGGCAATTTGCCATTCAGGCACTTCAAACTATGCACCCGGGCCCAACTCTTAAGCCCTCCCTGGTGTTCGAATTTTGAAACCTAAACGGAGCTCCCATGCTTAGAATCATCCTGCTTTGCACTTTTCTGAATGCCGGAGTGGTTGCGCTGCAGGCGCAAGGAGGCGAACCGGACCGCTATCCATTTTATATGCAGATTGGCGGCCATCTATCGGTATTAAACCCTCTGGAAGGCTTCCGGCAGGTGCTGGATCAGAACGGCACCGGCGGTGGCGGGCAGCTCCTTTTCCAAATGGGCCCCGGCCGGCCGGTCTTTGCCGGGCTGGACTTCAGCGTGGTCCGCTTCGATGAGGAGACGGTGGGGTTTACCACCACTCAAAACGGGTTTCCGGAAAACTACGAGCTGCGCACCCGTACCAACATGCTCCTGGCGCATGTGCTCCTCCGCTTCAAACCGTTCACCAACTTCTTCCTGCAGCCTTATGCCGACGGGCTTATTGGGTTGAAACGCCCCTACACCCGCACGCAGTACGTGCAGCTTTTTGATGAAGGCGAAGAGGATTTGATCGAAGCTTACCCGGAGCTCAATGACAATACCTTCAGTGCCGGGCTGGGCGCTGGTGTGCAGGCCCGGTTGACGTCATGGCCTGACTTGCTGCTTGATGCCCGGTGTACGTACCTCATGGGCGGAAGCGCGCGTTACCTGGTACGCATGGAGGACCCACCGGTTGTTGTCGACGACCCCATTGAGGTTTTCGAAGAACGCATCACTGCGACCACCACGCTGCAGTTTCAAATTGGCCTTACGCTGCAGTTTGGTCTCTAGCGCGCCTGGTGATCTGCATTACTGAGCCCGCAGCAACAAGCCTTTATCTTTGCCACCAATCAAACTGACATCCAAATGTATAAGACGCTTTTTATCGCACTGCTTTCCGTTTTCACCCTGAATGCCTGCCAAAGCCAAACGGCAGAGGAGGCGCAATATGTGCTTCCCAAAAAGGAGTATCAGGAAAAAATGGCTGCTATCGGGGATCTGCAATTGCTGGACGTGCGTACGCCAGACGAATACAATGCCGGGCATATTGAAGGGGCAGAACTGATCAATTTCTTTGATGAGGACTTTGTACAGCAGGTAGAAGCCCGATTCGACAAGGAGGAACCGCTAATGCTTTACTGCCGTTCCGGCAACCGAAGCGCTAAAGCCACGGCCAAACTCAAAGCAGTGGGCTTTAAAGAGATTTACGACCTGAAAGGGGGGTATAACACCTGGGAGTAAGAAACCGGGGGGCAGCGCCCCCCATCCCAACATTTATACTACAGCTTCCGGATGCCACCTGAAATCAGGGACCGGACATTTTTAATTTCAGGCTCGCCGGTATACTCTATGCTGCCACCGGTATTCGCATTGGCATCAAGACGCTTGAGGGCAACAACCTCTGCCATGCCACCGGTATTGGATTTCACGTAAGTGCGCATGCACTGCAATTCCAGCCCTTCGTACATGCCGCCGGTGGAAACGGTCACTTCCTGGTCTTCTGCCTGACCGGAAACCGTGAGCACGCCCCCCTCAGAAGCAGAAGCCTCAATGGCATTCACATCCACTTCGGCAAACAGCTGCCCACCACTAGAAGCCCGGAGGTTCAGCTCATCGCCGGTGATAGGGCCGGAAGTACGGACAGAGGCCCCTGCGCTGGAGCGAATGGCCCGCAGGTGATTGTAAGTCAGCGTGATTTCGACCCGGTCAAAGTCCTTAAACAAGCCCTCGATAAGCTGGATCTTCAGGGTCTTGCCTTTTACATAGAGCGTAATCTCGTCCGCATCAATCCCATCGGTCTCAATCAGGGCGGAAGGCGAATCGCCCTTCACCAGCGTCACTGAAATATCACCGGTGACCGATACCGCATCAAAGTGGTCCAGTTTTCTGGTCTCTTGTGCATTGGAGGCTACAGCAAAGCCAAGAAGGAGGAGTAAAACAAGTGCTCTGAGCATGGTATTCATAACTTCTGATTTTTTGCGTTCAGCTATTTGATGCCTTTGGGCAACTTGTTCCCCTATTCTGCGTAGTATATTTTCCGGTTCTTCTGTTTTTGAAGAACCGGATCACCCTTTCATAAGTTCTTAAAACCGATTCCCAAAACTAACCTGATAACCTATGAACCGTTATTCGCTCTTACTCATCCTGGCCATCGGGCTGTGGAGTGGTTGCAACAAAGACGATGATGAGCAGGATTGCACGCCACCGGAGTATACCTGGAATACCCCCACCTTTGAAAGCCAGGGCAGCTGGCTTTGGGTAACGGACACTTCTGGTGCCGTCACTGCCCGTACGGAGGCAGAAAGCCAAAGCAGTGTGCTGTTAATGACCGAAGAATGCGCAGACCACCTCAATCTCAACCTGCTGGAAATCTCTTCCACTACAGCGCCGGACAACACCGACCGGACCGTTTTCAACCTGACCACCATTCTGAATGCACCGGATGGATTAATCTGGGACACCCTGCCTGCTCCCCGCCCCGAACAATGGGAGGTAGCGGTAGGTGGCGTTAGCAGCCTGGACGAACTTCTTTGGCCAGCACTAAGCAAAGAACTATTTCCCGGCGACATCTTCATCGACCCGGCTGCCGACTTACTGAGTTTTGCGCTTCAGGTTCCGGAAGGAGCGCCAGCGTATGCCACCCTGCAGGCCAACGGCGAAGCAACGCCCCGCTATCTCTGGGCACCCGCCGCCGGGCCGGATGCATTCAGCTTTGACTATGATGCCCTGCCCGCTCCGGTACAGGCAGGCGCCATCGGTCTGCCCAATGCCGGCAACTGGCGGTACCGGGTCTTTGGCCTTGCGGCAAATGGCGAAGCCGTACTGGATTATTCCTCCATGCCGGACCTGGTCAGCGGCAGCTTCAACCCGCTCCTTCCAGCCAGCCTGCCTGATGGTTTCCGCCTGCTGGTTCAGGAGGAAAATACTTTCGAGGGCCTGCCCTTTTCGGCCAACCGCTACAACAAGGCCGTCAGTACCCTGCCGGGAAATATCCCTGCTTCCAGTGCAACATTCAGTATGGAGCGGGCAGGCGACACCCTGGCGGTCAGCACCACCGGCGATGCGCCCGGCCTTTACGTGCTGCGCATCATCGACTATAGGGGCGCGGGGCCCTGGCTCAACTGGACCCTCTACGGCACTGCTCAGGATTTCGAACGCCTGGTCCTACCTCAATGGCCGGAAGTCTTCGCAGCCAACCGCTCCGCATTGCTGGGCAACGGCAGGCAAACCGTTGCGCTGCTGAGCGCGCGTTCCTATGACTCCCGGCCCGCCTACGGGCAGGTATTGGAAGCCATTGCCCGACAGCAAACCAACTGGGAAGCCGAACAGGGAATGCTCGAACGGACCCGCGCTTTCCTGTTCCAACCGTAAATCTCCGCATTTTCCGGGCATTCAGTTCCGGATAAGTGATGTTTTTACGACCTTAGCGGGCTCGAAAACGGGCGGTGCAGCAGCGTGCCGCCTTGTCTAATCAATCAGGAAACTATGGCACAGCAAAACGATCTGTTCAAAAAACTGGTAGCCCACTGCAAAGAGTACGGCTTTATTTACCAGTCCAGCGAAATATACGACGGCCTGAGCGCGGTATACGATTACGGCCCCTATGGCGTTGAGCTCAAAAACAACCTCAAGGATTATTGGTGGAAAAGCATGGTGCAGATGCACGACAACATCGTCGGGCTGGACTCTGCTATTTTCATGCACCCCAAGACCTGGAAGGCTTCCGGCCACGTGGATGCCTTCAACGACCCGCTGATCGACAACAAGGATAGCAAGCGCCGTTTCCGGGCCGATGTGCTCATTGAGGAGCATATGGAGAAAATTGAGGGCAAGATCGATAAGGAAATCACCAAAGCCCGCAAGCGCTTCGGTGACGATTTTGATGAGGCGATGTACCGGGAAACCAACCCACGCGTAGCCGGCTACATTAAAGAGCTGGCGGAGATTGAAGCCCGCCTGGGCGCCGCTATGTCTAACAGCGACCTGGCCGACCTGAAACAAATGATAGAGGATTTGGACATCGCAGACCCGGATACCGGCTCCCGCAACTGGACCGATGTCCGGCAATTCAACCTGATGTTCTCCACGCAGCTGGGCAATATCGCTGGCGCAGAAGGCAAGCTTTACCTGCGGCCGGAAACGGCACAGGGTATTTTCGTCAACTTCCTCAACGTACAGAAGACGACCCGGCAGAAGCTGCCCTTTGGTATTGCGCAGATTGGCAAGGCTTTCCGGAACGAGATTGTTGCCCGTCAGTTTATTTTCCGCATGCGGGAATTTGAACAGATGGAAATGCAGTACTTCATCAAGCCCGGTGAGCAGATGAAGTGGTACGAATACTGGAAGGAGACCCGCCTCAAGTGGCACCTCGCCCTGGGCACGCCTAAGGAAATGCTGCGTTTCCACGACCACGGCGAAAACCTGGCGCACTATGCAGATGCCGCTGCCGATATTCAGTTCAACTTCCCATTCGGGTTCAAGGAACTGGAAGGCATCCACAGCCGGACGGATTTTGACCTGGGCGCTCATCAGGAGCTTTCCGGCAAAAAGCTGCAGTTCTTCGACCCCGAAACCAAGGAGAGCTATGTGCCTTACGTGCTGGAGACCTCTATTGGTTGCGACCGGATGTTCCTGGCCACGATGTCACAGGCCCTTCAGGAAGAGACCGTCACAGGTGCCAACGGCAAGGAGAGTACCCGGGAAGTGCTGAAGCTGCACCCGGCCCTTTCGCCCATCAAGTGTGCCATTTTGCCGCTTAAGCGCAATGACGAACGCCTGGTGAATATGGCGCAAGATATTTTCAACAACCTCCGCCTGTCCTTCAATGTGCAGTATGACGACACGGGCAGCATTGGCAAGCTCTACCGCCGTCAGGATGCCATTGGCACACCTTTCTGTGTAACAGTAGACTTTGAAGCCCTCGATGATCAAACGGTGACTCTCCGCGACCGCGACACCCTGGAGCAGGAACGCGTGCACGTGGATCAGCTGGAGCAAATCATCCGCAAAAGGGTAGACATGAAACAACTGCTGGTGCAATAGCATCCGTTCTTCAACAATAAACAGGCGGGGCAGCCCTTCGGGCGCCCGCCCCCTTTCGATGGTGGCACCCCCTCCGGCCACCAAACAAACCTAAAAGCTATGGAAAACATCCTCCAAAAGTATGCCCACCTGCTGGTCCACTACTGCCTGAGCACAAAACCGGGAGATAAAATGTACCTGCGCAGCACCACACTGGCTGAGCCGCTCGTCCGGGAAGTCTACCGGGAAGCCGTAAGAGCCGGTGCCGTGGTGGAAACAGACCTCGCCTTCCGCGAACAAGGCCGTATCCTGCTGGAAGAAGCCGGGGCGGAACAACTGCAATTTATTTCTCCGCTCTACAAAAAGGCGATGGAGGAGTTCGATACCTACCTCTACATCATCGCACCTTACAATCTGCGGGAAGACCAGAATGTGGACCCGGACAAGCGCAAAATCCGTCAGGAAGCTCACGCACCGGTGATGAAGAAGTACTTCGAGCGCACCGCTACGCTGGAGATGCGCCGCAGCCTTTGCCAGTATCCCACCCTGGCCAATGCGCAGGAAGCAGGGATGTCTCTGGAGGAATACGAAAAATTTGTCTTTACCGCCTGCCGTCTCTACGATGAGGACCCCATACAAAGCTGGAAAGAAGTCCGGGAGCAGCAGCAACAAATCGTGGACCTGCTCAACGACCGGGAAGAAGTGCATTACAAAGGCGATGGTGTAGACATCCGCTTCAAAATAGACAAGACCCGACGCTGGATCAACTCTGACGGCCGCACGAATATGCCTTCCGGAGAAGTATACACCTCCCCGCTTGAGGACTCCGTCAATGGGGTGATCCGCTTTTCTTACCCGGCCCTGTACATGGGGCACGAGGTGGAAGGTGCCACGCTGTACGTCAAAGACGGCTACGTGGAGCAATGGGAAGCCACCCGGGGCAAGGATTTTCTGGACCAGATTTTCCAGATCGAAGGTGCGAGGCGCTTTGGGGAAGCTGCTATCGGGACCAACTACCGCATTCAGCAGATGACAAAGAATATTCTGTTTGACGAAAAAATCGGGGGTACCGTGCACATGGCCATCGGTCAATCCTACCTGCAGGCAGGCGGCAAAAACCAGTCAACCGTGCACTGGGACATGATCACCGATATGACCAAAGAGGGTGAAATTTACGCCGATGGAGAGAAAATTTACGAGAAAGGTAAGTTTTTATTCCTCTGAAATTAAACTAAACCCGGTATTCATTTGTGAAAGAGTACGGCAGGACCAAATCCCCTTTCTGACTTTAAAAGTCTGGTGTCTTGTAGGTTTTATTGAAATTTCAGCCTTTCAAAATTTATTGGATTTGAATTTTCTGTATAACTTGCGAATGGAAATGCTTTTTGCCCAAGCCAAATGAATGAGAACGAAAAGCCCTGGTCATCAAGCAAATTATGCATGAGAACGAGAGAACTCGACGAAACACAATTAAATAAACCAACATTTAATCTCCTTAAACCGTGAACAATAATATTGCATTTCTAGAATTAAAGTACGGCAACATTTACGGAGGATATCCCAATTTCTACGCCATTAGTGAAATCTGCCTGCTG
>JANSXW010000383.1 GCA_024742755.1 bacterium | reverse complement strand
GTTCAAAGAGCAGAGTCTTGCAACCGAAGGTTGCATAGATCTGCGATAACCAACTTATTTATGAAGATTTGTGAGCTCTTGCATTTCACATTTCTCACAAGCATGCAGAGCACAGCTCTGCATTTATTGTTGGTGAAGATGTTTACCTCCAAATATTCAGAAGCATGCAGCCAGAGGCTGCAATAATCTTGTTTCTTGAGCTGGAACAGCTCTTATTGCTTCAATATTTTACAGAATAATGAGAAATGCTCACACCCTTCGATGTTAAATCTTCAGCCAAAGCACAGAATTATGTTCCTCACAAATATTTCAAGAATAATTCACACACCACATAAGCATGCAGCCAGAGGCTGCAATATTTAGCTGTGAGCTTTAGATTCATGAGCAATAATCCTGCAAGCGTATGCTTGCAGATGTTGCAGGCAATTAATTATGAAGCTCTTAAATCTTAAGCGAGATGTGACCTCCAAATCTTCAGCCAAAGAATGAGATGCATGCATGCATGCATCGATTATTTAAGTTGTGTAATCTAAATCTTCAGAAGCATGCACAAGCATGCAGAGCGAAGCTCTGCAATAATGAAATATTGAAGCCTTCGATGGTAAAAAGAGCGTAGGCTTGCAACTCGAAGAGTTGCAATGATACGCGATATCATCAATAAATAGCTGTGAGTTGCAATATTTGTGCAAAATGCACAATTTGTGCAAAATGCACAAAATAGCGTTATTTTGGCCAAAACAAGGTATTTGCACGCTGAGGTTCCCAGTCAAAATGACTGGAGGACCGATATTTCCAGAGATAAGAAATGTGTTTTCCTATTAAAAAGACTTGGCCACCAAAACAGCAAATTGTTGGTTTGGACCTTAAATTGCATGTTTTTCATGTTTTTGATCAAAATAGCTTCAATTGCATGTTTTGCTTAATTTAGTGATTTCCACACAAATCAGCACGCTGAGCTCTGCTCAGTGATTTTCTATTGCAGCTCTTAATTTTCTGCAAAGTATGCTCGTAAGCATGCCAAAGGCATGCGTATGAATAATTTATGCCCAAATCCAATATTTGCATGCATCTGCATGCAAAATAGCACGCTGAGCTAAATTGTGCAAAATAAGGGCATTGCCTTCTTTTTGTTAAAAGAGCCCAGTCTTGCATGCGTAGCATGCATAGATGGGCGATATCCTTACAATTCCTATATAATTACACGCTGTGCTAAAATGTTACGCATGCATACATCTATGCACAAATATTTGTGTGTCACACTCTTTTTCCCATAATTGAGCACGCTGTGCTCAATCCTGCATAAAACACGCTGAGATCAAATGATAGTGGAGCCCAGTCTT
>JANSXW010000043.1 GCA_024742755.1 bacterium | reverse complement strand
TACGCCGACTTCCCCGCAGCCAAACTCAATCACTGATGGTAAATCGTCACCAAAGGCGAGGCTAATATTACAGGCATCGCTGGAACCGGCATCCAATTGTGCAGGGGTTAGCAATACTGCCCCGCCGGCATCCAGCTGCAGGGTCAGATCCTGGCAGGAAGCTACAGGTGCGATGTTGTCTTCCACTGTGACAATTGCCGTGCAGGTGCTCGTATTGCCATTCTCATCCTCTGCGGTAACCACTACCGTGTTCTGACCAACATTCGCACAGTCGAACGCACTAATATCCAGCGTAGTGCTTGCCAAGCCACAGCCTTCTGAAGGAGTGCCGACGATTTGTGAAGGTGTGATACTTGCAGCTCCATCCACATCGAGCTGTACCGTAATGTCCTGGCAGTCCAGGCTTGGTGCAGTATTGTCTTCCACGGTGACTGTTGCGGTGCAGGTGCTTGTATTGCCGTGCTCATCTTCAACGGTTAGCGTAACCGTTTGGGGACCAACGTCCGCGCAAGTGAAGGATGTAACATCCAGGCTTAGGGCATCAATGCCACACGCATCATTGGATTCATCATCGATCTGGGCGGGCATTAAGGTAGCATTGCCCAGGGCATCCAACTCAACGGTCACATCCTGACAAATTGCAACCGGCGCCACGTCATCGATAATCGTAATATTGGAAGTGCAGCTACTGCTGTTGCTGTTGTTGTCGGTAACGGTAAGGGTAACTGTTTGCATACCCACATCGCCACAGCCAAAAGCGTTAATATTAAGGCTTAATTCAGCAATACCACAGGCGTCGGAAGCGCCTGCGTCTACCTGTGCAGTGGTAAGTTCGGCTACGCCATCTTCATCCAGCAGCAATACCACATCCTGACAAACAGCAGTCGGTGCAACGGTATCGGCAACCGTCACTACTGCACTGCATTGGCTGGAATTTCCAGCGATGTCTTCCGCTGTTACTGTAACGGTCTGTGTCCCAATCGCACTACAGTCAAATGTAGTAACATCCAGGTTCACGCTTGCCAGCCCACAGGCATCGCTGAGGGTGGTGGCCACTTCATCTGCAGTGAGCTCAGCAGTACCATTGGCATCCAACTGCACCGTGATATCCTCGCAAATCAATTCCGGCACTACCATGTCCACCACTGTAGCAGTGAAGGTACAGGTACTGCTGTTGCCGTTGTAGTCCGTTGCGGAAAGGGTTAGGGTATTCTCACCCAAATCACCGCAATCAAAGGCCCCAAATTCCCAGGACCAGGATTCAATGCCACAAGCATCACTTGAGCCATTATCGACTTGATCCTGTGCTATGGTAGCGGTACCAGAGGCATCCAATTGCACGGTCACATCCTGGCAGATCATATCTGGTCCGATATTATCCACAATAGTTACCGTAGCCGTGCAGGTGCTGGTATTTCCACTGTTGTCCACCACAGAGAGCGTAAGCACCTGTTCGCCAACATCACCGCAACCAAAGATGGTGGTATCGGATGTAATGCTCAGGAGGACGCCCGGCAGTCCGCTACCGGAGCAGGCATCATTGGAGCCGGCATCAATTTGTTCCGGAAAGATTTCGGCCGCGCCATCATCATCTAACTCTATGGCAATATCCTGGCATAGCGCTTCCGGAGCGATATCATCCACCACGGTAACCATGGTTTCGCAGGTGGTGGTATTTCCACTCGGATCCGTGGCCGTCAGCAAGACCGGGTTAGGCCCTACATTTGTACAATCAAATGCGGTTGGGCTCAGAGACAACTGATCGTTCGGTATCGGGTTGCTGCAGGCATCGGTTGCCGAAACTAATACATCATCAATACCGATTGCCGCCATGCCATTCTGATCCAAAGGCAGGGTAAGGCTTTGACAATTCACCACCGGAGCGATGGTATCGAGCACAGTGACCATAGCCACACATTCACCGGTATTGCCATAGACATCCTCGGCTGTGAGTGTCACTTCATTGATGCCCACATCTGCACAACCAAAGGTGGTTTGGTCCGCACTCAGCCCGGCAAGGCCGCCCGGGCCATTGCCAGAAGGGCAGTTATCAGAAACACCCGCATTGAGTGCGGAAAGCGTCGTGCTACCGGAGCCTGAAGCGTCCAGATAAACCGTATCGGGCAGGCAGTTGACCACCGGTGCTTCGTTATCCACTACAGTGATATCAAAAGTGCAGACATCGGTGGTGCCGTGATAGTCCGTTGCTGTGTAAGCCAGGGTGGTCGTACCGATTGGGAAAGTACTGCCTGAGCCCAGCCCAGTGATATCGATCTGATTGATGTAAACCGTTGCGAGGGCATCCCAGGACAGGATTACCTTTCCGTGCCCGTAATTGAGCCCGGTCACGTTGTTTTGTGAAGTGCCACTGTTGAAAGAGCCGCCACCACCACCGGCACCATACTGATCGCCGCCGCCGGCAGCACCGCCACCGGAATAGCCACCGCCACCGCCGCCGGGACCGTAGCTCAATCCGCAGTTGTAACCACCGCCACCGCCGCCGAAGCCGCCGTAGGCATCTATGATGCCACCAGACTGCCCGCCGAAGCCACCCGTTTGGTAAGAACGACCGCCGGTAGAGGAACAATCGCCATTGGCGCCATCTGAGAAGAAGCCACCACCGGCTCCGCTCATCTGCGTGGCGGTCCCCGTTTCACCGCCATTGCCGGAATTCCCACCGGCTCCTACCCCACCGGAAGCATTGATGCCGGCAGAGCCAAATGGAGCCACTTGTCCGGGTGCGCCGTCGTGGATGGTACCACAGCAGAATCCGGCTCCGCCGCCGCCACCACCCGCAATAATCAGTGGTGTACCGGTATCGTGGTCTACCACAAAGGTACCGCCACCGCCACCGTTGGATACAGCTGGTTTTTCTCCCACCAATACATCAATGACCTGCCCTGGCGTTACCGCGAAAGTACCGCTCATGTAGGCACCCAAGCCACCGAACCCGACATTGGCATCACCGCCCTGCGCACCGTAGGCTTCGATCTTCATGGAGGTTACGCCTTCCGGTACGACGAAAGTCTGAATAGTCCCGTTAAACTCCAGCGTATCTGAGGATACGGCTTCGTCGCAAACAAATACAGCCTCCGGCAAGTCGTAATTCACTACAGCGTCGCAAACACCGGGATCTGTATCCGTTATGATATCCCCGGGGCAGATCGCTGTGGGTCCGTTGGCATCCTGCACGATGGCCATAGCGGTACAGGTGCTCGTATTCCCGTTATTATCCATTACGGTCAGCGTGACCGGATTAGGGCCAAAGTCTTCACAGCTCAGGGTTTCGATATTCAGTGTGAAGCTGCCAATGCCACAGGCATCGGTGGAGCCATTGTCAAAATCCTCAGGCACCAGCCCGTAGGCAACATCTGAGACCGGCTCTACAACCACATTTTGACATTGGGCAACCGGTGCAATATTATCCTCAACGGTAGCTACAGCCGTACAGGTGCTCAGATTGCCATTAAGGTCAGCAACCGTAAGCGTCACCGTATTCTAACCAACATCCTCACAATCAAATTGAGTTTGACTGAGTGAGATCCAGTCCAAACCACAGATGTCGTTGGAGCCCGCATTGACCAAAGCCGGAGGCAGTACGCCTTCACCCGACGCATTCAGTTGAACCGTCACATCCTGGCAAAGGGCTTGCGGTGCAGCTTGGTCCTCCACAGTTACTGTAGCCGTGCAGGTACCGCTATTTCCATTGACATCCGTTTGAGTGAGCGTAACAGTATTCTCACCAATATCAGCACAATCGAAATCGCCACGGTCAAGCGTCAGCATTTCAAGTCCGCCCGGTACGGGCCCGTATGGGCAGGCATCAATAAAGCCATTACTGACTTGCGCCGGTGTGACACTGCCCAGCCCTGATAGATCCAGGGCTATAGTAATGTCCTGGCATAGAGGCACAGGCGGTGTATTGTCTTCCACGGTGACGGTAGCACTGCAGAAACTGCTGTTGCCGTTCACATCGGTGACCGTTAGTATCACCAGATTTTCGCCTACGTCTTCACAGCCAAATACAGTGGCGCTCAGTTCCATATTTTCTAAACCACAAGCATCAGCAGAACCGGCATTAATTTCGTCTACGGTAAGGCTTCCCACTCCAGTGCCCGACAGCACAACCGTTGCATCCTGGCAAAGCGCTGTGGGAGGCACATTGTCTTCGATTGTAACGACCGTGGTACAACTGCTGCTATTGCCATTTACATCGGTAACGGTGAGGGAAACGGTATTGGGGCCCAGGTCACCACAGCCAAAAGTGTCTGTATCGAGCGAGAAGTTTTGGATACCACAAACATCAAATGAGCCATCGTCAATTTGGGCCGGAGAAAGGATAACCGCTCCGTTTATATCCAGTTGTGCAGTGATTTCCGCACAAGATGCTACCGGTGCGATATTGTCTTCCACAATAACGGTGGCATTGCAGGTGCTGGTATTGCCGTTTATATCGGTGAGCGTTAGCGTAACAAGATTAGGCCCTACATCATCGCAATCAAATGTAGTGATATTCAATCCCTGAGTAGCAATGCCACCCGGTAAGGGCCCGCCCGATACGGGCAAGGATGGGCAAGCATCAGTAGAGCCTGCATTGACCTGAGCCGGAGACAGGATAGCATCACCATCGGCATCCAGCTGGACGGTCGTATTTTGGCAAAGCGCCAGCGGAGGTTCGTTGTCTTCCACGGTGACGATAGCGGTGCAGGTGCTGCTGTTGCCATTGATATCCGTTGCCGTAAGGGTTACCTCATTCAGTCCGACATCTTCGCAGTCAAATGTGGTAATATCCAGCGCAAGGTTCCCGATACCACCCGGTACGGGCCCGCCCGATACGGGCAAGGATGGGCAGGCATCATTGGAGCCATTATTGACCTGCGCGGGAGTAAGCGAGCCGCTGCCATCGGCGTCCAGCTGTACCGTCACATTCTGGCAAAGGGCCTGAGGTGGCACATTATCTTCCACAGTGACCACAGCAGTACAAGCACTCGCATTGCCATTTGCGTCTACAACAGTAAGCGCAACGGTATTGGCACCAACATCATCGCAATCAAACGCTGTAATATTTACCGCCAAATTGCCGATAGGGCAGGCATCATTGGAGCCCGCATCAATCTGAGCGGGCACAAGACTGGCGACACCATCTGCATTGAGTTGGACCGTAATGTCCTGGCAGAGGGCTTGCGGGGCGATGTTGTCTTCCACAGTGACTGAGGCGGTACAGGTATTGCTGTTTCCGTTGTTGTCTATACCGATCAATGTTACCGTGTTGACCCCAACATCGCTGCAACCAAAGGTATGCTGGTCGAGGGCAAGGCTGGAAATAGTACAAGCGTCAGTTGATCCACCATCAATTTGATTGACCAATATGCTACCGGCACCATCTGCATCAAGCTGTATGGTCAGATCGTTACACACCATCGTTGGGGGTATATTATCCTCAACGGTCACAGTAGCGGTACAGGTACTGCTGTTGCCGCTGAAATCCGTAACGGTCAACACAACTTCATTCAAGCCTACATCTGAGCAGTCAAAGCCTGCCAGGTTTAGAGATAAGCTTTCCAAACCACCCGGTACGGGCCCGCCCGATACGGGCAAGGATGGGCAAGCATCATTTGAGCCGTTGTCTACCTGAGCAGCGATGAGACTGCCTAAGCCATCAGTATCCAACTGTACGGTCACATCCTGACAAAGGGCTATCGGTGCAACATTATCCTCCACTGTAATCAGGGCGGAGCAAGTACTGTGGTTACCGTAAATATCGGTAGCAGTCAGGGTAACGGCATTCGGCCCAATATCGGCACAATCAAAAGTTTCGGTATCTATTGTCAGGTTGTCCAGGCCACAGGCGTCATTAGAGCCATTATCCACCTGAGCCGCCGTGAGGCTGCCGGAGCCATTGGCATCCAATTGAACAGTTACGTCCTGGCAAAGAGCCTCAGGGGCTACATTATCTTCTACAGTAACTGTGGAGGTACAGGTGCTGGCATTGCCATTCACGTCTATGACAATTAGGGTGACCAGGTTAGGGCCGATATCCGAGCAGTCGAAGCTGTCATCGCTAAGCACCAGACTCGATACGCCACAGGCACCGGCAGAGCCGCCGTCTACATCTGCGGGCAGAAGGCTGGCCGTGCCATTGGCATCCAACTGTACGGTCACGTCCTGACAAAGGGCGGTTGGTACTACATTATCTTCTACAGTAATCTGGGCAGTGCAACTATCGGTATTGCCATTCACGTCAGTGACTGTCAGGGTAACCGTTTGGGTACCCACATCGTCGCAATCGAAAATATTCTGATCCAGAGCCAAACTTCCAATGCCGCAGGCATCGGCTGACCCTGCATCTACCTCTTCGGGGTCAAGCTGACCGGTACCTGAGCCATCGAGCTGTACGGTTACATCCTGACAAAGGGCTTGCGGGGCCACGTTATCTTCCACAGTGACTACAGCTGTGCAGGTACTGCTGTTGCCGTTGACGTCTGTAACCGTTAAGACTACGTTGTTTTGTCCAACGTCACCGCAGTCGAAGGCTGTAATATCTAGAGAAAGGTTATCCAGCCCACAGGCATCATTCGAGCCATTGTCGATTTGGGCAGCGGTCAGGCTACCATTGCCAAACGCATCAAGCTGAATGGTTATGCTCTGACAGAGGGCTTCAGGTGGCACATTGTCTTCTACGGTAACTGTAGCGGTACAGGTACTGCTGTTGCCGTGGGTATCTGTTGCCGTGAGAATAACGGAATTCTCACCTACGTCGCTACAACCAAAAGTGTCGATACTGAGTGACAGGCCGGCCAGCCCGCAGGCATCATTGGAACCATCGTTGACCTGTGCAGGCGTTAGGGTAGTTGTACCGGAAGTGTTTAATTGTACCGTTACGTCCTGACAAAGCGTGGTAGGCGTTAAATTGTCTTCAACCGTTACGTCGGCCTCGCACGAGCTGCTGTTGCCGTTAACATCGGTAACTGTTAGGGTGACGGTCTGTGTACCAATGTCCCCACAACCAAATGAAGTCTGGCTAAGACTAAAGGTTTCCAGCCCGCAAGCATCGGTTGAGCCGCCATCTACCTGAGCAGCAGTGAGCGTCCCTACGCCATTGGCCGCTAACTGTACGGTGGTATTCTGGCAAATGGCTTCCGGGGCGACAGTGTCTTCAACGGTTACGGTGGCGGTGCAGGAACTGCTGTTGCCATTAACATCCGTTGCGGTGAGGAGGACTGCGTTATCCCCTATATTGGAGCAATCAAAAATCGCAATATTCAGGCTTAGGTTATCCAACACGCAGGCATCTGAGGAACCTCCGTCGACGGCGGCAGGAGTGATACCGCCCACGCCATTTTCATCAAGTTGAACGGTTACCGGCTGGCACTGTGCATCAGGTGCGATATTATCTTCAACGGTTACGGTAGCGGTGCAGGAACTGCTGTTGCCATACTCATCTTCTGCGGTGAGGGTAACCGTTTGCGTGCCCACCTGATCACAATCAAAGGCAGTAATGTCAAGGGAAAGGGAAACCTCACCACAGACATCGCCAGAGCCCGCATCGACTTCAGCGGGTGCCAACGTGCCCAAGCCATCAGCGTTTAGTTGTACGGTAACATCCTGGCAAAGGGCCTGGGGAGGCACGTTATCCACTACAGTGACCAGTGCGGAGCAAATGTTTTCATTACCGCTGGGGTCAGATACCGTAAGAATGACCGGATTGGGCCCGATATCATCACAATCAAAATCCGTAATATCAACAGACAACAGTGCTACGCTGCAATTATCCGTTGAACCTGCGTCCACCTCAGCAGCGGTAAGGCTCCCCAAGCCATCCGCGTTCAGTTGAACCGTCACGTCCTGACAGCTGGCGATTGGAACGATGACATCCGTTACGGTCACAATGGCCGTGCAGGTATCACTGTTGCTATTTTCATCCTCCACGGTCAGGGTCACCAGATTAGCCCCCAGGTCTCCGCAATCAAACATATCCTGATCAAGCAGGAAGGGGCCAACCCCACACGCATCGGTAGAACCATTCTCAACTTCGGCAGGCGGCAGCACAGCAAACCCAAGGGAATCCAGCTGTATAGAAACATCCTGGCACCCGGCTACCGGTGGCACATTATCTTCCACCGTGACGATAGCTGTGCAGTTACTGCTATTGCCTGCCAGGTCGATGACGGTAAGGGTGACCGTATTGGTGCCGACATTTCCACAACCAAAAGTTATTTCATCGAGCAGGAGGGTGTCAAGGCAGGCATCACCGGAGCCTGCATCGATTGCTTCGGCAGCAAGAATCCCTACTCCAAAAACATCGAGCTGTACTGTAGCATCCTGACAGAGGGCCACTGGCATTGTATTGTCTTCAATCGTGACCGTTGCAGAGCAGGTACTGACGTTACCGTTATTATCCGTTACGGTAAGGGTGACGGTATTGGCACCTATATTTGTACAATCAAAAAGGGTCTGATCCAAAACAGAACTGGCGATCCCACAGAAGTCCAGGGAACTCGCATTGAGGTCCGCCTGACTCAGCGTGGCCTGCCCCGAGCTGTCGAGCTGCAGCGTGGTGGATGCGCATTGTACCTGAGGTGCGATATTATCTTCTACGGTAACGGTAGTCGTACAGTTATTGGCATTTCCATTCTGGTCCACTGCGGTCAGGGTGACGGCATGCTCACCAACATCCGTGCAATCAAAAGCCGTTTGACCTATATATAAGGTGTCGAGGCCGCAGGCATCACTACTGCCGCCGTCCACATCCGCCACACTGAGGACGCCCTGCCCGTTGGCATTAAGCTGTACGGTGACATCCTGGCAGAGCACTTCGGGCGCTACCGTGTCGGCTACGGTGACGATTGCGGTACAGGTTGCGGTATTCCCGTTGTCGTCCTCTGCAGTCAGGGTTACCGGATTGGCTCCAATAGCACCGCAGTCAAAATTTGAAATATCCAGTTCCAGGCTGATTATCCCGCCCGGTACGGGCACGCCCGATACGGGCAAGGATAGGCAGGCATCTGAGGAGCCAGCATCTATGGCTGAAGCAGTGATGCTTCCCAAGCCATCAGCGTCCAGTTGAACGGTTACATCCTGGCATAGCGCTTGCGGGGCAATGGTATCCACTACAGTAACCGTGGCAGTACAGGTATTGAGATTGCCATTCGTGTCTTCAACGGTAAGGGTTACACTGTTTTCGCCTACATCCGCACAGTTGAATGCCGTGGTGTCTACGTTGAGGCTCGCAACACCACAGGCGTCATCTGAACCGCCGTCTATATCAGCAGAAATAATACTGGCCAGCCCATCTGCATCCAACTGAATGGTGATGTCCTGACAAACGGCGGTGGGCAGGACGTTGTCTTCCACAATGACTTTGGCAATACAAGTATCGGTATTGCCCCCAACATCTACGGCGGTTAGCGTCACAGCGTTTGTGCCAATGTTGCTGCAATCAAAATCCGTTTCGGACAGGGAAAGGCTGGCTAATCCGTTGGGGCCCGAGCCGTTGGGGCAGTCATCGGCGGAGCCTGCATCCAGGTCATTCGTGGAAATCGTGGCCAATCCATGCTCATCCAGCTGCACGGTAATGTCCTGACAAACGGCAACCGGGGCGGAGGTGTCTGCAACGGTGACCGTCCAGGCTCCCAATGACACCTCAGGGCTGGTATTACAAGTGCTGTCGCTGGCGTAGCGCCGGAAGGTGGTGGTTTGGGGCAGCTCATCCTCAGGCGTGTAGGTTGGATTATTAGCTCCCGGGATAGCCGCTATAAAGTTATCAGCGGAAGAACGCCAGGTGTAGAAAAGCTGTCCGTCCCCACCCGTTGCCAGGAATTCATTGGGAATAGCGGAGGGGGTGCCACCGGGGCAAATCGTTTGGCCTTCATCAGCGATTTGACCAGGGTCCAATGCCGGCAGGACCGTAACGGTCCATGCTCCGATCGCAGAAGCAGGATCCGTACTACAGGTTCCGTCCATGGCATAGCGCCGGAAGGTGGTGGTTTGTGTCAGGCCATCCTGTGGTGTATAGGCAGGCCCGTCGGCACCAGGTATTGGACTGGTAAAGTTGTCAGCAGAAGAGCGCCAACTGTAAGTGATTTGGCCATCCCCACCGGTAGCAGGAGCCGTACTGCCTATTTCTGAAGGTGTACCTCCGTAACAAATGGTTTCGCCTTCATCGGCGATGTGGCCCGGGTGGAACTCACCGAGTACCGTGATGGTCCATTCCCCGTCTGCGGGCGTAGGCGTAGTGCTATAGGTCCCATCGTTCGCATAACGCCGGTAGGTAGTGGTTTGCGTGAGCCCGGACGGCGGGAGAAAAATAGGTGCCGTGGCAATAGGGAGCGGATTCGTGAAGTTGTCAGCAGAAGAGCGCCAGGTGTAGCTGATGTTTTCATCTCCCCCACTCGCCAGGGCCACATTGCCAATCATCATAGAGGGCGTACCACCGTAGCAGATGGTTTCCCCACCGGTAACGATCACGCCCGGATCAAAAGGATAAATACATATGTTTTCGTACCAGTTGATTTCATCGTCGTAGTTGGCTGCGCCGAGCACATCCGGGTCGCCGTCCCCGTCCAGGTCTACTGCGTATACCGAAATGGCACCATCGGCATTCCCATCAATAATGCTTTGCGGGGCAAAAGTGCCGTCGCCCAGGTTTTCGTACCAGGCAATCTCGTCATCGTACTGAGAGGCAGACAGGACATCCGGGTCGCCGTCGTTGTCCATATCGACAGCATAAACGGAAAGCGCTCCATTGGCAGCGAATGAGATGATTTTCTGAGCAGAAAACGTGCCGCCGCCCAGGTTTTCGTACCAGGCGATTTTATCATCCTGAAAGGAGGCAGAGATCACATCCATATGCCCGTCGAGGTTGATATCCGCTGCATAAACGGAACGGGCCAGATTAGCGGAAGAAGTGATGACCTGCTTGCTGCCAAAGGTGCCGCCGCCCAGGTTTTCATACCACGCAATCTGATCGTCGAAACCAGAAGCGGTAAGTACGTCCATGTCGCCGTCATTATCCAGATCCGCCGCATAGGTATCATAAGCACCATCGGCATCCATTGCAATGATCTGCTCTCCGGAGAAAGCACCGCCACCGAGATTCTCAAACCAGGCAATTTTGTCGTCAAAGACCGAGGCCGACAGTACATCGAGGTCACCATCACCATCCAGATCTGAAGCATGGACAGATATGGCGCCGTTGGCATTAGTCGTCAGGACCTGCTGCGGGCCAAAGCTCCCACCGCCCAGGTTTTCGTACCAGGCTACTTTATCATCATACCCGGAGGCAGACAGGACATCCACGTCGCCGTCACCATCCAGGTCGGCGGCATGTACAGAGAGTGTCCCGTTCATAATGGTAGAGATGACCTGCTGCGGGCCAAAACTCCCACCGCCCAGGTTTTCGTACCAGGCGATTTTGTTGTCGTTGAAAGAAGCAGAAAGCACATCCATGTCGCCATCGCCATCGAGGTCCGCTGCGAAGACCGCATAGGCACCGTCAGCGAGGCCACCTGCGACCGGGGCACCTGAGAAAGTGGGCTGTGGGCAGGGCTGTGCAAAAATAAGGATTGGGCTAACTAGCACGAGCAAGGCTGCCAGTGGCATACCTTTGCCTGTTACCTTGGGTAGTAATTGTGTAAACATGTTTGAAGTTTTCTCTGATCAGGCCCTTTCCAAAGCGGTCCGTACCTGAAAATGAAATAAGCCCGTTCAGGTTCCCGGTGCACGGGCATCCCAAAGGACCCATTCAATAGTATGTTCCGAAAAGCAGTCAACACTGAGGTGTATAAGCGCCTTCGGTGTGTTTGTTGAAAATTTTCGATCCAACCGAACGGATCAAAGGTTCGGCCTAAAGAACATGCATACCAAAATCCACCGGTTTAAATTGCGGCTCTGCAGGGTGACATACAGTCGCTACCCACAGGCGTTGCACAACGCAGTGGAAATCAGAAAAGGTATCAAGTTAAAGTATCAAGGCTCAGATTTCTGCTGATGGAAACACATGTCTGTTCACCAATGCAAGCAGTTGGGTCGGAAGCGACCAAAAATCGGTTTACCGGAAAAATCGGTACTTCGCAATTGAAAAGTACCGGAAGTCAGCAAAGGCGGGAATGCATATTTGTTCCCTGTTATTGCGCTTTTTCCCAAAGAGGGTTAAGGCAAACCCGTTGGATAAAGCTGGCTAACTATTGAAGATAGTCAGGCTTTCATCGTTTCGGGCTGTTGGCTTGCTGCATGTTTGTTTGCTTAAAACTGCTACGAACTTATTAAATATTTTTGGGATATCCTAGGATAGAAATCCAGTATTTACATGATGAGCTACAGATTTTCAGAACTTAAATATGGAAAAACAGGCATATTACAGATGATGCGTCAGGATAAATTCCATTGTTACAATGCTAAATGGAGCCGTAAATTATGTATTATGTGGGCAATGTGCATTTACTTTTTTATTAAGTATTTTTCATGCACAGTGCCCACCGGCGCAGCTTTATGGCAGGAAGCTGCATTCGAAAACCAATGCTTTAATCACGCGTTTTTGGAAATATGCCGCCGGTTGGGCACAGAGGCGGCCCGTTCTGCCTGCTCCATATGCCGCTGATTGTGGTAAATGACGACCCGAAAGGTATCGCCTAACCGAAGTTTGATCCAGGAAGAAACGGAAATGCTGTTTTTTGTGCGGGTCAGGTTTTCTTTTCCCTGATCGAAATCAAGATTTCTTAATCCGGGAGAGGGTTGCCGGGGTCATGCGCAGGTAGGCAGCGATGTATTTGTGAGGGACTTCCCGGAAAAGCACAGGGCTGCGTTTCAATACCCGCTGATAGCGCTCCAAGATATTGAACTCATCCCATTGCTGATGCCCGATGATGAGGTGGGTGTGCGTAACAAATTGCACTTTTTCCTGGATAAGCTGGAGCAGAGCGGGAAGCTCTACCCCAGCAGTCATAGGGCTTAAATGCAGAGGGTTGCCTTTGTGTTTTGTGCAATTTTTTATACACACATGAGGTGGTGGAGGGCTTGGATGGGGTGGTTGGTCATGAAACATACTTTAATAACAAGAAGCAAATGGTTACCGAAGCGCCCCCAGCGCCGCTTCCACCGCCCCCATCAGCGCCTTTTCCTGCCCGGGGATCTTCCCCACCACTTTCACACCATTATATAAGGTGAAGAAGAGGTTGGCCGCAGCTTGCAGGTCCTGATCTGCTGAAAGCTCGCCGGATGCTACGCCTTGTTCCAAAAACCGGTGGAAGACGGCGGTAAAGGCTTCTTTATTAGCCCGGATTAAGCCCTCCATAGACCGGTCATCGGGTAGGAGTTCCGTCGTCACATTGACTACAAAGCAGCCTCTCTGCCCGGCTTCAGATTGCGTTTCTTCAATGGCCATGGCGAACAGCTGCCGCAGGCCGACGCGTACGCTCTCCTGCTGCTCCAGAAACCGCTGCAGGCCCTGCGCATTGGTCTTGCGGTACAGCTCAAAAGCCTGCTCAAACAAAGCTTTCTTGCCCCCGAAGGTATCATACAGGCTGGCGCGGTTGATCCCCATCGCGTCTACCAAATCCTGCATGGAAGTGGCATGGTAGCCTTTGCGCCAAAAGGTATGCATGGCTTGCTCCAAAGCTTGTTGTTCGTCAAAGGTTTTTGTGCGTGGCATAGCTAAAAAATTAAGGGGAACGGTAAGCCGCTCCCCTCTTATAACCCCATTTTGGAATTATCGTTCCGTTTTAGGGCAAAAAAATTTAGTTGGCAGCCAGCAGCGGGTTCACATTAATGCCGCCGTCGATGTTGTACTCTCCGCCGGTGATGAAGGAGGCATCATCGGAAGCCAGGAAGACAACCAGGTTAGCAATGTCCTTCGGTTGTCCAAACCGCTTAAGGGGCACGCGGTTTTGCATAGCCGTGGCAAAACCATTGAGCTGCTCATCCGGCATGCCTGTCTTGCTGAAGATAGGTGTGGCTACCGGACCGGGGTTCACGGCGTTGACCCGGATCTGACGGGGGGCAAGCTCCGTGGCTGCCGTGCGGGTGTACGCGTTCAGCGCGGCCTTTGAAGCGGCATATACGGCCGTATTCGGCATACCGGTGTAGGCGTTTACGGAAGACAGATTGATGACGGAAGCTCCATCGTTGAGCAGGGGCAAAAACTTTTCAACGGTAAAGACCGCGCCTTTGAAATTAATCCCCATCTGATGGTCAAACATCTCTTCACTGATCTGCCCGATTGGTGCGGGGGCGAAAATCCCGGCGTTCACAAACAGGATGTCTACCTTGCCGTACCCTGCCTCTACCTGTTCTACCAAACGGTCAATGGCACTCAGCTGACTTACATCTGCCACGATGCCCTCCACCTGCAGGGCCTCCGCCGCTTCTGCTACTTTCTCCGCTGAGCGGCCGGTGATGATGACCTGCGCGCCTGCTGCTTTCAGGCTTTCCGCGCTTGCGTATCCGATGCCGCTGTTACCGCCGGTTACTACGGCTACTTTTCCAGTTAATTTACTCATAATGGTTGTTGTTTTATAGCTTTAGAATGATCGTTCCAATTAAAGAACAAATACAAGAACGATCGTTCCAGATAAAGGTTGAACGCCTCCGGTTTTTTTTTCAAAAAACTCAAGGCAGCACAGTTTAGACAGCATGGACAAGGAAGGAACAGTACTTTGGATCAGGGTGGGCGCGAGTGGGAAAGGCTGCTTTTATGAATGGAACGGAAGTTGGCAATGCCGTAAGCAACAATCTGACCACTTCAAAGTATCAAACCCAACTCAACAGCAACAGCGCCCTCAGGCTCCAGATAACCGTCCGTATCCAGTTAGTTCGGACCAGGCGGGCGTGGTTTTGCGGGTCAAAGGCCTGGCTTAGCGCATTGTGCAATGGTACCTGAATGAAAAAGGTGGAGCCCCAGAGCCCTAACAGTCCGGCGGCGTTTAACCACCAAAGCCAGCTATCGGTATGCTGAAACAGCAGCCACAGCCCACTCCCCAGCTCGACCAGCATAGGCGGTGCGGTAACCCAGGAGGTGAAGCGGGTGTGCGCCCGTTCGTAGTCAATAAAACTGGAAGCGCCTACTTTGCCCATGAGCGGGTAATGCACGACCTGTACAAACCAGATCAGCCCCAGCATGTACAAGGTGAATAGTAGATGGATTTTAAATGCCCAGTCCATCGATTAGAATTTGGGCGGCTGAAGGTTCCTAAAATGCCCGTTCATCCGCGCCCGCTCCTGCAGGTTATTCATTTCCCGGACCACCGGCAGCATTTTTTCCAGATGCGCGCGCATGTATTCCTGCCGGGACAGTTCGTTCGGAATGCAGAGAAACTGATACTCCTGCTCAATGGAAAAGCCAACGTGGTGGGCCACGTCAAACGTTTGCAGTGTTGCCGGGTCTTCGGGGACCGGCTTGTCGATGCTCAGCAGGGCAAACAGCTCGCCGATGAGCTCAATCAGCTGCATGCTTATGGAAATATCGCCCTCAGTGCTCGTATATTCCAGCCAGTCTACCTGCGCCCCGGCGTACAGCTTGCCGGGTGCCTGCCTGAAAAACTGTTCGATCCGGAACGGGCGGATACCTTCGGTCCTGATATCCAGTTCGCCATTAGGGTACCGCTTTTCGACTGAGGTCAGCCGCATCTCCGTACCCACCTCCATGACCTTGCCGTTGATATAGGCTGGAATGCCGAACGTAAGCCCCTCCTCTTCGCAGGCTTTGGCTAGTTGGCGGTAGCGGGGCTCAAAAATGTGGAGGTTGAGCGACTCGCCCGGGAAGGCAACCAATTGCAGCGGAAATAAAGGCAGCATTTCGTTCATGGAATCCGGTCGTTTAGATTTTCCCGTAATAACGCCATTTACCGGCAGGTGTTGAAGGGATTGAATGTTTTTTCTTTGGAACGAATAGCAAAACCTGCTATCTTACGTGGGTTCATTTCAAACCCAAAAACCAGCCACCATGTCCAGGTCTTTTCTACTTCCCTTGGCCGTTTTCCTGCATACCCTTGCAATCGTAGCGGTATTGTCTTCCTGCGGTTCTAAAGAGCAACGCGCTGCCCCCATGCCGGAGAGCGCCAATGCCTACCTTTACAGCTACACGTCCGGTGTGGTTTCCAGAACAAGCCCGGTGCGGGTACGGTTTGCCAGTGCAGTGGCGGCTGAAGATCAAATCGGTCAGCCGGCCGAAGGGCTCCTGCAGCTTCAGCCCGCTGCCAAAGGACAGACGATTTGGGAAGATGCCCAAACCCTGATTTTCCAGCCGGAACAGCACCTGGCTTCCGGGACCGCCTACGTGGCTACCGTGCAGCTCGGCGAGTTGTTTTCCAATGTGCCCAGGGACGCCCGGGCCTTCGAATTCGACTTCCGTACCTACGACCTCCAGCTTTCCGCAAATATCGGCGGGCTGCGCACACCGGACATCCGTGACCTTTCCAAACAGGAACTATCCGGCACCGCCCATACAACCGACTTCGCCAGCAGTGAGCTCGTCGAGCAGGCCATCTCTGCTACTCAGAATGGCGAATCCCTGCCCATCCGTTGGGAACACGGCGGGCGTGGGACTGAGCACTACTTCTACGTTGAAAAAATTACCCGGACAGACCAACCCAGTACCGTTGCCGTGGAGCTGGACTATGACGGCTTTGACCAGTCAGGCAGCCAAACCCTGGAATTTGTTGTCCCCGCCCTGGGCGACTTCACCCTGACCAACGTACAGGTCAATCAGGGGCAGGAGTTATTCCTGGAATTGTTCTTTTCGGACCCCCTCGATGCTGCACAGGACTTCAACGGGCTCGTGACTATTGAAAACTACAGCGGTACCCTCCGCTTCCTGGCAGACGGCAACCGGCTGCGGGTTTATCCTGCCTCCGGTATCATTGGCACCCGCAAAGTCACCGTCAGCAAAGGGCTGAAGAACAGCATGGGAGCACCCATGAAAAAAGCCGGGCTCTGGGAAGTGGACATTGAGGACGCCAAGCCGCAGGTCCGCCTGGCTGGCAATGGCGTGATTTTGCCCAATACGGAAGGCCTGGCTTTCCCGTTTGAAGCCATCAACCTGCATTCGGTGGTAGTCGAGGTCTTCAAGATTTACCACAACAATATTTTGCAGTTTTTACAGGACAACACCATCGACGGAGGCTACAATCTCTATCAGGTAGGCCGCCTTGTCAAACAGGTGGATGTCCCGCTGCAGACCCTCAACGCGGAAGCCAACCTCAATACCTGGTCGCGCTACGCCATCAACCTGGACGAGCTCGTTCAGTCCGACCCGCAGGCCATCTATCAAATCCGTATCGGGTTCCGCCCGGAGCATACCGCCTACACCTGCCCGGAAGAGCTGAGCAATCAGGACGATCATATTGCCCCTGATGATACCGAACTGGAAAGTATCATGGAAAACTGGTACGGCTTTGCTGGCTATTACGATGGCTTTAGCTGGTCGGACCGGGATGACCCCTGCAAGCCTGCCTATTACAATTCCGACCGGTTTGTGCAGCGCAACGTTATCGCCTCTAATATCGGCTTGCTGGCCAAATCAGCCGATGCGCGCAACTGCATGGTCTACGCCACTGACCTCCGCACCGCAAAGCCCCTGGGCAGTGTAAACCTCGAGTTTTACGACTTCCAGCAACAGCTCATCGGCTCCGGCACCACCGACGGGGACGGGCGCTTCCGGGCAGACCTGCCCCGCGAGCCTTTTGTGGTGGTCGCCAAACAGGGGCAAGAGCGCGGCTACCTCCGCCTGCAGGACGGCGATGCCTTATCGCTCAGCAAGTTTGACGTAGAAGGCGCTGTAGCGCAAAAAGGTCTGAAGGGCTTCCTCTACGCCGACCGTGGTGTTTGGCGCCCGGGCGATTCGGTTTACCTCAATTTTGTGCTGGAAGATGCCTTGGGAAAACTCCCCAAAAACTACCCCGTCACCTTCGAGCTGCGCGACCCACGCGGGCAGGTCCGGGAAACCCGGACAGTCACCAACCGGGTGCCTAAAGTCTACCCTCTGCATTTTGCCACCGCCTCAGATGCCTTTACCGGTATCTGGAGGGCTACGGTGAAAGCCGGGGGCGCCACCTTTACGAAAAACCTCCGCATTGAAACAGTGAAGCCCAACCGGATCAAGATCAATTTTGATTTCGGTACAGAACAGCTTAGCGTAGCCAATGTGCCCTTCTCCCCTACCCTTCAGGCCAATTGGCTGCACGGGGCGCCGGCCTCCAATCTGGAAGCCCGCATAGAAGCGCAGCTGCAATCCACCAATACCACCTTTTCCAGCCGGCCGGATTATGAATTTGACGACCCCGCCCGCTCCTTTAGCATGGAGCCGCGCATGGTTTGGGAAGGCAAGCTCAATGAGGAAGGCGCAGGCTCGCCCTCTTTCGATTTAGGGGATCAACAGGAACTCCCCGGCCGGCTAACCGCCAACTTCCAAACCCGGGTGTTCGAGCGTGGTGGCGGGTTCAGCACAGACAATTTCAGCCTGCCCTATGACCCCTACAGCGCCTACGCCGGCCTGTCCATTCCCAAAAACAAGTACGGCAGCAAGCGCATCAATATGAACGAGCGCACCGACATACCCATGACGGTGGTGGATACCAAAGGGAAACCCGTGGCCAACCGGAAAATCAGCGTGGGGCTCTACCGCGTAGACTGGCGCTGGTGGTGGGACCGCAGCAATGGCGACATCTCCCGATACAATACGGCTACCCACTATGGGGCCGAAGCAACAACAACCCTCACTACCGGATCCAACGGCAACGTATCCTGGCCCGTGACGGTCAATGATTGGGGGCGCTATATGGTCAGGGTTTGTGATACGGAAACCGGGCACTGCTCCGGCGACTTTTTCTACGCAGGCAGCCCCTGGTACGGCGATCAGGAAGGCAACCGGGAAGCCGCGGCTATGCTCCCCTTCACGGCGGACAAAGAGCGGTATAATGTTGGAGAGCAAGTGACGTTACGTTTGCCCGAAGCCCGTGCCGGAAGAATCCTGGTCAGCCTGGAGACAGGCAGTGAAGTGCTGCGGTCTTTCTGGGTAGACGCCAAACCGGGCGAAAACACCATCACTTTCGAGGCTACGCCCAATATGGCCCCCACTGCCTATGCCCACATAACGCTGCTGCAGCCGCACAGCCAGGTGGAAAACGACCTGCCGATCCGGCTTTACGGGGTCATCCCTGTCAATGTGGAAGACCCGGCCACCCACCTGCAACCGGAAATCAAAATTGCCGAAGAGCTCCGCCCAAAGCAGGATTTCACGGTGAAGGTAAGCGAACAATCCGGCCGCCCCATGGCCTACACCCTGGCGGTTGTGGATGAAGGGCTGCTCGGGCTGACCCGCTTCGAGACACCGGCCCCGTGGAAGCATTTCTACGCGCGGGAAGCGCTCGGCGTGCGCACCTGGGACCTCTATGACGAAGTACTGGGCGCCCAAAGCGGGCAACTGGACCGGATGTTGAGCATTGGCGGGGACGCTGCCGCAAAAGTACAGGCGGCGAAGAAGGCCAATCGCTTTGAACCCGTGGCCATGCACCTCGGGCCTTTCTACCTCGAAAAAGGGAAAACCGTGTCCCATACCCTGCAGATGCCCAACTACGTGGGAGCGGTACGGGTCATGGTCGTTGCTGCCGAACAGCAAGCCTACGGGCATACCGACCAATCTGTGCCCGTCCGCCAGCCGCTGATGGTCCTCGGCACCCTGCCCAGGGTACTCGGCCCGGGCGAATCCCTGCAACTTCCGGTCAACGTATTTGCCATGAAGGAGGGCATACGGGATGTCAAAGTCACGGTGAAGTCGCCCGGCAGCCTGATTGAGCTGCCGGAGCCTTCCCAGCGCATTCAGTTCCAGCGGACGGGCGATCAGCTGGTCAATTTCCCGGTACGGGTGGCGGAGCGCATTGGGATAACAAAGTTCGTCATTACAGCAGAAGGCGGCGGGCACAAAGCCACTCAGGAAATCGAAATCGAGGTCCGGAACCCAAATCCGGTAGTAACAGATGTGGATGAAAAATCCCTTGACCCCGGACAAACCCATGCCTACAGTTTTGAAAGCCCCGGCATGCCCGGCACCAATAAAGTGGTTCTGGAAGTGAGCAACCTTCCGCCAATCGACCTGGAGCGGCGGCTCAACTACCTGATCCGATATCCCTACGGATGCCTGGAGCAAACGCTCTCCGGCGGCTTCCCGCAGCTGTATGTCAATGATTTGCTTGAGGTAAAGGAGGACCAGCGCCAGCAAACCACCAAAAACATCAAAGCGACCATCAACCGGCTCGGCTTATTCCAGCTGGCCAATGGAGGCATGGCGTACTGGCCCGGCGGCAGCACCGCCAGCACCTGGTCCACCACCTATGCCGGGCATTTTCTGCTGGAAGCCAAGGCGCAGGGGTACTTTGTGCCGCCTACTATGCTCGACCAATGGATACGCTACCAGCAGGAGACCGCACGGCTTTGGTCCGGTGATGCAGCAGCCTACGGGATGTACTACGCCGGCAATCAGGCGCTGGACCAGGCTTACCGGCTTTACACCCTGGCTTTAGCCAAGGCACCCGACCTGGCCGCGATGAACCGCCTGCGCTCCAATGACAACCTGAATACTGCTGCGAAGTGGCGCCTCGCTGCCGCCTACGCCCTTACCGGCAAAATGGATATGGCCCGGCAGATGGTGCGCAGTGCAGACCGCAATATCGGAGCCTACCAGGAAATGGGGGCCACCTTCGGTTCCAGCCTCCGGGACCAGGCTATGATCCTGGAAACCCTTGTGCTGATGGAACAAACAGACGAGGCGGCCGAGCTCTTACGGGATATTGCCAAAAGGCTAAGCAGCCAGACCTGGCTCAACACCCAGGAAACCGCCTACAGCCTCCTGGCTATCGGCAAATTCGTCAAAGCCAATGGCACCGAAGCACAACAGCCCATCGCCTTTGAGTACACTGCCGATGGACAGACCACGGCTGCCGGGTCAGACCACCCCGTAATGCTTGTCCAACTATCGGAGAACAGTAAAAAGGTGGCGGTCAAAAATACTGGCAAAGGTCTCCTTTTCACCCGGGTCATCCGGAGCGGGCAGCCCCTGACCGGCGAGGAGACAGCCGTGAACAGCAAGCTGAAAATGGAAGTCGCCTACAAAAATATGGCAGGCGAACCGATCAGCCCGGCTAATCTGCCGCAGGGCGCGGATTTCATTGCCGAAGTCACCCTTACGCATCCGGCCAATCAGAACTACCGGATCTACGAAGAGCTGGCTCTGGAACAGATTTTCCCTTCAGGGTGGGAAATCAGGAACACCCGCATGTCCGGTTTCTCAGATGAGGCGGATACGCCGGAGTACCAGGATATCCGGGATGACCGGGTACACAGCTTTTTTGACCTGGGCTGGAAAAAAACCAAGACCTTCCGGGTACAGCTGAACGCGGCCTATCAGGGGCGTTTTTATCTGCCGGCTACCCGCTGCTCGGCCATGTACAAAGCGGATATTGAAGCCCGGACTGCAGGTCAATGGGTGGAGGTCGGACTGCCGGGCGCGATTTAGATTTCGGAAAACCTTTTTAGCCAGGTAAAAAAAAGTTCAGGCGGCAGGAAACGTTTTTAGGGGGCCGTATCGTTATGGTGTTTTAACACTTTTTAACAACTACTGCCATCGAAAGCCTCCAACGCCGCCTGACCTTTATCGACCTGCTGCGGGCCTATGCCATCCTAATGATGCTGCAGGGGCATTTCACGGACACCCTGCTGGCAGATGCCTTCCGTAACCCTGATAACCTGCTGTTTTCTACCTGGGCGTACCTGCGGGGCACGACGGCCCCACTGTTCTTTTTTGCCAGCGGGTTAATTTTCACGTTTCTGCTGCTCAGGGACGGGCGCCCGCTGCCGGCCAACAAGCGCGTCCACAAAGGGCTGCGCCGCGGATTGCAGCTTATCGTGATTGGCTATGCGCTCCGGCTTTGCTTCCCGCAGTTGCTGAGCGGTTATATTTCGCCCAACCTGTTCCGGGTGGACGTGCTGCATTGCATCGGGCTGGCGCTCATTGGGCTCGTCGCCCTCTATGCGGTAAGCCGCTGGAGCAGACTGCCTTATCCGCTCCTGCTGGCAGCTGCCGGCGGACTGGCTTTTTTCTTCTACTTTGAAGTGCGGGATGGGCAGTACGCCGCCCTTCCGGTTGTCCTCCAAAACTACCTGGTCAGGGACCATGGGTCTGTTTTCACGCCTGTCCCCTGGGCCGGCTACACTTTTTTGGGCGGCACCCTGGGCACGCTGCTGCACTACAGGCCGGGCTGGGCCTTTCGCCATGTTCTCCCCGCTGTCCTGGTTGCCCTGGGGGTGCTGATGGATCAGTATTCCTCAAACTGGCTGATGAGCCTTTATCATGGGACCGGGGTAGAGACCTTTAAAGACCATGCTTATTTCAACTTCCTTTTGATACGGCTGGGGCATGTCCTCGTTGTTGTCGCGCTGTTCATGTGGCTCGCTCAGGCGTGGCGCAATATCCCTCCCCTCCTGCTGAAAATCGGAAGCGAGACCCTGGCGATCTACGAAGTGCACTACGTCCTCTTGTACAGTACCTGGTTTGGTATTGGGCTCTCCACGCTGTGGGCGCATTCACTCACGCCTGTGCAGACGTTTATTGGTGCGCTAACCTTCCTGGCCTTTTTCGTCGTCCTCATTGCCTACATCGACCGCATCCGGGCCATTTGGCGTTCCAAGTCCCGCTGGGCCATACGCCTTTCCCGGGTCACGATCCGGCGGCGCTACCATCGCTGGGCCTACCGTTGAGCCTGCTCCACTGCCCAACGGTACATGTCGTGGTAAAGCAGCGGCAGGGCCTCAGCTACCGGCAACCATAATAAGGTGTGGTCCGCTTCTGTCTTTTCAGCCGGAGCCTGTCCGGTAATCACTACCTGATAGAAGTGCCCGATTTTTTCATAGTACCGGGATTCAATCTCGTCCAGGTAAAACTCCCTGGCTATGCCGATCGGGGCTTGTACGGCGGCCCGAAGCCCGGTTTCCTCCAGCACTTCACGGATGAGCGCTGCTTCTTTGCCCTCTCCGGCTTCGATACCGCCTCCCGCCAGGAAGTAACGGCCATCATCTGTGCGCACCAGGCCCAGTTCCTGCATTTCATTGAAAAATACCGCATAGGCACCCGGACGGGTAATGTAGGCCGCATCCACAGGCGGCGTTCCGAAAGTCAGTACAGCAGACATTGATCAGAGATTGTTGGAAGAGGGTAATCCCGGAAGGCCTAAAAAGGTTCCAAATCGTATATTTTTTTCGAATATTTAATTTTTGGCATGCCTTTTGCAAAGAAGTAAGTGTACTACCAAAATCGTCCCCCCGATTGAAAGAGCCTGCTGAACCGCTCCCCTGACTGTAGCGCAGTGAAGGAGGGCTATTCAGGCTCGTAGTTTTCATGAAACGCTTAAAGTAAAGAACAAATGTTTGCCAAAATCAACTTCATCACACTTGCACTAACCTTGATGACTACGCTGGGGGCCACTCAAGACGCTGAGTTCGCGCTCGATGTAGCATTCCGGAACCACCTTATTTACACCCAAATCCCTTCGGCTGGCGGGATGCTGAGCTTCCTGGCCAACACAACGGGCGGCGCCTTCGTAGCAGAGTCTGCTATGCAGGAACACGCCCTGCCGGGGGTGGTAGACGATAGCGGTAATGCCTTCGTCGCCATTAATGAAGTCCTCGAACTGGGCGCCCTTCCAACATTAAACCGAAATTCAGCCCTGGTCCTGCCGGATGCGCAGACCAACCTGGGCAAAGATGTGCACGGATCGCTGGGGCAGTCCTGGTTTGGGCAATACTGCTGGACCTTCGACTTCCGGTCAGAGGAACTCCTTTGTCATTCGCCGGCCTTGTCGCCCCTTGAACCCAATATCGTACCGGTCACTTTCAAGGAGAGCGCCAGTGGCAACCGGATTTCCAGCCTGCCCCGTATTTTCATCGAGGTAGATGGGGAGCAAATCCCGGTATTGATCGACTCGGGCGCTAAGATGCTGCCCTCAAAAGCTGCTGCCAGCGCATTAGGGGAAACCGGTACAGAGCCCGTCGCAACCTCCTTTATCGTAGAATCGCTTTTTGAGCAATGGCACCAGCTGCACCCGGACTGGAAGGTGGTGGATCAAGCCGATGCAGAGCTGGGGAACGTGCGGATGATCGAAGTGCCTCAGATCGTGGTCGGGGGGCAGAAAGCGGGGCCGGTTTGGTTCTGCTCCCGCCCGGACGCCAACTACATCCAATACTATTCGCGATTAGCGGGTGGGCAGGTGGAAGGCGCCATCGGCGGCAATGCCCTGCAGTTCTTCCGGATGACCATCGACTATCCCAATAAACTGGCCCGGTTCGAACAGTAACGGCCAGCAAAAAAATCTTTGAAACACTATACCTATTGGTGCTGCTAAAGCGCTAGTGGATTGAGCCGTAAATGCCTGAACACTTAAAGTGCAGCCTTTGCAAGGGCTTCAAGGGCAATAAACCTGGCAAGTAATCCGGTCTAGTCGCACTAGCTATCTACCTGCCAAACCTGCAACTACATCAAAATCACACTTTTCATCCTGCCCGGATTGCTCCTTTGGAGTGGTCCGGGCAGGATTTTTTACAAAAGGGCAATGAGCAGAAACTGCAGGACCATCATCCCATCCACCAGCCCGGAGAAAAAGTAATCGTGGCGGGTGCGGTCAGAAAGGAAAATCAGCAGGCCGGACAGACAAGCGGAAATAACGAGGGCCACCAAATCATTAAGCGCATAAACATCCCAGTAATAGTTGAGCGCAGCCAGCAGAAGCATCAGCCCCAGGCTCAGCCCACCCAGTCGCTGACTACTGCGGACCCCCAGGGCAGCCGGAAGAGTTTTGACCTTATTGAATGCATCAATTTCCAGGTCCCTGATGTCGAAGGGGATGGTAATGGCGAAAACAAAAAACACCCGTTCCAGCAACATCACGTACATTGGGGTACTCCAGGTCATGCCCAGCTCCAGGGCGACCAGAAAAACGGTAATCCAGCTCCAGGTAATGGCGATGAGGAAAATCTTCACATAATGCAGGTCACGCAGGCGGTAGCCTTTCCAAACCGGCAGCACATAAAGCAGGGCAAGCAGGCAGGGGGCGATCAGGCCGGCAATCAGCGTCAGGGGCATTTGCAGCAGGAAAAGCCCGGCACAAAGCCCGGCCATACCGGCGTAGAATACAATGTGGTTCCTAAACCGGGCAATGACGGCGTAGCGCCCCGAATCGGTAAAAGGCTTAGATTTTCGCAACCCGATAATCCGATGGACCGCGTACAGAAAAAGGGTGGCAAAAAAGATAAAACCCAGCAGTGCAGTAGGCTCCCCCCTGCCGGAAAGCAGCAACTGAGACTGCGCAGCCATACCTACAGCAGCCAGGGCAATCCAGAAGTTGCTGTACAGCAGAAGATCCAGCAAGGCAATGAGCAGGGCTCGCAATCTTTAGAAGTACTTGAAGTTATGATTCTTTTCGATGCGTTGCAGCACCTCATAAATGAGCCGGATGACCGCATCCACATCGGACTTGTGCGACATTTCCACCGTGGTGTGCATGTAGCGCAGGGGCAATGAGATCAAAGCACTGGGCACGCCTCCGTTGGAGTATGCAAATGCATCGGTATCTGTTCCCGTGCGCCGGGAGGCCGCCTCGCGCTGTATTGGTATTTCTTTGGCTTCAGCGGTCTCAATGATGAGGTTGAGCAACTTATTGTGGACCGCCGGTGCGTAGGTAACCGAAGGCCCCTTCCCGGACTTTACATCCCCGAGCTTTTTGCTGCTCACGAGTGGGGTATGCGTATCGTGGGTCACATCCGTAACGATGGCTACATCAGGCTTGATGGTCTGTGTGATCATCTCTGCACCACGCAGCCCGACTTCTTCCTGCACGGAATTCACGATGTACAGGCTGTAAGGCAGTTCCACCTTGTTTTCTTTGATCAGGCGCGCCACTTCAGCTATGCAAAAACCGCCCATGCGGTTGTCCAGTGCCCGGCCTACGTAGTAGCGGTCATTGAGGATTTCCATTTCATCCTCGTAGGTAATGACGCAGCCTACGTGTATGCCCATTTCCAGCACTTCCTCCTTGTTCTCCGCACCGACATCAATGAAAATATTACTGATTTTCGGTGCCAGCTTGGCGTCCTCTCCGTGGCGGGTATGAATAGCCGGCCACCCGAAAACACCTCTTACAATGCCTTTTTTGGTATGGATATTGACCCGCTTGGAAGGGGCGATCATGTGGTCTGACCCACCGTTGCGAATCACATTAATAAAGCCATCATCCGAGATATGGTGGACGAACCAGGAAATCTCATCTGCATGCCCTTCGATCACGACTTTATAGTCCTGTCCGGGATTGATGACGCCATAGACGGTACCGTAGTTGTCTAACTGCCATTCGTCAATGAACGGCTTAACATACTCCAGCCACAGCTGCTGCCCGGGGGCTTCAAAACCAGTAGGCGAAGCGTTATTGAGATAGGCTTTCAGGAAAGCTTCGGATTTGGGTGTTATTACGGACATGTGAAGTTTTTAATAATGAGCGGTTTTTGGATGTCGCTTGATCAGCTAAGATAGAGATTGCCCCTAAAATAATGATAGCTAAAGGCGAAATAATTCGCATTGTCAGCGGATGTATAACCATTGATGAGGCCCAAGGCCTAAACAGCGGGCCTGATGAATGCTTGTGACGCCCGCTATTTGCCCCAGGTTTCCGGAGCTTTGCGCCAGGCTTTCAGCGTCTCCATCTCTTCCGGTGCAATGTACTCGGCTTCGGCAGCAGCTTCGAGCAGGGCATCGTAGGTGGAAAGGGTGGCAAAGGAAGTCCCGGCAGCTTCAAAAGCATTGCGGGCTTTGTCGAAGCCATAGCTGAAAATCGCCATCACGCCTACGACATCGGCATTCGCCTCCCGCAACGCCTCCACAGCCTTGAGGGCGCTTCCCCCGGTGCTGATCAGGTCTTCAATGACCAGGACCCGCGCACCTTCCGGCAAGACCCCTTCGATTTGATTCTGGCGGCCGTGCGATTTAGCCTTTGACCGTACATAAACAAAAGGCAGCCCCAGTTCTTCGGCCAGCAAAGCCCCGTGCGGAATGCCTGCGGTCGCTACGCCGGCCACTACATTGAACGGCTGAAAAATCGCCGAGGCCTGCGCAAACCCCTTAATGATAAAGCGCCGTACCTCAGGAAAGGAAAGCGCCGTGCGGTTGTCGCAGTAAATCGGTGACTGCATACCGCTGGCCCACGTAAAAGGCTTTTGCGGACTCAACTTTATTGCATTTATTTGCAAAAGCCTGTGGGCTACTTCAGCTGCTAAATCCATATCGCGTATTAATTTTCGGCAAATGTACAAAATCTATGTCAACGGCAGGCCCATGGTCCTCGCTACCCTTCCCGAAGAGGGCTTCCAGCCTTCCAGCAATCCGGACGACTTCATCACCATCTACACCGGCAACCCCAAAAGCCTGCTGGGCTATGTGGACATGCTGGAAAAAAATGATGATTTCAAACAGGTCACCATTTACGGAAAGGATGGAGAACGGCTGTTCAGGGAGTTTTCCACCCAATTTACCATTCTGGAAGCCGCCGGTGGATTGGTTTTCAATGCAGACGGGCAGGCCCTGCTCATCTACCGATTGGATACCTGGGATTTGCCGAAAGGCAAAATTGATCCCGGCGAAACCCCGGAAATAGCTGCGGTCCGGGAAGTACAGGAGGAAACCGGGCTGAAGGAGGTCCGGCTCGGGGATTTTCTGCAAATGACCTACCATACTTACCGCCATTTGAAAAAGGGCCGTATCCTGAAGCCAACCTACTGGTACCGGATGACGACCCCGGAAACGCAGCTGACGCCTCAGGCTGAGGAAAGCATCGAAAAGGCAGAGTGGAAACCCGTCTCTGATTTCCTGCAAAGCGGCCTGCCCGTCTACCCCAATATCCGAATGGTGCTTGAACAAGCCCTGCAATAAGCTCCTCTTCCAAAATCTTAACATTTCCTTAACGGAAAATATATCCAAAGTCACGCAACAAAAACCGGGCTGCTGCGCTACAAATGATGGCAACCTGCCTGATCCAGTCCAAAAAATTTCAAATATCCCTAATACCCGACATTTTTTAACCGTGTGGTGCAGGAATTAAGCTTCTTTGTACCGCCAGCTTTTTATATTTTTGTCCAGCCTTAGATCCCCATGGCGTACCTAATAAAAAAACACACTATGCTTAAAAAGCTAAGTTTCCTGCTCGCCCTGTTCCTTACAGGCAGCTTGTCTGCAGTGGTTGCTCAAACCGCTAACCTTCAGGCTTCAACCCTCCCCGAACCGGAAAGTATGACCGTCAGCAGCAGCCTCCTGAACATGGATACGGAAAGCTGGTCGCTCTATTCCGACGAGGAGAACAACCTCTACTATGTGGATTTCGCTACCCTTAGCGTAAACTTGAACGATATCGTCGTGACCCGGGATGACGGCGAGGTGGTGCTGCGGGAGCAGGTCTTTGACTTGCCGGTGGATACCATATACGAAATTGACTTCAACCAATACGGTGAAGGCGATTATACCATAGAGCTGCGCTCTTTTACCGATGTTATCCGGCGGAAGGTGTCGATTTAGCGCCTTCTTTCCATTCTTTTACTGCGCTGCGCAAAGCTCTCAGGATGTCCTCAACCGGATAATCCTCTTCAGAGAGCGCGTGGGTTTTGCCATCTTTTTCGATGATGGCCAGTATACGGGTGCCTTTCTGACTTAGGTTGGAAAAGGGGCTGTTCTGCTGATCCATCATGATCTTAGCATTGCCCAAATCTTCGAATGCTACCTTTCCGTAGGAAGTCACCACGGCGTCTGAATAGATGAGAACGGGTTCCAGCCGGTTGGTCCGCATCCAGGAAAAGAAGGCGGTGCTTGCTCCGATCAGGAACATAAAAAACAACAGCATCGCGATTAGCATGCGCTGATTGTGCTGCCCGCGGGGAGCGGGCTTTCTCAGCAGTAAGATGGTCCCCCCAAGCCCTGTGAGCGTTGCAAGCAAAGCCAGGATAAGGGTAACATTTGAGGCCGCACCGGCAGCCTCAAATGTTCTCAGTAAAGTCGTCTCCATTATTTGTTCGGATTAGCTTCCTCCAGTTCCCGCATTTCGATGATGCGGTCCATCACTTCCTCCAGCTGCTCTGCCCCAATCCGCTTGGAAAGGATTTCCTTGTTGCGGTCCAGCACGTAAAGCTGCGGGGTCGACTTAATGTTGTAGACTTTCATGTACCGGCTGCGGTGATAGGGGTCTACCAGGTGCATCCAATCCCCGATTTCATTCTCGTCGATGTAGTCCCAGCAACCTTCGATCTCATCGGTAAACTTGGTACAGACAGAGACCAGCTTCACGCCTTTGTCCTTGTACTTTTCGTAAAATTCCTTCATGTGCGGGGTCGACTTTTTGCAGTGCCCGCAATCGTAGCGCCAGAAGTACAGAATGGTATACTCCGATTCGATTTCGTGCAGCGACCTCGGCTCTCCCTCTTTGGTTTGCAGCTGAATATCGGGCGCGATCTTGCCAATCAGCAGCGGTTTGAGCGTTTTGGCGTTGTCGATGATTTTCTCCAGCTGCTCCTCGTCCGTCCAGGGTGCCTGACCGGTGGCGTAGTACTTCTCCACCAGATACACGTAGGCAGCATCCATCCCCACCATTTTGGACTTAGCGGCTTCGTTGAGGAAGTGGATCAGGTAGTACTTGAAGCTCTCTTCGGCTGGCCGCATCTGCTCCAGCACATACTCAACGGCCCGGGCGATGGTATCCGGATGCTGTACCTGTAGCTTATTCACATAGTGGTCCACCCGCTGAAACAGGAATGGCGTACGCAGCATGCGCGGATCCGTCAGGTCTATATTGTCGAAATAGTGGTTTTGGGAATAGCGCCAGCGCTTGCGTTGTACTTCCTCCTCGGCACCTTCAAACTCCGGCATTTCCAGAGGGAGATTAGCCTTGATGATGGCTGCGGTCAGGGTATTCGGGTGTTTGGCGATCAGGGTTTCCTGGTAGTTTTTCACCTTTTCATCCAGTTTGGCACGCTTGGCTTCCAGGCGCTCCTTTTCCTTATCTGATGAGGCGGCTTCCATTGCTTTCCCGATTTCTTCTGCGGCCGGTTTCTGCTCATCCAGGAACTGCATATACGAATAGAAAAGCTGATTGTCCGGTGCCTGCTCCAGCTTCATATTTTCAGCAGGCGCATCCTTGCTTGTCCGGAAGGCGAACTGTTGCTCGTCTTCGGTGATCAGGATCTGAAAGAAGTTATTGTCGGGCGCCATGACCACGAGGTAGACGCCAGGCTCCAGCGGCTCATCATCTTCAAAGAGGAACTTGCCTCCCTGCACCTGCGCGGTATCGACCAGGTACTGTTTGTTGCCATAGTAGTAACCGAGGTAGAGCTCTTCCTCCTCGTACCCCTCAATTTCGGCCTTGATGGCGTACCCCTGTTGGGCATTCAGTGAACAAACCGCCCCCAGGGCAAAGAAAAAGACGAATAGCAATGATCGCATATCGATAGATTAATTTTATACGGGTTCAAAAAGAAACACCCCAAATATCACGAATTCCGGGGTGTTCTCTTAGTGAAATCCTATGTCTTAACGAATTGTTTAGTTTTCGCCCTCTGCTTTCAGCGCTTTCAGGCGGGCTTCGGCAGCTTTGATTTCCGCCCGGAGGTCTTCCAGCTGCTTTTCTGCGGCTTTGCGCTCCTGCTGTGCGGCCATAGCCCGTTCGCGTTCGGCCTGAACCTTCGCTTCGATTTCCGCTTTTGTGGCGGCAAAATCCTGCTGCAATTCCCGGATTTTTTCTGCATTTGCGGTTTTGACGGCCGTCACCTGCTCCACGGCATTCTGCTTGGCGGTGTAGATGGCATCAGAAGCTTCCTTTTTCGCCTGGTTGATTTCGGCCAGCGACTGTTCGCGGGCAGCCTCCGTATTGGCAAGGTACTCGGCCCGTTTGGCAGCCGACTCTTCCCGTGCTTTGGCAACCGCCGCCTGTTCTTCCTCCCGCACCGTTGCAATCCGCTGCCGGGCAGCTTGTTCCGACTCGGCTACCTGACTGCGGAGCTCTTCCTGACGGCTTTGAGCTTCTGCCCGGGCCCGGGCGATGGCTTCAGAGGCTTCCCGCTGAGCGGTAGCGACCTCATTCGCCGCTTTTTCACGAACTTCGGCTACGGCATCTGCCGACTCTTCCCGTGCTTTGAGGACTTGCAGGGTCAGGCGCTCCTGCTCGGCATTGGCGCGCTCGCGGGCGGCCTTAATGGCTTCGGCAGCCTCCTGATTGGCAGTGGCTTGTTCGGCAGCGGCGCGCTCCTTGGCGGCAGCTACGTCAGCAGCAAGGCGCTCCCGTTCAGCAGCACTGCGCTCCCGGGCTTCCCGCACCGCTGTGGCTTCTTCCTTTTGGATAGCCGCCAGCTGCTCTGCTGACTTTCGCTTAGCTTCTGCAATCTGATTGGCAGCTTCCTGTTGGGCAAGTGCGGCTTTCTCCCTGGCACTGCCGATTTCCCGGGCGGTGCGTTCCTGAAGGGCGAGCAATTCGGCTTCCGCTTTTTCCCGGGCCGTAACGATCTCCTCGGCCGACATGTTTTTCACCTCCTCCTCTCTGGAACGGGCAGCCGCCACCGCTGCGGCGGCCTCTTCCTGTATCTTCTGAATGCGAGCCTCGGCAGCCTTTTGCGCAGCAGCGACTTCCTCTGCATAAGTTGTGGAAGCCTGGTCCGCATTAGCTGTAGCCTCTGCTACCTTCTGCGCGGCTGTTTCGCGGGCTTTTTGAACCTCAGCTTCCGCTCTTTCCTTAGCGGCTTTCACATCGGCAGCGGCGGCTTCCTGAACTTCTTTTTTGCGGGCTTCAGCGGCAGCAATCGCTTCTTTCAGCTCTTCCTGTATGCGTGTCTTTTCAGCAGCAGCCCGCTCCCGCGCACCGGTGACCTCCTCAGCAATTGAGGCCTTCTCGGCAGCAGCTTTCTCCCGGGCTTCCGTTACTTTTGCCGCTTCCTGCGCTGATATCTCTTTGATGGTCATGGCGGCTTTTTCGCGGGTAGCCGCTACCTCTGCTGCGGATGCTGCCTTCGCAGACTCCACTTCCTGGTCGGCCTTTTGCTGCTCCGTGACCACCTGTTCCTTAATTGAACTCAGCTCTTCGGAAGCCCGGCGGCGCGCTTCGGCCACCTCGCGGGCGGTCGCTTCCTTCTCGCGGGCGGCATTTTCCTTGATGTCTGCCAGCTCGGAAGCGGCATTTTCCTGTACCAGGGCTTTTTCTTCAGCGGCCCGGCGGCGGGACTCGGCCAGCTCAAAAGCCAGCTTTTCCTTTTCCAGAACGGCATTTTCCCGAATCTGGGCAATTTCTTCTGCCGTCTCTTCCTGAATTTTCAGGATTTGCTGTGCGGCTGTTTCTTTGGTGCCCACCACTTCTTCCAGGGTACGCCCCCGTTCTTCTTTCGCCTCTTCCCGGGCCTTGGTGATCATGGCCGCCGTTTCTTCCCGGATGCGCTTCAGTTCGGCAGCGGAGTTTTCCCGGGCCACGGATATCTCATCAGCGTACTCCAATTTGGCCAGTTCCAGCTTGTCCTGCACCTTTTTGATCTCAGCCGCCGCTTTGTCCCGGATGGCAGCTACCTCCCGGGCCGATTCCAGCTCAGCCTGCTGAATCGCTTCGCTGGCTTTTCGGCGGGCTTCCTGTACATCGAGGGCTATTTTTTCCAGTTCTGTGCCTGCTTTATCGCGGGCGGCCTTGACTTCATCCGCAATCTGAGTACGGGAAGCTTCTATTTCCCTGTTGGCAGCTTCGCGGGCAGCCACCACCTCATCGGCATACTTCTTCTTTTGCTCAGCGGCCTGCTCCCGGGCCAGATTGACTTCCTCCTGCAAACGGGACTTGATGCCTTCTGCTCTTTCCTGCTCTGCCTGAATTTCGGCTTTGAGGCGGGCTTTGGTATCAGCCAGCTCTTTCCTAAGGTCTGCTATCTCCTGATTATCAGCGGCAGAGGCCTGTGGCTTTTTCGTGCCTGAAGCGGAGGCAGGCGGAGAGGTCCCGATAGAAGTGGTCGCAGCAGTGGGTTGGGCCGCAGAGGGATTAACAACGATCACATTGCCCTCCAGCTTATTGTCATTGACTTTATCCAGTTTTAGGCGCTCCCTAAAACAGGCCAGCATCGTTTTGAACTCAGTCTGCCGGCTGCCATTGATGGTGAATTTCCGGATTTGGTTGCTCACGTTGTTTTTGGTGTACATGACTTCCACATCCGTCTCCAGCATCCAGTCAATGGCCGCGAGGTCCATCTGCAGGACATTCTGGTAAACCGGTGTGCCTGACTCCCGGACCATTTCCCCCATTTCGATAAACCGGTAAAACCGGCGCTCCCCGTTGTGATTGAGGAAAATGATTTCGTCATCCTGATTGAATTCCACCCCTGCTTTGGAGTACATTTTGGCTGTAATGCCCAGCCGCCCGCTTTGCAGCTCCAGGCTGTAGGTATAATTGCCGCGGACCACCAGGGTCTGATTGGTCGTTTTCAGCACATGAACATCATTGATGATACGATCATCCGTGATCAGGCTTTCGCACTGTGCCTGCAGGGTGGAAGAGGAAAAAAGGGATAAGATAAGTAAGGCAAGAAGAGCATACCTCATAGCAATTCAGAGTTTTGTCATGTGTAAGATAACCTTTTTCAATACACCTGGAAAAATAAACCAGGCATTACCTGGTGGTATAGCCAAATATTTTTTGGAAGTCGCTTTTATGGCCCGCTGAGATGGAGGCCCGAAGCTTGTAAGACCAGATTACCAACGTCCCGCCCGGCGTGATAATTGTTTAACCCGGTGCTGAGCGCTCAAAAACAGGCTACCGCCCGGCCGCCAGGAGGTAGAGCACGGCCATACGGATGGCCACGCCATTTTCCACCTGTTGCAGGATGATGGAATGGTCGGAATCTGCTACGTCACTGGAAATCTCCACGCCCCGGTTGATAGGCCCGGGGTGCATGATCACAATTGGCTTGTCGAGGCTGTCCAGAAGCGTTTTATTGATCCCAAAGTACTGACTGTACTCCCGCAGGGAGGGGAAATACTTGATGTCCTGCCGCTCCAGCTGTATGCGGAGCACGTTGGCGATATCGCACCATTTCAGGGAGTCCCAGACATCGTGCGACACCTCCACGCCCAGGCTTTGGATGTGCTTGGGGATGAGCGTGGGCGGGCCGCAGACCCTCACCTTAGCGCCGAGCTTGGTCAGGCAGTAAATATTGCTCAGGGCAACGCGTGAATGCAGGATGTCTCCAAAAATCACCACCCGCTTCCCGGCCAGGTCACCTACCTGTTCCTGCATGGAAAAGGCATCGAGCAGCGCCTGTGTGGGGTGCTCGTGGGTACCGTCTCCGGCGTTGATGATATTGGCATCAATATGCTGCGCCAGGAAGTGGTGTGCTCCGGGAGCCGGATGGCGCATCACGACCATATCGACCTTCATGGCCAGGATGTTATTCACGGTGTCCAGCAGGGTTTCCCCTTTCTTCACAGAGGAAGAAGAAGCAGAGAAGTTGACCACATCTGCTGACAGGCGCTTTTCAGCCAGTTCGAAGGAAATACGGGTGCGGGTGGAGTTTTCAAAGAAAAGGTTGGCAACGGTAACATCTCGCAGGGAAGGTACTTTTTTAATCGGCCGGTTGATCACTTCCTTGAAGCTTTCGGCGGTTTCGAAAATCAGCCGGATGTCGGCTGCTGTCAGGTATTTAATCCCCAGCACGTGCTTGGTGCTCAGTTGCTGTACCGTAGCCATTCGATATAGTTATGTGCCGTTTGGCAATTTGTTTGTTGACCTATCCTTCTGCTTCGCTCTTGTCTGCAAAAATCAAAACGCGGTCTTCGTTGCTCTGCTCTTTCCATTCGACGCGGACGAATGCCTTGTCCACGGCATCCACCGTCATGCCAATGTAGTCGCCCTGAATCGGCAGGTGCCGGTTGAAGCGGCGGTCGATGAGGGCCAGCAATTCCACTTTCCTTGGCCGGCCGTAGTGGTTGAGCGCTGTGAGTGCTGCCTGTACGGTGCGCCCGGTGTACAGCACATCATCCACCAAAATGACTTTTTTGCCTTCCACGAGGAAATCCAGTTCCGTAGGGCTGGCAGAAAGGGGTTTGGCCCGGGTCCGGAAATCATCCCGGTAGAAAGTGATGTCCAGTTTGCCATATTCTACAGCCGGGCCACTGAGCAGATCCTCCAGCCTGCGGTGCAGGCGGTCGCCCAGGAATACGCCACGGGGCTGAATCCCGATCAGGCAGGTATCCTCAAAGGCACCATGCTGCTCTATCAGTTGCTGACAGAGCCGCTCGATAGTCAGCGCAAAGCGCTTTTGACCTACTATGACGCGTCCTTTTTCCATGCAAAAGCAAATATAGCGGTTCCGGGCCGGATTGCAACCATAGGCTGCCCGGAATACACTAGGCAGCCAGGAATTTAATGAGGAACACCAGCAGAATACTCACTACGAGCCCGAAGAATACCTTGCCAAGGTCGGAAAGGATCATCCGGAAGACCTCCCGGGAGAACTTTTTGTCGAGTTGGTAGCGGATCGCTATTTCCCGGCCGGCCAGCAAACCGATAAACACCCAGGTCGTGCTCATGGGGATATTGCTCAGCTCCTTGAAGAAATAAAGAACCACGCCGTAGGTCGCATCAATGATGGTCGCCGAGCGGATGTCTACGGTGTTGGTTTTAGCTTTTACGATTTTCTGTATGGCACCGCCTTTGCTGTAGAAAATATAAGCCAGCAGTCCCAGCAGAATGGTTAAGGAAATCGCCAGGGTCGCAGCGCTTGTGGACCGGGGCAGGTACACGTAAATATTGGCAAAATCCTGAATCAGCCACTGCGACCACAGGAAGCCGGTCGAGAGCCATTGCAGGGGCACCCAGATGCGGCGGTCGGCATCCGTGGGCCGGGTTTCGATAAAGCGGCGCTCGATCGTTTTGGTGATCAGCAGATAGATAATAATGGCTACGGTGAAGGCAACGACATAGCCCAGCAGCGACTTTACCGTCATATCCACCAGGTTCTTCTCGTTGAAGAAGGTCAGTATGAGAAAGGAGGTGCTCACCGGGATGCCCGTTCGGGTAAGCGACATGAGGACCAAAGGCGGCAGCAGATAATACCAGGCAAAAGGCTGCGGCAGGGGGTACTTTTCCAGGCGGCCGTAGGAGACATCGCCGCCATAATTCATCCAGCCATATATTAAGGTAGCGGACAGAATGCTGCCTGCAAAAAGCCAAAGGACGAACCAGGAACGCTCCTCGTTGGAGGAAAGGAAGGTACCGAGGGTTTGGATACTGTCGTTGCCTACCACGGAATAACCAGCGAGGATAAAACCCGCCCACATTAAAATCAGGGATGGATCCATGTGTTGTTTGCTTCTAATATAGTGAGCGACAAAATTAGCGACTACACCTGCGGGTGGTGTTAAGCCAAGGTTAAGTTTCAATATTATCCGCCTCAAACCAAGCATTGCTGATGTGTCCCAAAACAAAACGACCTTTTTTTAGGGCGGACGGCCCAAAAACAAGTTAATCATTAATTAACACGCTTTTAATCTTGGGTTATCAACTGGCCCCGACATTTGCGGCAGATTACACTTACACAAAAAAACTTTTGTTTATGAACTTTCGACTGTTAGCAATGCTTTTCGTGGTCTCTGCGCTTTTCTTCACAGCTTGTGGAGAAGATGAGGACCCCGTAACACCAACTCCGGAACCCGTTGATGAATCAACCATCATCCTGCGGGAGAACATCACTTCTGATGCCACCTGGGAGTCTGACAAGATTTACGTTTTGGGCAGCCGTATCACCGTTGAGTCCGGTGCTACCCTGACGATTCAGCCAGGTACCGTGATCAAAGCGGAGGCAGGTACAGGCGCTAACGCAACAGCCCTTCTCGTAGCCCGCGGCGGCACACTGATTGCTGAAGGTACAGCTGATGCACCAATCATTTTCACTTCTATCGCTGATGAAATTACGCCTGAGCAGGTAGCTGGCGGTGACTTCGCAAGCCCGAACCTCGATCCTGACATCAATGGTCTTTGGGGTGGTGTGATTGTGCTTGGCAATGCTACCATCTCTGCTTCTAACGATAATGACGAAGACCTGAGCGAAGTGCAGATTGAAGGTATTCCTTCAACCGACACCAATGGCCTTTACGGTGGCAATGACGATGGCGACAACTCTGGCGTTATCTCCCACATCTCTATCCGCCACGGTGGTGCAAACATCGGTGCTGGTAACGAAATCAATGGTCTTACCCTGGGTGGCGTAGGTTCTGCTACTACAATCAACAACGTTGAGGTAGTCGCTAATCAGGACGACGGCATCGAGTGGTTCGGTGGCACCGTTGATGTCAACAACGTAGTCGTTTGGAATGCTGGTGACGATGCTATCGACACAGATCAGTCCTGGGGCGGTACGCTTGATAATTTCTTTGTGGTGACGCCTATCGGCAGTTGCTTTGAGCTGGACGGCCCTGAAGGTTCTTACGTAGCTCGTCAGACCATCAAGAATGGTACAGTGGTTGCAGGTATCTTCGAACTGAACGAAGACGACGAACTGGAACTCGTAACCGGCGCTACCGGCCTGCTGATCGACACAGACGAAAACACGCCACTTGACATGTCCAATGTCCACTTTGTCGGCCCATTCGTTGACGGTCAGGACGTAACGGATGACGAACTGCAAAACACCACCTTCACGGACATCACATTCGATATTGATCCTGCTAACCTCGTTGACCTGATGGAAAAAGGCGAAGTACCTGCAGGTATCTCTGCTGGCGGTGCTCCGGTTGCTGACAAGTCTGGCCTCGGTTGGACCTGGGCTTCTATCAGAGGCGGACTGGACGGTCTTTAAGCCGAATGGCAGATAATTATTCTGATCTTATTTCTCTCCATCATTTTTGATAAATGATACTGAAAAGATTCATGGCTTCCGGGCCGTGAATCTTTTCACATTAAAATTGCCCTAAATACTTTAAGCACATGAGGCAGCTTTTAACTATCCTATTCGTACTCACTGCACTGTTTGCAACCGCTCAAAACGGCACCATCCGGGGAACCGTCATTGAAGACGAGAGTGGCTTTACGGTGATTGGAGCAAACGTGTTGGTTAAAGATTCCGACCGTGGTACCGTTACCGACCTTGACGGACAGTTTTCCATCTCTATTGCACCTGGTACTTATTCCATACAGATTTCCTACATCGGTTTTCAGACCCTGACCGTTTCTGATGTCGAAGTAGTGGCTGGTGAAGTCAACGCCCTCGGTGAAATCCGCCTGGGAGATGACACCAAACAACTGCAGGAAGTCGTCGTCACCGGCAAAGCCATCCGCACTACGGAGGCGGCCCTGATGACCATCAAGAAAAAAGCGCCCGCCATGCTGGACGGTATCTCTTCTGCACGCATGCAGCTGACAGGGGATGCCACTGCGGTGGAAGCTGCCAAGCGCGTAACGGGTGTTTCCATCGAAGGAGGCAAGTACGTCTACGTTCGCGGCCTGGGTGACCGCTACTCCAAGACGACCCTCAATGGTGTGGACATCCCGGGGCTGGACCCCGACCGGAACACCATTCAGATGGACATCTTCCCCACCAGCCTGATCGACAACCTGGTCGTGAGCAAAAACTTCACGGCTGACATGCCGGCCGACTTTACAGGTGGGCTCCTGAATATTGAAACCAAGGACTTCCCGGAGGAAAAACTTGTCTCTGCATCCGTCAGCCTGGGCTACAACCCTCAGATGAACCTCACCAATGATTTCCTCACTTACGACGGTGGCGATACCGACTTCCTGGGCTTTGACGATGGCTCCCGCGCCTTGCCAAATGGGGCAGGCAGTGCCAATATCCCCACTCCTATCAGCGGGAACTCCTCTGAAGAGGTAGGCCGGTTTATCCGCAGCTTCAACCCTGAGCTGGGTGCCCGGCGGGAAACCAGCTTCCTGGATTACAGTGCCAGTGTATCGCTTGCCAATCAGCTCACACTGGATAACGAAAAAGAAGGCAAACTTGGCTACATTCTGTCCCTCTCCTATCGCAATGACTACACCTACTACGATGACGTATTCTACGGGGAATATCAACGGGTGACAGACCCGGCAGATTACGAGCTGATATATGCCAACGATCAGTTCGGTCAACTCGGAGAGCAAAGTATTCTGATCGGAGGACTGGCAGGCCTGGCGTACAAAACTCAATATTCCAAGTACCGCCTGACCGCTATGCGCCTCCAAAATGGGGAAAAGCGGGCAGGTCAGTTCGTAATCGACAACAATGGCGACGCAATTGGCCAGTCTGGTTTCATTGCGTTGTCTGACAACCTGGAATACAATCAGCGTTCTTTGACCAACTTCCTGCTGAACGGCACACATGTACTGGGCGATAAAGGATGGGAAGTGGACTGGCGTACTGCCGCAACCCTCTCCACCTCTGATGATCCGGATATCCGCAAAACAGCCTTCACGGTATCTCCGGTTGACACTAACTTTGTAGCCGGTGCCGGGGGCAACCCGTCACGGATTTGGCGCTATCTGGATGAAGTCAACCTGGTCGGCAAAGTGGATGTCACCAAGCAGTATACCTTCCGGGGTGAAGATGCACGCTTCAAGTTTGGGGGTGCCTATACCTTCAAGGAACGGGACTACGAAATCCTCTTCTACGATATTCAGTTCTTTGGGGGCAGCACTTCTTTCGACCCCATCCCGAACGATGTCCTTGTAAATGAAAACCTATTCCCCACCGGTAACATCTATTATCAATCCGGTAATAATATTCCTAACCCGAACCAGTATAATTCGACGGTAAGCAATACCGGATTGTACGTTTCCAACGAAGCGGACCTGTTCCCAGGCCTGAAAACTATTATTGGTGTACGTGCGGAAAACTACGTTCAGCGCCATACCGGCCGGGACCAGCGTTTTTCCAGTGGAGACCCGGGCGGAAATAACCTGGAAAACGAAACGGTCCTGGATGACCTGGACTTTTTCCCTTCCGTCAATCTAATTTACAGCATACAGGAAGAGCAGAACCTGCGCGCAGCTTACTCGCGTACCATTGCCCGGCCTTCCTTCAAGGAACTGTCCTTTGCCCAGATTCTGGACCCTGTGACTAACCGGATTTTCAACGGTAGCCTTTTTAGCCTGGGGAATTGGGATGGCAACCTGGTAGCGACCCGTATTGACAACATCGACCTGCGCTGGGAGCTATTTATGGAGGGCGGACAAATCTTCTCCATCAGTGGTTTCTACAAGCGGTTTGATCAGCCCATCGAATTGGTGCGGCTGCCTCAGGCCGCCACCAGTGCGGAGTTCCAGCCCCGTAATGTGGGCGACGGCCAACTCTTCGGACTGGAATTCGAAGTGCGCAAGAGCCTGAACTTCATCTCCCCCGCCCTGACGGACTTCTCCTTTAGCGGTAACGTGACGGTGGTGGAATCTCAAATTGACATGACCGATGCCGAATTCAACAACCGTCAGTTGTTCGAGCGCGAAGGGCAAACCATAGAGAACACCCGCCAAATGGCCGGACAGGCGCCCTACGTCATCAACGCTGGCCTAACCTATGGCAACCGAGATAAGGGAATTGACGCAGGCCTGTTCTACAACGTTAAAGGCGAAACGCTGCAGATTGTAGGCACCGGCTTGTACCCGGACGTTTACTTCCAGCCGTTCCACAGCCTGAACTTCAGCTTCAACAAAAAGCTGGGTGCAGAACAGAATACGAGCCTGGACTTTGGTGTCAATAACATTCTTAACGACGAAGTGGAGAGCTTCTACCAGTCCTTTGAGGCAACACCTCAGGTCTTCAACCGGGTGAACCCTGGTGTTTCTGTAAGCGTAGGCATCAGCCACAAGTTTTAAGTGTAACTATTTATCTAACAGTCTCCCATACTTTTTTAGTTAAAATGCCAAGCGGCATGTTCCCATTTCGGGAGCATGCCGCTTCTCTTTTTTTACGGTCAGGCGTTTTCGTATTTGGGCTTGAGGTTATTGTACAGCTCCATTACCTGCGCCCGCCTTTGCAGCAGGGCTTCCAGTTGCTTTTCCGGAACGATTTTCAGGCGTTGGTGCTGCCGGTACTCAGCCCGGTATTCGAGGTAATACAAGGAAAAATGCCCGGCCAGCAACAGGCCCACGTACGCCAGGGGCAGCCATCGCCACTGCGTAGCCAGGGTGACCACTACCACGGCTATTGTGGTGAGCAGGTATACCCCCAGGCTGGCGGCCCAGCGCACCGGCATGATGAATTCGTGGGTTTTTACTTTTGTTTCCGAGAGGTATTTCCCCGGCAAGGTCAGGGGTTTGTTGAATGCGTACCCCAGCAAGAAAATGGGAAAACCCAGCCACAGCGGCCAGGCAGGAGGAGGCTGCCTGCGCTGCATCAATGTACGGTCTTCCAAACCGAACTGCCCCAGGTGTTCCATATAATCAGCTACCGCTTCCCGCAATTCGGGCAGATCGTCCGGGTCTGATGCATTTATTTTCTCAGCTACGCCTTTTTCCATCTCGAAGCGGGCAGGATCTATAGAAAATATGGGAAAGCGTGGTTCCACGAAAGCACTACGATGCATTTGCAGCAAGCCTTCCACCAGCGCGTCATTTTCAGGGTCTTCCACCTGTACCAGGCAGTCCTCCAGGGCGGGGCGGACGGCATTGGTAAGGTCCATAATGGCTTTGTTGGCGTTATGTACATAATCCTCCAGGTAGTCCTTCGCCCTTACAGGCTCCCCAATTTCGATCATTACCTCCGATCGAGGCCGCTCGGCGTAGGTGAAGTTGACGCCGCCCGGTACGATGTAAACCTCTTCCAGGTCATAAGCTTCAATCGCCCCAAAAGCCATGCGGGCGGTCCCCTTCTTAAGCGGGCGCAACCGTTTGACCTGAATGGTGCTCCCCTCGATGAGGATCATAATGGTACGATTGTCGTGCAGGGCGCTGAAAACGGACTGAAACGTCTCGTAGTTGTTCTTCACCTTGCTGTAGCCACCGTCTTTGCGGCGGTAGATGGGCAGCATGTTCAGGCTGCGCAGCAGGGTATCGAAAATCTTTTTCTGAAACAGGTTGCCGCGTACCAGAAAGAAGAGCGGCCGGTCCAGAAAACAAGCCATCAAACAGGGCTCAATAAAGGCAGTAGGGTGATTGGAAGCCAGGAAAACCGGCTTATCCCGGGGCATACGGTCCGCGTTGGAAACATAAATTTTTCGATAGAAGGCTTTCAGCCCCAAACGGGCAATCGGCCGTACAAACGTATACAACATGTAGGCTTTCCATTGGTGAATGAGGGCGTAAAGTTAACGATATTTCAAAAGCCTGCAGTAGGTATTGGCCAATCGCTCCTGAGAAAAGCCCAGCCGGTACATATTGAATACGATTAAATTGGCGAGCTGTACCCGCATGTAGGGGTTCTCCTCGTATTTGCGCGCAGAGATCAGCGTAGCCTTGGGCATGATTTTGAAGGGGTGTTTCTGCCGCACCCGCTGCATAAAGTCGTACTCCTCCATAATCATGAAATCCTCCCGGTAACCACCGAAGGCTTCAAAAACAGTGCGGTCTACATAAATAGACTGATCGCCGCCCCGGCACCACATGAAATCAAACCGCGTAAAGTAGGCATTGATTTTCAGAAGCCGGTGCTCCGTATCGTAAACCGATTGGTAGGAACCGATGGGATAGCCTTCTGCTCTGGCCGTGGCGATATCATTGAGGTAGGTCGCCGGGGGCAGCGTATCGGCATGTACGAAGTAGAGCACCTCTCCCCTGCTCTGCTGCGCTCCGTAGTTCATTTGCCGAGACCGTCCTTTCTGAGGAGCGGCCAAAACGGTGGCACCAGCTGCGGCAGCAATAGCTGCGGTATCGTCTGTGCTGCCTGCGTCCACCACCAGCAGATCGACCAGGCGCGGGTCTGCATTTTCACACAAGTGCGTGACTACCTTTCCGATTTCTTCCGCTTCGTTCAGTGCGGGAATAATGATGCTTACCGTCATATTTTCTTTTTAAAAGGCTTCTCCCACTGTGAGGTAAAAGCCGCTGCTGCCTGCTGCAAAGCCATAGTCGAGGCGCACATGAACCTGCTCCGCTTCCAACAACAAAAACCGCAGCCCCAGCCCGGCTGTCCAGCGGGTATTTTGCAACTGAAAACCGGACACCTCGCCCGCCACATTGCCCAGCCCTCCGAAAACAGCACCCTTGAGCCGCCAGAACAGTGGAAATCGGTAACCGCCCTGCAGAATCGCCATCTGACGGTCGCGGTACCGCCCTTCGTAGTACCCCCTCATCCGCCGGGTGCCGCCCATGAGCGCCAGATGAGTAAAAGGAGGCGCTCCGGTGTTGAACTCCAGATAGGCATTGAGGGCAAAAACGGCATCCTTACCTGTGGGCCAATACTTTCGGGCATCCAAAGCAAATTTGGTAAAAGCAAACCGGCTTCCGGTGCGGGAACCGCTGTTGATGGCGCCAAGTTCAAAATAATGCCCGGCAGTGGGGTAAAAAACGTTATTCCGCTGATCCAGCAGCACAAAGCCGCCCGCCGCAGAAAGCAATCCGCCCGATTGGCCTACGGTTGACGCTCCTTCGAGCAAGCCTCCGGGTTCCAGTCCGCCCACCTGCATATCATCCAGCCAGTAACGGAATCCAGCGTACCAGTCGCCCCAAAACTTACGCGCCGCATTGAGGCGTACTCTTGGGAAGCTCAGGTCAAATAGTTCGCCTTCGTAATCTTCAAAACCGTTGCCGATACCATAATAAAAATAGGTATACCGGTAATAGCCCAGCTCCCCGTAGAGGTTATAGGTCTCGTCTTTGGCAAAGATTTGGAACGGCAGGTACGATAATATCTGATTTTCCAGCGTATAAGCTCCGCCCAGTTGCAACTGTGAAGGCCGGCTGTCCGGTGCCTCTCCCGGCAGCCGAAAGGTGTAGATACCCGCTGCCCCGAAGCCCCAGCTTGTTTCCGGAGTCAGAAAGACAATGGGCAGGGCCACCAAACGGGAACCGGCTTGCTGCGTGGTATCCTCCGGAGCCTGCCCGTACAGGAAGCCCGTCCAAATACAGAGCAGTGTGAGTAAGGCTGTCTTCATACGGACAAGGTACGAAGTTTGGCCTGGGTTTGGATTTGGAAGAAAGTGCTTGGTTCTGATATTAAAGCGCCATATTCCGTGTCTTCCGTGGTCACCTAACCGCAGCTCACCGATATTAACCACAGAATGCACAGAATACACGGAATGCTCCTCTGGCACACCGCAACTGAAGCCACATTCCGTGTCTTCCGTGGTCCCCTATCGCAGCTCACCGATATTAACCACAGAATGCACAGAATACACGGAATGCTCCTCTGGCACATCGCAACGGTAGCCATCTTCCGTGTGTTCCGTGTCTTCCGTGGTCACCTAACCGCAGCACACCGATATTAACCACAGAATGCACAGAATACACGGAATGCTCCTCTGGCACACCGCAACTGAAGCCATCTTCCGTGTCTTCCGTGG
>JANSXW010000090.1 GCA_024742755.1 bacterium | reverse complement strand
TACGTTGTTCAGGTCTTCTGTCGTGGCGCCATTGCTCCAGTTGAACTGGAATGGGGCTGTGCCGCCGTTCACCGTCAGGCTTACGCTGCCCGTGGAGGCGCCGAAGCAGTCCACGTCTGTTGGGCTGATGGCAAGCGTGGGACCTCCCTGATTGGAAATCGTGGTATTTGTAGTCGCCTGGCAGCCCTTCGCGTCTGTTACCGTTACGGTGTAGGTGCCAGCAGACAGGTCATTGATGACTGCTGTTGTCGCTCCTGTGCTCCACTCATAGGTGAAAGGCGCGTTACCGCTGGCTATAGCCTCTGCACTACCATTAGATTCACCACATGTGGCGTCTGTTCCATTTGCAGTAACAGATGGCGGATCATTAACGGTTACGGTTGCTGTTGCTACGTCTGTACAGCCATTCGCATCGGTGACGGTCAGGTTGTAAGTAGTGGTTTGAGTTGGAGAAACTGTGATTTGAGCACTAGTTGATCCGGTGCTCCAGGCATAAGAATAGCCAGGCGTGCCTGCGGTAGCATTGGCAAACAGTTCTACAGATTCACCAACGCAGATTTCAAGGCAGCCGCTTGCCAGTTCCTCTGGCAGCGTAGCGCCGGAAAGATTGATATTGAAGTCGCCTTGTGCACCGGCATTGAGCGTCGGCCCATTAGCAGGCTGGCTATTGATGTACAGGTTCAGCCAGCCGGAAGCACCAAACTTGCTGGCGTCATTCAGGTTGGCCCCTGTACCGACCTGGAATGCAGGGCCGGCACGGTCGAAAGAACCCCGTGCGCCTGCCAGGTCGCCGGCACCGGTCATATTTCCTTTAGTAATGGTGTAGTAGTACCAGTCGCTGTTGTCTAAATTACCTATGCACTGGGTGTTCTCTTTCGGGCTACCCGACGGAGCAGCGTAGGTCCGGCCGGCAAATACTACATTGATATGGAAGATCAGGTTAGCATTTGACTTATTCACCGCAGTGGCGTTCATCACTGCCGTACCGTTCGAGTATTCTTTGAAGTCTGTATCGGAAATGGTCCAGTGTTTCTCACTGGTCCAGTTGTTGAGCATATTACCGGTGTAAAACCCATACACCAGTGTACCACAGGTTTTGCTGCTGTTGGAGGCAGTACGGTGGACAACGGGGTCATCGATACATTCGATATTGGCCAATGGGCCGGTGGTGGTGCCTACTGCTGTTTGTCCTGTTGCGGTACACCCATTAGCATCAGTGACGGTCACAGTGTATATGCCGGCTGACAATCCGGTAAGGTTGCTAGTGGTCGCACCTGTATTCCATAGATAGGTATAAGGCGAAGTGCCACCAAAAGGGTCAGCGGCTACCGTACCGTTATTAATGGTGCAGCCTGCATCCGTACTAAAGACACCCACCTCAAGCAAATCACTTTCAGAAACAGTAAAGGAGGTTGCGTCGGAACAATTGCTATTGTTCGTCACTGTAACGCTATAATTCCCTGCCCCTACATTAATGGAAGCGGTCGTTTCGCCCGTATTCCAAATAAAGGCAGTCCCTCCACTTGCTGTGAGTGTGGTCGTTCCGCCGGAGCAAACAACATCGCTTCCGGTAATTTCAGCTTCCAGCCCGCTAAGAATGGTCACCTGATAGTCTTCCACTTCCCCATCATCAGAGGTATTCCCGGAATTGCAAAAATCACCGGTCGGCCCTTCGTTGGGATCGCTGGTGATGATGAATCGGGCGAAGGTGGTACCGCAGACTGCATCGGCAGGTACCATAAAGGTGAAAGACTGAGACCCGGTGGAGGTATTATTAAATGAACCCTGCTCGAAATCGTCGATAACCTTTTCGCCGGCATCGAAGGTGCCGTTTTGGTTGAAGTCAATCCAAGCAGAAATGTAAGAATCGAAGTCATTAGTAGACCAGGTAACGGTGACTGACTCTGAAGCGCCTGCTGTCAATCCGGAAGGATTGGCGAAAGTCACGCCGTCATCATCGTTGCTGCCATCGTTATCATCGCCATCCGCGTTAGCACTGCTCTGATTGCTATCTTCGCTGTCTACTGTAGCGCCCAGACGGGTTGGATTAGCATCATTGATGTAATAGCAAAGGCTGCCGTAGGAATCCGGTGCATCACCGTAGTCGGAGCTAAGAGGGTCCGGACAATCCACATCCACATAGGTCAGGCCGGCGATCACCCACGATTGCCCGCAACCACTGCCATTGGGGTTTTGGCTGCTGCGCGTGTCCACCTCAATGGTTACAGATGAAACAGAGCCGGGTACATTCTGCAGATTAATGACGGGTGCGGCCTGGCAACATTCGCCATCGGGACCGAAGATGGTTGTGGACCCAGTAACGCCCCCTGCATTGGCACGTATGGTTAGGAATCGCCCATCGTCCGTCAGCTCTGAGATGGGGAGCAATATAGAAAGGTCGCGTGCCTGATCATCCGTTGGGATCGCTATGCTGAAGGTCACCAGGTTACAATACCCGCTCAGCTCCGTAAAAGACCCGGATGAAGCACGCTTTATGGTCGTGTTTCTAAAGGCATAAGCGGTCAGGGATTGCAAGCCGTTTTGGCTGCCGCAGCCGCTCGTTTCGGTATTGTGGCTCACGCTACCCACTGGCGCAGCAATCAGCCCCCGGTAAACATAAACATTGGAGCTTGTACCGCTAATATCCACTTCAGGCAATGAATAATTCACACCACCTGCCGTAACCACCACTTCACTGCCCGGGTATTGGTTTTTATATACCACTTCGACAACCGTCTGAAAGACGCCTGCCGTATTCGTAATGATAACTTCCGAATCCGGGTTATCGGAGCAGTTGGCCCCACTGCCGTAGAAGTCGATGGTCACGTTGTCCCCACAATCATAAGCCCAGTTATCCGGGGCCGGGGTAGTGGGCGTTGGGGGCGTACCACCCGGGAAGATGGAAAAAGAAATGGTTTTCTCTGCACAAAGTACCCCGCCTGCATTTGGCAAAGAATAAACTTTAATGTTTACCGTATAATTACCTGCCCCGGGGTTCCACAATGCGGAACCGCCCGGCGCATTATATGGTGCTGAGCCTTCAATATTGGTATTATTATCGTCACCGGAAATGGTAAACTTCACACTTCCCACCACACCGCTAATGTTTGCTTCCAGGCGGAAGTTGTTTGGCAAGGTGTTGAGGTCAAGTTGTGCACCATCGGTAATCTCTAAAACATTATTGTCTCCGTTATCGTCATTGACGAACAAACCATCAATAGAACTAACGCAGGCGCAGCTGTTTACGATGAAGGGTTGCACATTAGCACCCTGCGGCATATAAACTTTCATTTGGCTGTCGACTCCCCCCTGTGGAGTATTGATCGCACTTTTGGCGGCCTGGCAGAGGCCATTACAATTGGTATAGCCGCTTGCAAAGTGCCAGATGGCGTCATTAATTTCCAAATGAGAGTACCCCATGGACGGACCGTTGCACATCAACCAGTTGATACGCTCAGCATAAAGCTCAGAAATACCCAAATTTGCAACAAGCCCTGTTTCTAAAGTATAAGCTACTTCCCCATAGTCATACCCATGCATAGGTATTGGAGCCGGAGTAGCATGGTTGGCACAGAATACGCTTTCATCTTGTGTAAGCTGACAGTTGGGGCTGACGTAGCTCATGCAGTAGGTCGAACCGTCCCCGGTAAAAATGTAAGTTTGAGGCTCAATAATGCCCCCGTTCACATAAATAGTGTGCCCTTCGCAGTTTTGATAAGGATAAGTACCTCCTCCACAAGTAGAAGAACGTATACTTGCCGGATCACATGCGTGCTCAACCAGGAAGTGCTCTTCATACATACCAGATGCACAGTTATCCTGCTCGCGAACTACCTGCAGCCCTGTAAAACCACGGGGTACCACATTCTGAACGAGAATGGTGCCGTTTTCGGCCTCCAGCCCAGAATAGGTGACATCCATTTTATTCTGCGAGAGTACTACCGTGTAAGTAGCTCCCCGCTTGTCACCCTGAACCTCGATGCTGATTTTCCCATCCTGGTTTCCGCATGCTGTTTCCTGCGCGGTGGAGACAGCCAATATTACAGGCTGTTCACAGTCGGATGCGGACTGAATGAGCGAAGTGCTCATTACAACCTCCTGCGCGGTAGCAAGTTGAAGTGAAGCAAAAAGCAGCATAAAATGCAGCCCAAATCGTGTCATTGGATTTCCGGAAACAGGCGACTGGGTGCCATATTCCGCTCCCTTAAGTGTGCAAAGTAGTTTGTTGATGGATAACATGGTGCAATTAATTAGTGTGAATGGCCGGTAACGACTTATTACCGCTCCTTTTCAAAAGGGTATTCTGATTCATTTGCACTGTGTGGATGGGTACAAAGACCTTAACTTTCCAAATGCCTGATCAAAAGCATTAGATCGAAAGCCCTGTCAGCGCCGAAGCGTCCTGACAAGACACACAATGCCGAATGATGAGCCAGGCTCATCTCGGGGAATCATTATGAAGCATTTAACTGGAAAGAAAAGAAGCAGCTTGAACGTATTCGTTACATCAGGAAGGAGATCTGGCTTAAATTAGTGTTAGAAATTTTAAAGCCTGATTCCTGGTGCACCTGCATAACTCATACCTGCCTCAGGTGGTTTAAGTGCTGTGTTTGTGTTAGTGTACCGTTAAATGCTTTTGATTCTGCTCTCGTGGGGAAATACCTGAACAGCACAGAGCCCTTCTATCCTGTGGGGGCAGGAGAGAATGAGGAGTCTCAACACTGACTCAGGGTTCCGCAAAGAGGAAACCATACTTTAAAAGGGGAATCATTTAGATCGGTAAGGAGGAACATTTTCTGTTCGATACAAATGTAAGACAGTTTTTAATCATCGCAAAAATAAAAATAAAAAATACATCGCTCTTGTGACATTCAATTGAACTCAATATTGTGTTAATTTCTTTTATAAATATCACAAAACCAATTACTCAGGTCTTAACCAGCGTCTTTTTTTGTCACAAAAATGCGGTTGATTTTTATCACCTTTGCGGTGAAAGCGGTAATATTTGTATCGGCGGGAAAGCAGTAGTGCCTAAAAAAGCGAAGGCCGAAATCATCTAGATTTCGACCCTCCAACATTAAACAAATATGCACAATCTTAAATATCGTCGATACCTCAGGAGAGGTACTATAATTATTAACTACGGCTACAAATTTACACATTTAATTCAAAAAAACCATATTTAAGTCCATCATTTAATAATTTTAGGCATCATAAAGTAAAACTTGTGGCATTGTCCGGCAACCTCGCTCAAAAATGGAAAAGCTTTCAAAAGGGGTTCGAGGCCTATTTGTTGCTCGAATTATCCCTATCGCCACACACGGTATCGGCCTATATGAGCGACCTAAGCAAGCTCGTCCGGTTTCTGGAACTTCATGAATATGACTGCGGGCCCGCTTCAGTGGAACAACACCACCTGGAAGCCTTTCTGGTTTGGCTGGCAGAACTCGGCCTGGCAGAACGTTCTCAGGCACGCCTGCTGTCTGCACTAAAAACCTTCTACAAATATATGGTGCTGGAGGACCTCACCGGCACCGACCCCACCCAGCACATTGAGGGCCCAAAGCTCGGGCGAAAGATACCAACAGTACTCACCTACGAAGAGATCAACCTTTTGTTTGAGGCGATCGACCTCAGCCATCCGCTGGGGCAACGCAACCGGGCCATACTGGAAACGCTCTACGCCTGTGGTTTGCGCGTAAGCGAGCTCACTGGCCTGCGCCGTTCTGATCTGTACCTCGATATTGGTTTTGTGAAAGTGGTGGGCAAGGGCAATAAGGAACGAATCGTCCCCATAGGAGAGACAGCCGCCAAACACATACAGCTTTACCTGGAAGGCGGGCGGCGGGGGCAGATGAATATCAGGCGGGGGCAGGAAGACATCCTGTTTCTTAACCGCAGAGGGGCCGGGCTAAGCCGGGTGATGGTGTTCAATATCGTAAAAACGGCAGCCCGGGATGCCGGCTTGCCGAAAAACGTAAGCCCGCACACTTTCAGGCACTCTTTTGCGACCCACCTCATTGAAGGCGGTGCTGACCTGAAAGCAGTACAAGACATGCTTGGGCATGAATCCATCATCACCACGGAAATTTACACCCACATGGATACAGAATTTCTGCGCGAGACCCTGCTCCAATACCATCCGCGTTACCGCCGGTGAGCGCATTAAGGTTGCCAAATTCAATTATTGCCGGTTTTCTGTAGCATAAAACCAAATCGTGTAAAGTATATTTACGCCTCAAAAAAATGACATGAAGGAGTGGGAACTGGATTATGAGTGGCTGCGTGTAAGGCACCTGGTGAAGAAAACCTTCGGCCGGGCAGACCTTCCGGACCTCAATGCCATACTGTTCCTGATTGGCATTCAAGAGCTGGGACGCTGGCAGGAAGCCTTCACCAAAGAAGAAAAACAGGACCTGATGCATATCGCGGTATGCCGGCTGCTAAGCTACGGCGGGCATTATGCCTTTAAGGGCAGAGATGCCGACGGCTGGCCACACTACGAGCTCCGGCGACCGGTGGAAGCGCAGGGGCTGAAAGCTCAGGAAACCCTGCTCAAGGAATATGCCATTCAATACTTCCGGGAACTTGAACTGGAGAATGGCGGATTAGAAGACGAATAACACCAAAAGTATGAAAAGTTACCTCCTTATTTTCCTAACTACGCTGGCTGTTTCAACCGGCCTTTTGCAGTGTACACCGAAGGGTGACGGCTTCACCTACGCTGTCATAAGCACAGAATACGGTGACATGAAAGTCAAGCTGTACAATTCCACCCCACAGCACCGGGACAATTTCATCAAGCTGGCGAAGGAAGGTTTCTACGATGACCTGCTTTTCCATCGGGTCATTCAGGACTTTATGATTCAGGGTGGCGACCCGGACTCCAAAATGGCAGATCCTAATCAGATGCTTGGGCAAGGCGGCCCTGGCTACACTTTGCCTGCTGAAATTGGCGCGCTCCATTTCAAAGGCGCACTGGCTGCGGCGCGGCTGGGCGACCGGCAGAATCCACAGCGCAACTCCTCAGGCTCTCAGTTCTACATCGTAGATGGGAAGCCGCTCACCGAGGAAAACATGGACAACCTGGAGCAAAACTTTGGCAAAAACTACACACCGGAACAGCGACAGCGCTACCTTGAAGTTGGCGGCTCTCCGGTATTAGACGGAGAATATACGGTCTTTGGCGAAGTGGTGGAAGGATTGGATGTAATAGACAAAATTGCTGCGGTGCCGACCGGTCAGGCCAACCGCCCGGTCAGAGATGTACGCATGACTGTAAAATTGGTTGATTGATGAAAAGGACACCTTTATTATATGTAGTACTGGCCATTATCCTTGGCAGTTGTGCACGGCCGGTGGCCAATTTCACCCTGGAGGGCGAAGAGAAAGTCCTCTCCCCCATCGTTTTTGACAATCAGTCAGAAAACGCCACCGCCTACGAGTGGGATTTCGGAGACGGCAACACTTCAGAACTGGCAGAACCCAGCCATACCTACCGGCAGTCTGGCAACTATACTATCTCCTTAAAAGCCATCAATGAAAAGGGCAAGGCGAGGGTGACCGAAAAAGCAATTTCTATTGCCCCGCCGGAAATCTGCCTGGTCGAAATTGAAACCATACACGGCAGTATGCTCGTAGAACTCTACGATGCGACCCCTCAGCATCAGGACAATTTCGTCAAACTGGTGCAGGAGGGCTACTACGACGGGCTGCTTTTCCACCGGGTCATCGAAAACTTCATGATACAAGGTGGCGACCCCAAGTCGAAGGATGCCCCCGCCGGGCAGGCATTGGGCTCGGGTGGCCCGGGGTATACGATCCCTGCGGAGTTTGCAGATTCCCTGGTCCATATCAAGGGCGCTATAGCGGCAGCACGTACCGGTGACGCAGTGAACCCGCAAAAGCGGTCTTCCGGTTCTCAGTTTTATATTGTGCACGGGCGCAGCGTGACGGAACAAGACCTTGCGCAATTGGAAGCACAAAAAGGCTTTAGGTATACGACCCGCCAAAAGGAAGCGTATCTGGAGCACGGGGGCACGCCATTTCTCGACAGGGACTACACGGTATTCGGGCAGGTGGTGGAAGGCCTTGAAGTCCTGGACAAACTGGCAGCCGTGCCGACGGACCCAAGAGACCGTCCAAAAGAGGACCTGAAGATGAAAATCCGGCTCATCCGGTAGGCGAGCTGGTACAATACAATGGGCCCCAGAAGGCTTTTATGCAGGAAAAATGAAAAACATATGTACACAGGCAATCTTATTTTGGGCGTAGACGTAGGCGGCTCCGGCATTAAAGGCGCTGTCGTAGACGTCACTACCGGTGCCCTCCAAACCGAGCGGCTCCGGCTGGAAACCCCACAACCGGCCACTCCCGAAGCAGTATCCGAAACGTTCGCGGAGCTGGTCCGCATGCACAATTACAAAGGCATTATCGGTTGCGGATTCCCAGCCATTATCAAACAAGGGGAAGCGCATTCTGCGGCTAATATCAGCAAGAAGTGGATCGGAACGAATGTGATTGAATCCTTTTCCCTGGCATGCAACAACCCGGTGGAGGTGCTCAACGATGCGGATGCGGCAGGCCTGGCAGAAATGCGTTTCGGCCTTGGCAAGGGGCAAAATGGCGTCGTTGTTTTAATTACAATAGGCTCCGGGCTGGGCTCCGCGATGTTCATCAACGGCAAACTCGTCCCCAATACCGAATTCGGTCATATGCGGCTGCACGGCGACATAGCCGAGGCCTATGCTTCGAGCAAAGCCCGTAAGATCCATGACTTGAGCTGGACGGAATGGGGTGAAAGGTTCAATGAATACCTGCACTATCTTGCCCGGGTGGTTAACCCCGATCTGATTATTCTGGGAGGCGGTGCCAGCAAGAAGTTCAGTAAATACGAAGAAGTCATTGACGTAAAGGTGCCCGTCAAACCGGCTGAACTACGCAACGCAGCAGGTACAGTTGGCGCGGCTGTTCACGCGTATCAGATTGCCCGGAGCTAACGCTAGAGGGCAAAGTTATTGATCAGGGCCATGACCTCGTTGTCCGATTGCAGGTCTGGCATCAGCTCAAATAGAGAAGGGTACATCCCGAAATCCTCCTGAAGCGCTTCTCCCAGCCAGTAAAGTGCTGCGTTGCGCTGCCCGATCGCAAACAAACAGGCAATCCGGCAATAGAGGATTTCTGTTCCCGGCACGGCTTCCATCCCGGATTCCAGCACGTCCATAGCAGCCTCGGCCTGCCCGTTTTCCATGAGGAAGGTAGCCAGCAGTATCCAATACCGGGCTTCGAGTTCATTCAGCGCGATGGCTTCCTCGAGGTGCTCTACAGCCATCTCGGTATTGCCCATGTTGAAGTAGGCCTCGCCAAGCGCCGCGTAATATTCTTCCTGCTCCCCTTCCACTTCAATCGCTTTTTCGAAGTACTGAATGGCATTCATCCACTGCCCCTCCGCTGCGTAGCACTCGCCTATCGAGAAGAAGATTTCATCATTCAGTGGGTCCAGCTGTGCTGCCCGGATATAGAACGTCACGGCTGCCTGCGGACAGTTGAGCCTCAGATGGCACTGCCCGATTTGAATGTACAGGTCGCTGTCCGCGTCGGCCCCTTCCTGTTCCAAAAGTTCCATGTAGTACTTCAGCGCACGGTTAAACTGTTGCAGCTCCAGGCAAAGATCGGCACAATCCCGGCAGGCCTGCAGAAAGTCCTCATCAATGGTAAAGGCTAAATCATAGGCTTCAATGGCCCCTTCGTAGTTGCCCACATACAGACGGGACTGTGCAAGGTTGTACCAGGCCAGAGCCTGATAGGCATCTTCCGCCAGCAGGGCTTCGTGCAATGCTATGCTCTCCTCGTATTTCTTGCTTTGCACCACGCAGACTCCAATGCGCTCCAACGCAGCCTGATTGGAAGGGTCCAGAAGCAGGGCCTCGCGCAGGGTATAAAACATTCGCTCGTAGGACTCCTCCTGCTCGTAGGCCAGGGATTCCACCAGAAGAATGCTGCTCATTTCCTCATCATTGGCTTCTTCCCTCAGGAAGTCCAGTATCCGAAAGCCCTCCTCCGCTTGCTGATCCGCAATCAGTGCCTCTGCATACAGCAGCTCCACCTCAATTTCGCCGGGCGACATCGCCCGTGCTTTTTCCAGGAACGGGAAGGCTGCTTCAGCTGCCGCGTTATCCACCAAAAGCTGCGCATGCTTGAGCAGCAGGTCTATAGACATAGGGTGCTGCTCCATACCACGCTCAGAGGCTTCCAATGCTTTGGAATACTGATGGTCTGCCTCAAAGTAGCTGATGATTTGCAGGTAGGCTACCTCTTCAAAATAGGCGTGCTGACCCGTGCTGAATTGGGCTTCGTACCGCTGCAGCAACTGCTGAATCGTAGGTTTGTGGAAATGAAATTCGTTTTCAGGATGCATGATCGATCTGCTTAATTTCGGTGCAGGCTTATCTAGGTAATGGTTTGTGCATAACAATTATTTTAAAGATATAGAATTCTTCTCCGGAAAAGCCAGAATTTAACACCCGCATTCCGGGCCATTAATGGAACGGTAGGTTTTGAAAAGGAAGTGGCAAATTTTTAACGATAAAACCGGGACAAATCAGATAAAAAAACTTTTAATTTATCATTAACCACATATATTTATTTTTTGATATCATAAATCAACGAATATGTGCCGGGTTAAAAGGCAAGTCCATTACGCAAAAACGCCTCCCCCGAAATTCGGAGCAGGCGCTTGCTGATTTTACTTTGAGGCAAGCTTAAAACCGGTCTCCGGAGCGGCGGTTTTCCCGCACTTTTTTGAGCAATTCCAGCCGGAACTCCCGCTCCGCCTGCTGGAAAAGGACCAGCTTTCGCGGAGGGAGGACCTCCCGGAACCGCGCATGGTATTTTTTGCGCAGGTCCAGTAGTTCGGTTTCTGCCTTCAGGCGATCTTCCAGGTGCCTGCTTGCCTGTTCGTTTGTCATCTGCCCGGGTGCCACGTCCGGCTTATATTTTTCTTCAATGGCTCTTTGAGCGGTCTCGTATTCATTGTTCAGGGCCCAAAAAGCAGCCGATTCCTGAGTGGTCAACCCTAACCGCTGGGTGATGTAGGCTACACGGGCGGCCTCCACACGTTCATTGCGGGGGCCGTTACCGATATCAAATGGACGCCCGGGCTGGGCGTAACTTAGGATGCCGGTGAGCAGCAGCAAATTCAGCAACAATAGTCGATTGCTATTTTTCATGTTGTTTGGGTTGATTGGGTTAAAAAAGCGCTTCAATGTCCTCATACTTCAGTTCTTCCAGGTAATCCTCCAGGGGGGCTTCCTCCAGCTGTGGCAGCACATCCATATTCTCTACGGTAGCTTCGTCCAGCAGGTCTGCCTCCTGCATCAGGCTCAGCTCAAAATTACGGATGTTGGAATGGATGTAAGCCGCTGCTTCTTCCTGCTTTAAATCTGCCAGGCTCACGGTCTCCCCGGCATCAGAACCTATCAATGGCCAAAGACCGGCCGCTGCCACCGCCAAAACGGCAACCGCCGCTGCCACCTTAAGCCCATTGGCCCATTTTTGACTTCTTTTGGTGTACACCACCTGCAGGGGCGATGCCTGTTTTTCGCTTGCAGCAGCCAGCACCCGGTCAGACAGGGTGTCAAAATACCCTTCCGGTACCGGCGCTATATTTTTCCGGACTTCTGCCAGCAACGGTGCATGTTGGTCCAGCTCTTGCTGTATATTTTCCCTTTCTTTCATAGTCCCTCTTTTAATGCAGCCTCCACTTTCCGGACGGCATGATGATAAGACGCTTTGAGTGCGCCCTGTGAGGTTTGCAGCCTGACCGACATGTCCTTGTAGCTCATCTCTTCGTAGTACCTCAACCGGAAGACGAGCTTTTGCTTTTCGGGCAATGCCTCTATTGCTGCATCCAGTTTTTGCAACAGCTTATCGCCATCCACCGAAGCTTCCGCCTGCAGCTGAAGTATAGCCGCGTGCCCGTCGATGGAGTCGGTAGCGCGGCGTTGTGCCTTCTTCAGAAAGGTCAGCGCCTCGTTGGTCGCGATGCGGTAAAGCCAGGTGTACAGCTGTGACTTGCCCTCGAAGCGGTGAATGTTGCGGAACACCTTTATCAGGCAGTTTTGCAGCACATCATCGGTGTCACTGTGCGTACCGACCATCTTTCGGATGTGCCAGTACAGCCGTTCCTGATAAACCGACATTAGCAGACGGAACCCCTGCTCCCGGCTGTCGGGCTGCTGCAAAAGGATCAGGATCTGCTCGTCGGTTGCTGCGGTCAATGTGGCTTGCAAGTTGTTCGTTTTGAAGGTAAGACTTTCAAAATGAACAGGGGTTTAATACCAGCGAAAATTTATCCGTTGCGGATGTCCTGCAACCCGGCGGTCAGCTCCCGGATAATGCCCTTTTGTTTGGGGTTGTACACCCAGTTGGTGTCAAAAAACTCCAGGACTTCCGGGTTGGCCTCTTTGCTCAGGGTAAGGCTGTGGAATTGCGTGCCCTTGTTCTGCTGAAAATAGCGGACCTCACGCAGCACATCATCGTCGATTTTGTACATGATGAAGTCGGAAATGATGAGCACATCGGCATCTTCGTAATCATTGCCCTTGAGCTGCCGGATGGTTTCGTACAGCGCCAGGCTAACGTCTGTGCCCCCGTAAAAAGACATGCGCAGGAAGGCGGCAATTTCATCAATGGAATCGGCAATATTGTAGAGGTCCAGGGTTTTGATGCCCCGGGAGAAGTTGATCAGGTAGGCCCTGCGGTTCTCATGGATGGCCATTTTGAGAATGCCCATGCACAGGACTTTGGCAATCTGCTCCGGGCGCCCGGTCATGCTCTCGCTCGTATCCACACAGACGATGAAAGGCCCTTTCTCCTTTTGCCGCACCCGCTGATTGATTTCGGTGAGCTGATCTTCGCTGCGCACCAGCTTGCGGTCTTCGTAGCGGAAGGTCATCAGGTTTTTATCGGCGTATTTTTTCAGGAAGAGCAGCTCGGTGTCTTCGTCTCCCAACAGGCTGGCTTCCGAACTCAGGAGGTTGTTGAGGTCATCGCTTTCGTGCACGCCCACGATCTCTGCCTTTGCGGTTTCATCCACTTTCCACTCCTGCCGGATGATGGTTTTCTCGAAGGTCTCTTCCTCGATTTCGATCTCCGCTTCCCGCATCCGGCCCAGCATTTCTGCCAGTTCCTTCAGGGAGCGCTCATCCTCAAGCAGCTCACTGTACTGCTCCAGGATATCAAAGGAGGTTTCTTCCCAAAGCTCCCGCGACATATCCCAGCCGAGGTAATCGGAGAAAGGCGACACCAGTTCGTAGAGCTTTTGGTATTCATCCACCTTTTTTTCCACCAATGCGGTAAAAGCTTCTTTTTCCTCGTCCAGTTTTTTGAGTTGGAAGTCTAGGATTTTGGCGTGCAGGCGGGCATCCCATTGGGCGAGCACATCTTTAAGAAGGCGCTCTGCTCCGGCTTTCTCATCGGCCGTGAGTTCATCGAAAGCCTTGTTCCCGATCAACTGCTGGAACCGGTCCTGATAGAAATTCGAATCAATCTCCTCCCGGCTGTACTGCGTGCGCAGAAAAGTGGGCAGGTTGGGCCAGCGGCGCACAAAGACGTGCATGGGGGTGATGGCCCAGCCCTCCAGGCGCTGCAGTTCGTCTTCATAAGGATGCTTTGCACGGGCTTTGTCATAGGATTTTCGCAGCCAGCGCAGAATATCCAGGACTACCTGTTTGGTGATTTTGGCATTGCCCTCTGCCAGGTCCAGCAGCCCCGGTATGGAGAACAGCTCATCCAGTGCCTGCTGAAAATAGGAATAGTATTGGTCATTCAACTCGGGAATGACGTGTCGCCCGGGCTCCAGCTTATTCTGAAGGTACTGCACAAGGTAGCGGCGCATCTTGCGGTCCAGCAAATTGCCAAACTCCACGAAGCGCTGATACTCCTGCTCCAGTTGTTCCTGTATCTCTGTTGTTGCCATACGCTGAGTTTAACACACAAAAAGGCTTTGTGTTGATCAGGTCAGCTCCCGGGATTCATTGGCGCGATCGGCTTCCAGCCGCCCCATTTTGTTGTACAGGGCCAGCATGAGCGTACCAAACAGCACCCCGATCGTGATCAGCACCGGATTAAACAGCCCCTCGGCCGTAAACGACAGGCGGATGAGCACCGTAGAAATCACAAACCCGGCATTGCGGATCAGCTGACTGTAGTTGTCGGTATACTGCAGGGAAATCATCAGGATGAGCACGTCGAAGAGGATCATCAGGGTAAAAAATTCGTTGTAGAACACCTTATTGATGTCAGGCAGCTCCTCCAGTTGGCCAATATTGAATTGCTGCAATTCGAGCACCCAGGCGCCAAAGCTGTAAATGGCCAGTACGAAGAGCGTTGGCGCCAGTATGCCGCTGATGCCCTTCTTCTTCACCACAAACTCATCAATTTTGGAAGGCTGCTTCAGGCGGGGGCGCTGCTGCCGAAGTTTGTAAAACCAGAAGATCAGGCCAAAGAGCACCAGAATGCAGAGCATATCCGCCGCCAGCAATTGGTTGCGGTAGCTAATTCCCCAGCTATCGGAAATGTCCAGCTTGGAAATATCCTTAAAGATCCGGCGCACGACGATCAGGGAAATGATTTCATACTGTTTGCCAATGGAAATGGTAAAGGAGTCCGGCAGATGGTACACCAACATGTACACCTCAAAAACAAGAATGAAGGAAAACGGCGTGTAAATCGCTGTAATCGGGCTGATGAACAGCTCGTCCGCTGACTGCCCAAAGTCTACCCACTGCAGGTCATGCAGAAAAATCAACAGCAGGTGCAAAAGAAAACTGCCAATAGACAGCCCCAGGATGATCCGCTCAAACCGATGCCGAAAGGAGGGGTTAAAGAAAAAGCGGAACAGCTTTTCAGCAGCTTTCCTGGCGCTCGGGTTCATAATGCAACAGCGATTGGTACGCTAGGGAAAGAGAATAATGTGTAGAAAGTTCATTTTAAGACTGCCCGCCACCGGTCACCTTAAAGCCAGCCAAATGCGCTCAAAGTGCTGAAACCCAGCCTTCGCCCCGGCAATAACAGCCGTCTCATCGGCTCTCAGATAATGGGCCAGCGCCTGTTGAAAGGCCTTCCAGCGCCCGGAAAGGCCTGCTTTACTTTGCTGCATATACTGTTCTGCGCCCAGGGCGGTAAATTCCGGTTGTTGCTGAAGGGCCTTATGGATCATTTGATTGCCCATTGCTGCCCCTTCGGCCACATAGCAGAGCCCGGCCACGAAGGCGGCACTTTCGGCAGGGGCTATTGCAGGCGTTCCCTCTGCGGTGTTAACATCCAACACTTCTAAGTCCTCCCTGAGCGCGGCCACCCTGCCCTCGTCCGGCCAGGAAGGCACCGCGACATCAAACCGCATCCCCGCTTTAAATTGCTCATTGACCGATAGGTTAAAAGCCAGATGTGCCTGTAGCAAGCGGGCATAGTGCGCCCGATCAAAAGGGGGCTTCATCAGGCGGGCACCATCAACGGTGGCCTCAAGCCGGTCATGAAGGGGCCGGGTTTCGGCTCTGAGGTTTTGTAGCAACTGCGGGTCCATAATTTATAATTACGTATCTGCCTGATGTTTTTCCAAATAGGCCTGAACAACTTCAGCCAGCGCTTCTTCTGTCAGTGGCTTGTGCAAATAGCCATGTACAAAAGGATAAGCTTCTGCTTTTTGAAGGTCTGCCGGATTTTGAGAAGTCGATAACATGACGACCATAGACCGGTAGGCAGCTACTCCCATATCGTTCAGCGCATCAAGGACATCCCAGCCATTCATTTTCGGCATATTGATGTCCAGGAAGATGATGTTCGGCCGCTTGGGCTGATAGGGCTTTTGCCATAATTCTTCCAATACCTGCAGGGCCTCCGAACCGTCCCTGGCTAAGGCAACCTCTTTTACAAGCCCGGTACTGCTGATGACCATTTTGTGTATGTAGTTGTCATCAAAGTCATCATCGACCAGCAGTACATGATCGATTTGTACGCCCATAGTTGTTCTGTTGTTTATAGCTAAATCATTTTGTCTGACAATGAAAGATGGAAAGTGGTCCCTTCTCCCGGTGTCGAAGTAGCGTAGATTTCGCCGCTGTAAGCCTCGACAATTTTCTTGCACTGTGCCAGCCCGATGCCAGTCCCTTCGTACTCATCTTTACTGTGCAGGCGCTGAAACAGCAGGAATATTTTTTCCAGATATTTAGATTCCATGCCAATGCCATTGTCCCGGACATCAATATTCCAATGTTTCCCTTCCTTCCCGGATTTGATCTCAATGACCGGCGGCACCTCTTCCTTATAGTACTTCAGGCTATTGGAAATCAGGTTTTGGAACAAGCGTTTAAGCTCAATGAAGTCCCCCCGTATCACAGGCATGGTGTCGAACAGAATCGACGCCCCGGTTTCTTTGATCCTTTGTTCCAGGTCTTCCTTAATTTCATGGAGCACCTCATTTAAGTCTACCGCTTCCACTTCTACAGAGCGGCCGATACGCGAGTAGTCGAGCAGATTCGTGACCAGCATTTTCATACGGTCGCTGGCCAGAAGAATCCGCCCGAGAAAGAAGTGCTCGTCTTCCGTTAGTTTTTCAGAAGCACTGCGTTCGAGCAGTTTGGCAAAGCTGCTGATCGTCCGTAGCGGCTCCTGCAAATCATGGGAAGCAATATAGATAATTTGGTCCAGTTCTTTATTCAAAATGGCGGCCAGCCGGGTATTTAGGGCACGTATGGCCTGGCCAGAGCGCTGCATTTCCTCTTTGATCATCTGATCTCTGAGTTTTTCAGCCACTTTTATTTCATAGATTTCCCAGGGTGCAGACTTGTCCCGCACCACTTCCTGCCACTTAGCGAATGACTTCCGGGGGCTTAGCCGTATCCCTTTTTCATTTTCATTTTTTTCAATAACCACTGCTTCATTGGGGTTCCCGCCCCAGCTGACGGTAGCCTCCAGTGGCTTTCTGAACCATAGAATCTGAAGAGGTGCCTCCACCGAGAAGCCAATGCTCAACAATCCGGGCCAGGAGGGCATAAAGCCTGGCTCCACCCTCAGGTCCTTTACTACAGAACGGGTAAAAAAGAGGCCGTCTGAGTTGTTGTCCCTCAGCAAAGACACAAGTTTCAAGATGGTATCCGGAGGAGGGGTATCTCCCTTTGTTCTCACCTCATCTCCTTTCACCAGTGCCACGCCATCTGCAGTACATAAAGACTCCAACCCGGGCTCTGCCTCCCATAACCTGACTTCGTAGGGTTGATCGCTGTTGGCCAGGAAATGCTGCCGCAGTGCTCCTTCGGCTTCCATAAACTGCCGCCCCTCCCTGGCGATACGTGCTTTTTCAAACTGAACGACACGCTTCGAAAATACCATCGCCATGACTTCACAAATCCGGCGCTGCTCCAAAGGGATGGAGTAGGCATCATAGTGATGGTTGGCAATCAATCCCCAAAGCTGGTTATTGACGATGATGGCTACGGTGAAGGTCGCGCGGACTCCCATATTGTGCAGGTACTCCAAATGGATAGGTGAAGTGGCCCTGTGCTGCGCATGTGAAAGGTCGAAACCACCAGGCAGGTCATATCCTTCTGCCACGTGTACCGGACTGTGCGGTGTGTAAATATCCGGCAATACGCGCGAGCGGTTTTCCAAAAACAGTCGCCGGGCAATGGGCGGAATGTCTGTCTTGGGGTACCGCAGCCCAAAAAATGGCTCCAGATGGGGTTCCTTGGCTTCTCCAACCACCTCTCCGTTCCAGTCCTCATCAAAGCGGTAGATCATCACCCGGTCATAACCTGTGAACTGCTTTATTTCTGTAGCCATGCAGTGGAAAAGCGCAGTTTTGTCCTCGCAGTCGTCCAGTACACCGATGATTTGCTGCAGGCTCCTTGATGCTCCCAGCTTTTGTTCTCCAAACCGTTCTTCAAACTCTACGATTAAGAATGCTTCCGACTGATGCCCGATCGCGTCATACCGCTGCCCGGATATTTTAACTTCTATCGGGTTAACCCCTCCCCACTTAATTCGTTCAAAATGAGTCACTAACGCATTAAACAAATCCGCAGGCAGTGCATCTCTGCAAGGCTGCCCCAGCAGCGCCTGTTTCTCCACTCCCAGCAGGCCGGGAAAATTATCGCTGACACCAGCAATGCAGGAATCAGAACGGTCAATGGCCAAAAGATAGGCTCCGCCAAAAATGGCAGAGGGGCGGTGAATCGGCTCGTCTGTACAATTCTCTAAAGTAGGGCGAAAATCGGTGTAGTAGGTTTTTGCTTTCAAAACTAATAAAGTTTGGGGCCCAAGGCTGGCGGGAACCAAGCCCGGGACTCTTATTGTGCATATGTTCTACAACCAGAACTTTGGTTCTTCAGACAGTAAATATATGTAAATTAACTATTTAAGACGCCTGTATTTTAAGTTGAAATCCAATCCATCTACACCTGCACCTACACAAACAAGGTGGCGCAATTCTGCCGGCACCTTCAAGCGAAGCGGCACAATGCATAAACGTTCAAACACAAGGCTTCCACCTTCGCAGTCAGGCGAACGCAAACCTCAACAGATTTACCTACCTTTGTGCCCGGATTAAAAAAGATCAGAACGATGTTTGGAAATATGCTCGGCGATATGGAAGAACGCCAGAAAGAGATGCGCCAAAAACTGGCAGAAATCATAGTGGAAGGCACTGCTCAGGGCGGCGCAGTAAAGGTAGTTGCGAATGCCAACCGGGAAATTACGGATATCCGGATTGACCGCGAAAAGCTGGACTGGGAGGATGTGGAAATGGTGCAGGACCTGGTCCTCGATGCCACCAACAAAGCCTTAGCTGCCGCTGCCGCCAAGGAAGCCGAAGCCACTCAGGAAATGGTGAAGAACATGCTGCCTCCCGGCATGGGCGATTTGGGCAATCTGTTTGGGTAGGCCAAAATATCAAACCGGCATTTCCGTTAGATTTGGATGAAAAGCAATCTGTACATGAAGACGATCCCAATCACTGCTACTTTTATTGTTATGCTGGCGGCCCAGCTGACGGCCCAGACCACGGCTGGCCTTGTGGCTCACTACCGCTTTGATGGCAGCACCAACGATGCCACCGGCAATACGGCCAACACCGGGGCCATTACCGGCAACCCTTACTACACCTGCGGAGCGGAGAACGACGCCATTTCCTTCGACGGGCAGGATGATGAGATCGTCATTCTGGGCGGCCCGGTCAATGATGAGTTTGACAATGAGGATGTCTCGGTCAGCTTTTATTTCAAGCCACGGGGCGGAGCGGGTACTCAGTACCTTTTGTCCAAGCGCAGCCCCAGCTGCTTCGGCGGCAATGAATTTTACATCATTTACACGCCTTCCAGCCGGACCATCAGCGCATTTTTCTTCGAAACCAATGACCGGAGGACCATTGCCACCCACCAAATCAGCAATACCGGGTGCTGGCAGCACCTGACGATCGTACGGCAGGGCGGACGGGTACGCCTGCACCTCAACGGGGAACTGATCAATATATTCAGCACCCTGGAGCGCATCAATGTGAACAACGACGGGGACCTCATCATTGGCGACAGCGATTGTAAAAATGCTACGGAATTCCCCTTTAACGGCCTGATCGACGAACTACGGGTGTACAACCGGGCCCTGAATGAACTGGAGGTCCGCGAACTGTACGATGCCCCGGACCGCATTGAGCGGGATGCCAATATCGTCAACCTGTTCCTGGGAGATGACTTCAACGTGGAGCTGAGCAAAACCTGCGGCACGGTCTTTAGCTGGTCGCCCACGGATGGCATATCTGACCCATTTGCGGCAACGCCGGTCATCACGCCAACCGAAGCCGGTGAGCTAAGCTACGAAGTGTCGATTTCTGATACGGTTACGTCCTGCATTGCCCGCGACCGAATCGTCTTCAATGTCATTGACCCGGACGACCTGGATTGCAATACCATCTTTCTGCCGACGGCTTTCACCCCCAACAACGATGGGCTGAACGACACCTACGGCATCAGCAACCCTTACGCCATTCCTGAGCTGCTGACCTTCGAAATCTATGACCGCTGGGGCAACCGCATTTTTGCCACGCAGGACCCCTTTCAGCGCTGGGATGGCTTCTACCGGGGAGAGCCCGTGAATGCCGGCGTGGTGCAGTATGCCTTGCAGTGGGTTTGTGATGGTGAGGAACAGGTGCAAACCGGTGAAATCGCCATTCTGAGGTAAAAGGCAGGAATTATTCAAAATGACTAAAGCGGGAAATCTATGCCTAACATCCATCAGGCAGTCCCGATAAACTCTTTATTTTTGCGTATGTTTCAGCAAAAATCAAAGGGATAATGATAATGAATCAACGCTGGTGGGCATTTGCGGCACTGCTTCTGCTCGCTGCCTGCACGCCTAAAACAACAGAGCCTGTAACCGAAACGACGACTGAAGTTCCTGCACCCGCCCCGGAACCGGAAGAGGACCTCAGCCCCTGCCCTAAATTCCGCGACGCGCCAAGCCCGGACGATGCGGAGACCAACTACGTGCTTTACCGTGACTTTTTGCGGGCCGGCGACTGGGATCAGGCATTTGCACTGTGGAAAAAAGTCTATGCGGTAGCTCCCGCAGCCGATGGGCAGCGCAATACGGTTTATGCCGATGGCATCCGATTCTACGAGTACTTCATCAGCCAAACCCAGGATGAGGCGCTGAAGCGTGCCTACGTGGACACGATCTTCAGCATTTACGATGAGATCGACCGCTGCTATCCGGAGGGCGGCTATATTCAGGGGCGTAAGGCCTTTGACCTGTTCTACAAATACCGCGACCGGGCCTCCAAAGAAGAAATATACAGCATGTTCAAGTCAGCTATTGATCAGGATAGCCTGGACGCGCCGGACTTTGTAGTCAACCCAATGGCATCCCTGCTGGTCGACTTGTACGATGCCGGCCAAATAAAGCAGGAGGAAGCCTATCACTATCAGGGCATACTCCGGGCCATGATTGAGAAAGGGCTGGAGGATTGCAAAGGCACAGCCTGCGAGCGCTGGCAGATTATCGAAGAGTATACTCCGGTACGGCTGGAGTACTTCGAGACGGTCAAAGGCTTTTACCCCTGCGACTACTACATGGACAAGTACTATCCCGAATTTGAGGCCAATCCTACCGATTGCGATGTGGTGCGTACCGTCTACAGCCGCCTGAAGTTTGCCGAATGCTCTACCGATGACGAGCGCATGAAGCAACTGATCCGCATCGGCAACGAAAACTGCCGCCCGGAAGCTGGCAAGGCTGATTCGGCCTACATTTACCTGCGGGAGGCGGAGTATGCTAAAGCCATCGTCGCCTTTGAGAAAGCGATTGAAGAGGAGGAATCAGTGGAGAAGCAGGCAAAATACGCCCTCAACAACGCTAAAATCTACGAAGTCCACCTGCGAAATTTCCCTAAGGCCCGGCAGTGGGCGGAGCGTGCCGCTGAAATCCGCGGGGACTGGGGCGAACCCTATATCCTCATCGGCCGGTTGTACGCCTCAAGCGGCCCGCTTTGTGGCCCCGGAAGGGGCTGGGACAGCCAAATCGTCACCTGGCCCGCTATTGATGCCTGGCAGAAAGCCAAGCGCGTCGACTCCTCCGTAAGCGAGGAAGCCAACAACCTCATCGGCCGCTACCGGCAGTACATGCCGAACCGGGAAGATGTCTTCATCCGTAACCTCAAAGCGGGTGAGTCCTTCTTTGTGCCTTGCTGGATTCAGCGGTCTACGGTGATTCGCACGGCGGATTAGAGAACGAAGGCAGGTTGCTTTTGGAATAGCAAACCCTGGTAGCTTATTGCCCAGGTTAAGGTCTATTTTTGAAAGTAGCCTGGCTTTTCTGCTTAAAGAAAATACCTGGCAAACTGATTTATCCAAAAACTTGTTTCTTAAGTTGTAAAGTTTAAGTACAACAAAAACCACTTAAATGATCCGTATATGAGCAGTTTAGAAATCAAAGGAGGAATACTAGAGATGATAGCCAATATTGATGATGTCGAATCCCTGGAAGAACTCAAAAAGCTGGTTACTGAATTCGTTGGCAACCGGGTCAAATCAGATACGGACTTCTGGGATGAACTTAGCGAAACAGAACAAGCAGAACTGGAGCAAGCCATTGCCGAAAGTGAGGCCTCTGCTAACCATATCACCCATAATGTTGTAATTCAGAAGTATAGGCAATGGTTAGGGAAATCGTTTGTGCCCTCTGTTAAAGCATGAAAACAAAAATGACAAGCACCCACTTTAATCAATGTCAAACATCTCTTTTATCTTTTCGAAGTTGACCACTTTACTGTACCCTCTATTCTCTAAAGCATTGTATAATTCTTTGTCTCCTGTCCACAATAAGGCTGAATCCAAATACTCGTTCAGCGCTACAAAAACTAAGTCGTCCATATCGACACCTCTTACCAGAGGCACGGATTTTACATAAAATTCAAAAGGGATTATTTGGTCAGATACAAACTCAATCTTTTCAAAAATAACCAGTAACAGTCTCCTGATTTCGGCTTCCTCCATACCCGATATCTGGATGATCTTAGGAAAATGCCTTTCTATCTCAATATACAAATACTCGGGCGCGTAAAACTTAACCTTGTCGATATTTGATGTAATAATAAACTTCCCTAACGGGCTCTTGCTATTAAGAAGAGCTGAGAAATGATATTGCTATCCAGAACAAAGGACCTTCGCATCATTCTCTAGGGATTGATTCATACGATATCCTCGAATCCTGGCTTGCCTTTAAAGCGATCCTTGTTCTGCTCCCACCAACCTTTGTTCACCTCCCTTGCCAGTTCATCAATTTGTTCCTGTTTAGCCTTGCTTTTGCCTACTAGGTCAATGTAAGTAAAGTACTTTAGAATCTGTTGGATATCTTCCAAGCTGGAATCTACAGGTAATTTTATCGTTATCTCCTTTGAATTACTTTCTATTGTTACGGCCATTAGTAAGCGTTTTAATCCACATTTCAACATTTATCCCGAGGGATTAGTTCTTACCCTCAAAACATTGCTTCCCACATAAGCCATCGCTGGCTTAGAGATCAGGAGTAGACACCAACAAGACTCCTGACCGGGTGTACTGTACCTTAGTTAACCTGCATAAATCTTTAATTCAACTCCACCCCACGCTCCTCCGAAATATGCAGTGCCCGCACCTCCGTAGCCCGCTCATCAATATCCATGCTGCTGTTCTCCAGCCGGAGTACGCCGCGTGGGCAGACCGCCGAGCAAACGCCACAGCCTACACAGGAAGACCGTACGATATCCTGCCCCCGCTGCGCATACCAGCGCACATCGATGCCCATTTCACAGTAGGTGGAGCAATTGCCGCAGGAGATGCACTGCCCGCCGTTGGTGGTGATGCGGAAGCGCGATTTGAACCGCTGCACCAGCCCCAGATAAGCCGCCAACGGGCAGCCAAACCGGCACCATACCCGGTTGCCCATAAGGGGGTAAAAACCGGTGCCCACTACGCCTGCAAAAGCCGACCCAATCAGGAAGCCATACCACTGACGGGTCTCCCCGCTGCTGAGAAAGAAAAACTGCCCGCTCTCCGTTCCCCAGTGGTAGCCCGATATGCCGATCAGCAGAACGGTAACGCCCAGGCCCACATACATGCCCGTGGTGCTAATGTCCACGCCTCCCTTTCGCCAGCGGTACCAGGCGTAGCCCATCGCGCCAGCAAGCGTGAGCATCATGAGCAGCAGAAAGTTGCCCCGGCTGAACCATACCTCATTTTTGGGCAGGTAGGAATACAGAACACCCATTGTCATGATGACCGCAAAGACCAGAACACCATGTATGATCCACCGCTCGTACTGCCAGGCGCGCAGGCTTTTGTCGGACAACTGCCGGTAGGGGTCGCCCATCGTTTCCGCCAGCCCTCCACAGCCGCACACCCAGGAACAGTACCACCGTTTGCCGTAAAAATAGGTGATGACGGGCACGCCCAGTACAATCAGCGCAATGCCCCAGCTCAGCATAAAAATGCCCAGCCCCCCGCTGTTGATGAGGTTGTCCAGGTTCCAGTCGAAAAAGAAGGTGTAGTTGAGCGGCCAGATGTTCTTAAAGTCGTAATACGGATAGTTGAGGCGCACCAGTATCTCAGGGATCAGAAAGGCAAAGGCGGTTTGGAAGAACATCACCGATGCTGTCCGCAACTGCTGATATTTGTTGTGCATGTACTTGGCAAACATGCGCACACCCATCACCAGAATGACCAGGGTGTACAACATGCCGTACAGAAACCACTGACTGGCCTCTCCACCATTCAAAGCATAGCTCAGCGGGTCTGAGAGGAGCATCCAGCTCGTGATGTGCTCAGGCGACCAGTACAGCAGCACATAAAAAGCGATGAGGTACAAGCCCGCCCCCACGCCCATCCAGCCTGTAAGGTCCGGTGAGGCAGACTTGGCCGGGGTGCGCCAGGCAGAACGCTGCACCCAAAATACCAGCCCTGTGATCAACAGCCCGATCAGCACCGTGATGCCCGGCCAGAAATAGTCTTTGCCCATATAGTAAATGCCGTACACCAGTACGCCCAAAATCGTGGCGCCCAGGAAAAAGCCGCGCACGCTCAGGCGCAAGCCCCGGGTGAGGCTGCGGTGGTAAAGGTGGTCGTGCTTGATGCCGGGAATAAGGTTGAACTTCGGCAAGATGTACAGCAGCCCGCCCAGCATACCAAGGCCGATGGTCAGCCACCAAAACAGTACGGGCTGAGCAGAAACGGGCCCTGTACTGGCTTTTTTCACCACCGGCAGGAGGTAGTTTTTGGCTTTCCAGGAAGGCAGTTCGTAGTCAGAGCGGTTGCCATCTGCCGGGAAGTTGGCCGGGGGCGTAGTCTTTAGGTTGGCCCCTGCTTCCCGGAATAAATCTTCCACCACCGGCACAAAGCTGAAACTTGATGCATAGGCCTTGCCCAGAATGCCCTTATCCCGGGCTGCCGCAACGATCGCATCTACGTGATAAGTATTGTCAATGGCTTCGCTCAGACGGGCTTCTGACAGCTCATATTTTTCCAGGCCCAGCGTCGCGGTAAACAGCAGCAATGCCGCCGCAAATAGTGCCAGTCCGATTTTTTGTAAAGTATGCATGGATGATTTTTGATCGGTTAGAAATAGAAAATGCTAAGCCCGCCCCCGAAGGAAAGCCAGGGCCCGGGAAAGCCCGCGCTTTTGCTGCAGCTTCAGGTGCCTGCCCGCCTGCTGATTGTACTGCGCCACCACTTCGCGCTCAAACTGTTGGTAAAACTCGGGGTCGAAATTGGCCAGCCCGAGGTTTTGAAGGACCGCCTCTACAGATGCTTTCTGCGCCAGCCAGCGCTCACAGACTTCGTGGCGGTACCGCACGCCCATCAGGTTGAAGCCGACCACCTCCTGCGTGTTTTGGTCGTACACAATGCGGATGCTCTTGCGCCCATCGGCATGTTCCCAGTAAACAGAGGCATAGTGGTCTGGCATTCGGCCGCTGACATCCCCATATACCTGGTATTCGATATCCATAAACTTGGCGGAGTTGAACCAGACCCCCGGATCATAT
>JANSXW010000109.1 GCA_024742755.1 bacterium | reverse complement strand
TTGTGGTTCTGGCTAAATCTTTTTTAGCGCGTTTGGCGGGTCAAATAAGCTAAAAAAGATGACGCCAGAGCCTGCCCCGCATTTCAGCGGGGTTCATAAGTCCTTGGTTTGCAATAGGAGTAAGCTCCAAACATAGTCTTACATTTACCCAAAAAGAAACATGGCCAGACCACTACTCCTTTTCGCGCTGTTGACTGTGCTGTCAGGCACGCTATCCGCTCAGTTGACGACCTATTATCCTGCCAGGGTATGGCTCAAAAACGGAGAACGCCTTACCGGCGAAATCGAAAAGCCGGACTGGGAAAAAGGCACCGGACGCCTGCTCTACCGCAGCAATTCCGACCCCGAGCCTCAGTTTCTCAACACTGCGGATATCAACAAAATTATCCTGACGGAGGACAAGCTGGAACGCCGCTACCTGAGCCGGTCCGTCCAAAGGCTTTACCTCCCCGACACCATTCCGGTGGGCGACACCCTGCTGTACGTACAGGACACGTTGCTCCTGCAGGCAGTGGTGGAAGGCACGCTCGGGTTTTATTATCATGAAACACCGGGTGGCCGGCCCTATTACTTTTTGGAGAAAGATGAAGTCTTTACCCAACTTGTGGAGCATAGCTACAACCGGGTCGGCAGCGGGCGCCGCATCCGGATGAAGCACGACCGGTGGAAAGAACAGCTCCGCACGGCGATGTCTGACTGCCGGCCTGCCCGGACGAAGATTGACAACATCAATTTTGCCGATGAGGCTGTAAAACGCTTGTTCGTGCAGTACAACGAGTGCGGAGGCCGTAAACGGCTCGAGTATGAGCTGGAGTATAAAAAAGTGACCCTCCGCCCGGGAGTGCTTGCCGGCAGTGCGTTCACCCGTGTCAGTACCCGCGACCGCATTTTCCGGGATGTGGGCACCGGAGGCTTCAAGCCCAGAATTGGGGGCAGCCTGCTAATCCTGCCTTTCCGCGGAGACGGGCGGTCGGGTTTTCTGGTCGAAGCGCTTTATGCCCCATTCCGGACTATGGACGATTTCGATAACTTTGAAGCGGATGTGGACTACCTGCAACTCAATTTAGGGGTGCGCAACAGCGGTATTGCTACGGTATTCGGGAGTATTTTTGCCGGCTTTAGCATTTCCAGGCAGATTGGCACACCGGTCCGGCTCAACCTCACAGAACGCGTACTTCAGCCCACACAGATCGGGCTGTTTGGAGGATTTAGCGTAAGCGGGGAGAAGGTGGAAGTGAGCCTGTGCTATGAGCTGGACGATATTGGCTTATTCTCGCCCAATGCGCCCTTTTTCTACATCAGCAGCCTTAGCCTTATGGCTGGTTACCGCTTTTGATACGCCCGCTCTCCGGCCTTTACGAAAACGTTTAGGTGGTTTTCCATGGGCGGAACCGGGCAGCTGTACCCATCACTGTAGGCGCACCATGGATTGTAAGCCTTATTGAAGTCGATGGTGAGCTTGCCCTCCTCGATATCAGCCTTGCTGATGTCCATGTAGCGGCCGCCCCCGTAGGTTTGCTCGCCATTGGTGGCATCCTTAAAAGGAATGAACAAGTAATCCCGGTACTGCGGCATACGGATGAGGCGAAGGTTTTGGTAAACGGCCAGTTGCAAAGTGGTGTCTTTGAGCCGGAAGGTCGCCGTGCCGTACTTTACATAGGGCTGGGTGGCGCCGCTGTAGGTCGGCATTTCAAAAGGTTCCGCACCGTCAGTCCGCTCAAATACTGCGGTGACCTGAAAGGCGGTATCTGGTGGGTAAAAGCGTAATTTTTTCACGCCCTTCCGGTCGAGGGGTGCGCGCTGATCTTCAAGGAACTCTTTTTTGTAATGCTTCCGGTGTTTCCGGATGGTTTTGGCGTAAGCGGCATCCGCCTGCCCCCAACTGCTGAGTGGCAGGAGGAACAGGCAGGCGAATACAGCGAGCAGGTTTCTGGTTGTTAGCATATTTTAGGCTTCTTTCACCGAGTTGCTGCGGACTTTTTCCCAGGCCCAGGCCGTGCGCATGATGTCGTTGACGTCCCGCTGAGGCTGCCAGCCCAATTGGTCGGCGGCTTTTTTGTAATTGGCATAAATGGCTACCACATCGCCCGGGCGGCGGGGGCCTACGCGGTAGGGCAAGTCTTCGCCCGTCACTGCCATGAAGGAATTTAAGGCTTCCATTACCGTCACGCCTTCACCGATACCGAGGTTGAAGATGTCCACAGGGCCCTTCTGTTTGCCGGCAATTACATACTGCAGGGCTTTGGTGTGGGCATTGGCCAGGTCCATTACATGGATGTAGTCGCGAATGCAGCTGCCGTCGCGGGTATCGTAATCGTCCCCGAAGACCACCAGTTCCTTGCGCTTGCCAATGGCCGCTTCCGTAATAACGGGCACGAGGTTGGAAGCTGGCGTGGTGGGAGATTCTCCGATCTTTGCGCTTTCGTGGGCACCTGCCGGATTGAAGTAGCGCAGGAGGATGTTGTTGTGGTTGGGGTGGCGCCGGGAGAAGTCCTGAATGATGTGCTCCCCCATTTGCTTGGTGCGGGCGTAGGGCGACTCCGCTTCTTCCAAAGCCGTGTTTTCGGTTACCGGCAGCTCGGAGGCATTGCCGTAGACTGAGCAGGAAGAGGAGAAGATAATGTTCGGCACCTCGTAACGCACCATACAGTCGAGGACGTTGATGAGGCTGTTGAGGTTGTTGCGGAAGTAGCGGATAGGCTGTTCCACCGACTCCCCTACGTGTTTCAGGGCGGCGAAGTGGATGACGCCTGCCAAATCGCTGTGCTCGCGGAACATCGCTTCTGTAGCTTCGAGATCGCAGAGGTCAATCGCGTAGTTTTTTACACGGCGCCCGGTAATGGCTTCGATCCCGTCAAGGACTTCTTCACTGGAGTTGCTGAGGTTGTCTGCCGAAATGACGTCAAACCCATTATCGATAAGGTCAACAATGGTATGGCTGCCGATATAACCGCAACCGCCGGTCACTAAGATTTTGTGCATGGGGCAAGTGGTTTAACAGGTGGATAATTCAATGACAAAGAATGGAAGCCCTTTGGTGGCTGCCGGTTTTCGACCTACCTTTGTGCCCTGAAAGGATGGGCGGTGCCCCGTTCAGGAATCATCAGGCAGGGTCGGCTTAGTGTTGTCCTTGCCCTCCAAAGGTAAGCCAAAATAACAATGGATAAAAAAGAACTTGCACAGGAAGTGGTACAAATTGCCCGTCATGCCGGGGCAGCCATCATGGCCATTTACAGTAAAAAAGATCTCGGCGTAGAGCTGAAGGCGGACGAATCCCCGTTGACGCTGGCAGATCAGGCGTCCAACGAGGTCATCTGCCGGGCGTTGGAAAAGCTGTCTGTGCAGTACCCTATTATTTCGGAAGAAAACAAGGCGGTGCCCTATGAGACCCGTAAGGATTACGATTACCACTGGCTGGTGGACCCTTTGGACGGAACCAAGGAATTCATCAAGCGCAATGGGGAGTTTACGGTTAATATTGCACTCATTCATGCGGGCAAGCCGGTGATGGGCGTGGTCTATGTGCCTTGTTTTGACGAAGCTTACTGGGGTGTGGAAGGCGTAGGTGCCTTTCTGGAAGCCAACGGGGAGACTACTAAGCTCGAAGTGCCCGCTTTCAGCCTGGCTGACGAGGGTTTGAATGTGGTCTGCTCCCGGTCTCACCTCAATGACGACACGCAGGCTTTTGTGGACAACCTTAAGAATCCTTCCCTTGTGCCTACAGGCAGTTCCCTCAAGTTTCTGATCATTGCCAAAGGGCAGGCACACGTTTATCCGCGCCTGGGCCCCACGATGGAATGGGATACGGCTGCGGCACAGGCGGTGCTGGAACAAGCCGGCGGTTCGGTCATCGATGAAGAAACGAAGCAGCCCCTGCGCTACAACAAGGAGAATTTGCTCAACCCATACTTTATTGCCTACGGAGGCCTGCAGCAGTAAGCCGCCACCCAACCCCTGGAAAGTTCCGGGCTGTCTATGAAGACAAATACAGGTTCATGCCCATTGATTTCAAGGCGCTAAAGCAAGGTCCGTTCCCGCAGCCGGTCCACCATCAGTGGCTGGGCGTGGCTTGCCTGGTGGCGATGATGGTGGGCATGATGACTTCCTCGGAAGCATTGATCAGCATTGCCTTCATTGCACTGGTTTGCAATGCGGTGCTCAACCGGCAGCTTCTGCAGTTGTGGAAGCAGTTTATCCGGCACCCGGCGCTCCTGGGTATTGCCGGTTTTTTTCTGGTGTACGCGCTGTCCGGGCTTTATTCGGAGAATACAGCTTACTTTTTCCGAAGGCTGCGCACTTCTCTTCCTTTAGTATTGCTGCCCTTTGCCATTTTATCAATCCCGCGGCTGGGGCGCAGGCCTTACTATGGTTTGTTGTACCTGTTTTTCCTGCTCACCCTGGTAACCTGTGCAGCCGTGGTGTATAACTATCTGACCGACTATGCCGCGATTACGGCCCTGTATAAAAAAGGGCAGGTAATGCCAACGCCCATGCGTCATATCCGGTTTAGCCTTGCTGTAGCATTAGCCGTAGCGGGAGGCTTCTACCTGTACGCCCGGCGTTTTTGGTGGCGGAGTCCGGCAGAGCGATACCTGCTAATTGGCGGCAGCCTGTTTATGATTGCCTTTTTGCATCTGCTGGCTGTACGGAGCGGGCTGCTGGCGCTCTACCTGCTGGCCGGGCTGGCCCTCGTGCGGCTTATCATAATACGGAGGCAGTTTTGGCTTGGAGCGGGTGTGTTGGTGGCTGCGGCGGGGCTGGCCTATGCAGCGTATCAATATGTCCCAACGCTGCAAAACAAGGTGAATTATACCCGTTACACCATTCATTTGCTGATTCACGGCGGAGAGGTCAGGGAATTGTCTGACTCTCAGCGCCTGGGCTCCATAAATGCCGGGTTGTCTATGGCCAGGGCGCATCCGTGGATTGGGGTAGGCATTGGCGACATCCGGGAGGCAGCAGAAGCCTATTATGAAAAGAGCGCCCCCGGGCTGGCTGGCCGGCAGTTGCTCCCACACAATCAATATGTTTTTGTACTTGGAGCGACCGGAATTTTAGGGCTGGTTTATTTTTTGATGGCTACCCTTTATCCGTTGCTGTACCGGCGAGGTTACCGGGACGCTTTCTGGACGGCTTTCCACCTTGTTATGCTGTCCTCCTTTATGGTGGAGCATACCCTGGAGACACAGTTTGGCCTGACGCTTTACCTGCTGTTTGCCCTTATGGGCATCCGGTATATTGATGCGCAAAGCCCGCGCTGATTATTTGTATTCTTAGCCCGGCAAAGTATATTGCATCCTACAAACAAAAAACAAAAGATATGATCCGCCTCGAGCACCTCGGAATCGCGGTTAAGAACCTGGAAGAGAGCAATGAGCTCTTTGAGAAAATCCTGGGCCGCCCACTTTATAAAGTAGAAGAAGTTGAATCCGAGCACGTCAAAACTGCCTTTTTCAAAATTGGAGAATCCAAGATAGAGCTACTGGAGGCTACGGCGCCGGAGAGTGCCATCGCCAAATATGTGGAGAAGCGGGGCGAAGGCATCCACCACGTCGCCTTTGAAGTGGAAGACATCTACGCCGAAATGGAACGCCTGAAAGCGGAAGGGTTTCGCCTGCTCAATGAGGAGCCTAAGCGGGGCGCGGACAATAAGCTCGTCTGCTTTGTGCACCCGAAGAGCGCGAATGGCGTCCTGCTGGAGCTTTGTCAGGAGATTAAGGAGTAGGCAACGCTAATCTGGTGCAATAATTTCCATAGCGACATGTGCGGGCGTGGTCCCGATGTTGCCGCCTATATCATGGGTACGGTTGAGGCGGTGCACGCCTTTGATGTAGCGTATGGAGCCGGTCAGGGAACGCAGGACAATGCTCTCCGTAGTGACACCGCCGCGCCGGTCGAAGTGCACGCCGTCCAGAAAAGAAGACGGGGTGATGCCGGTGGCTGCAAAAAAGGTATTGTTGGACCGGATGAGGGTGTCGAGGGTGAGGACTTCCTTTAACTGCACCCCATCCTGCTTTAGTTGCCGCTTCTCCTCTACCCGCTGTGGCGCCCGCATGCACTGCATCCCACCGCCCAGCGCTTTTACCGCGGCAGCGGCGATCACGCCTTCCGGAGTGCCCCCTACGCCCATCAGCACATCAACACCGGTGCCAGGCACTGCTGCCATCAGCGCACCGATGACATCGCCTTCTGCGTGAAGCGTAATACGCGCGCCGGTCTGCCGGATTTCCTCAATGAGGGACGTATGCCGGGGTTTGTCGAGCACGAAAACGGTAAGGTCCTCAACATTCCGTCCCAGGGCTTCCGCTATATTGTAGAGGTTGGAAGAAGGCGACTTGGTAATGTCGATGGCGGTTTTGGCTTCTGCCTCCACCACGATTTTGTTCATATAAAAACTATTGCCCGGGTCCCACATGCTGCCTTTATCCGCTACCGCTATGGAGGTAATGGAATTTGGCCGCCCTTCCGCCAGCAGAGTCGTGCCTTCCACCGGGTCAACGGCAACATCGACTTCCGGCCCTTCGCCATTCCCCACTTCCTCTCTGTTGAACAACATAGGCGCTTCATCCTTTTCGCCTTCACCAATGATGACCGTGCCCCTCATCTCTACGGTTTTCAGGAAAGTGCGCATAGCATCTACTGCCGCCTGATCGCCCGCCTCTTTTTTGCCCATGCCCATGTATCGGGCAGCAGCAATAGCAGCAGCTTCAGTGGCACGGACCAGCTCCATCGCCAGGTTGCGGTCGGCACGTGGTATCATTTCTTCAGACATAGGTTACGCTTTTATTGAGGATAAAGATAGGGAAGTCAGGTGAACGCTACTGTGCGGAATATCACTACAGCGCCAGTAATTCCGGAAATCGGTCTATAAAATAATCCGGGGCTTCCTCTTCCAGTTCTTTTCGGGAACGGTAGCCGTAGGTGACGGCGCAGGTAGGCATACCGGCAGCCTTTGCAGCTTCTATGTCGTGGGTGGAGTCGCCGACCATAAGTGCCTGCCCGGGCGGCACCTTCAGCTGCTCCAAGATGCGTTGTAGCCCGGCCGGGTGGGGTTTGAGCGGATAGGCATCCGGGTTAGCGCCCTGCACGATATCCATGAGCGGGGCCATATTCAGGGCTTCCGCAATACGCCCGGTGAAGAGTTGTAGTTTATTGCTGTAAATGGCGGTCTTTTTCGGCTTCAGGGCCCGCAGGGCCTCCATGACACCGGGATAAGGCTTGGTTTTGGTAACGAAATGCTCTGCGTAGTACTCGTCGAAGTGTGTTTTTGCAGTGCGCAGGGTGTCGGGGTCGTCGGTGCCTGCTGCTTCCTTCAGCAGATAGGACAGGCCACTGCCCAGCAAAGGCGGCAAGGCCTCATAGGATAGAGTTGGGCGCCCCAATTCCTGCATGGCATGGTTCACGGCATCCGCCAAATCGAAGCGGGAATCCACAAGGGTGCCGTCCAGGTCAAAAACGATGAGGTCGATGGTGTCTAAGAAAGCCATGCGGTGGTTGTTTTGAGCGCTAAAATAAAGGAATTATTGGTGTGACCTGTGGGCTGCTTTTCAGTATTCGGTCCTACCTGCCATCTTTTCGCTGCGCTCAGTTTCTGAATAAATTTATTTGTTTCTCAAAACAAAATAGTTTATTTTTGAGCCACCCTCCAGCATACTATGAAACAATATGCTGACCACGCTTGTCAGCGACCCGGCTGGCAAGCGTGCCCCAGCGTAGCCTGAAAACCAAACAGCATGTTTGAACGAGCCATCCTGCACCTGGACCTCGATGCCTTTTTTGTGTCCGTAGAGCAGCTGCACAACAGCGAACTGCAGGGCAAGCCACTGATCATTGGCGGCAGCAGCGGCCGGGGCGTGGTCGCAAGCTGCAGTTATGAAGCGCGGCGCTTTGGCATCCGCTCCGGCATGCCCATACGCCATGCGCTGCTGCGCTGCCCGGACGCGACGGTGCTGCGGGGCGATATGGAAAGCTATCTGAAGCATTCCAGGCTGGTTACGGAAATACTGGCGGAGGACGCTCCCGTGCTCGAAAAGGCTTCCATTGATGAATTTTACCTGGACATCAGTGGTATGGACCGCTACTTTGGCTGCTGGAAATGGTCGCAGGAGCTGCGGCAGAAGGTCATTCGCGAAAGCGGCCTGCCTTTGTCCATTGGCTTGTCGATTAACAAGCTCGTTTCGAAGGTTGGCGCAGGGGAAAGCAAGCCCAATGGCGCACAACTGGTAGAATCGGGCAGGGAAAAACAGTTTTTGGCGCCTCTGCCCGTACGGCGTTTGCCGGCGGTGGGGCAGGTCACCTGCCATCGGCTGAGCCAAATGGGCATACGCACGGTACAGGCGCTTAGTCAAGTACCTCCTTTGTTGCTGCAGCGTGAATTTGGCAAGCCCGGCAAGCAATTGTGGGAAAAAGCGCACGGCATTGACCACCGGCCCGTCGTGCCCTATACCGAGCGGCAGTCCATCTCCACAGAACGCACTTTTCAGACCGATACGACGAATGTTGAATTCCTCCGCACCACCCTCAATCAGATGGTATCTCAGCTCGCCTTCGAGCTCCGGCAGTCCGGCCGGCTGACCGCCTGCATCACCGTGAAGCTGCGGTATACCGATTTCAATACCTTCACCCGGCAGCACCGGTTGCCCCATACGGCATCTGACACCACGCTCCTCCACCATGCGCAGGAGTTGCTGGAACAGTTATACGAGCGCCGTCAATTGGTGCGCCTGTTGGGCGTGCGCTTCAGCAAGCTCGTGCCCGGCCATCCACAACTGAGCCTCTTTGATGCCTCAGCGGAAGAGCAGCGCCTGCAGGCGGCTATGGATGGGATACGGGAGCGGTTTGGGAAGAGGGCGGTGGGAAGAGGGGCCGGATAGATACGATTTCCTTGTTGCCGCGCTTGATTGAATTTGCCTATCTTTACGAGTATGAAAAAACTGCCCATCGGCATACAGAGCTTTAGCGAAATACGCAACGGCGGATACGTCTATGTGGACAAGACGGAGCTGGTGCACCGTATGGTGACGATGGGGAAGCCTTACTTTCTCTCCCGGCCCCGCCGCTTTGGCAAATCGCTGCTGGTATCTACGCTTAAGGAGCTGTTTGAGGGCAACAAGGCCCTGTTCGAAGGATTATGGATTGAAGCGCATTGGGACTGGGAGCAGCGCCATCCGGTGCTTCACTTTTCCTTTGACGCCATGGATTACGAACAGTCAGGGCTGGAGAGCGCTTTGTCAAGAGCTCTGGATGGACAAGCGAAACGATTGGGGCTGGAGCTTAGCCTCTCGAACTACAAAGCCCGGTTCAATGAGCTGATTACCGCCGCTCATGAAAAGTACGGGCAGGTCGTACTTTTGATAGACGAATACGACAAACCCATCATCGACTACCTGAGCGCCGAAAGCATAGCGCAGGCGAAAGCCAACCGCGATATTTTGCGGGAGTTTTACGGCATCATCAAGAGTGCGGATACGCAGCTGCGGCTGGTTTTTATTACGGGCATCACCAAGTTTTCAAAAGTGTCTATCTTCTCTCACCTCAACAACCTGAATGACCTGACGCTCGACCGGAATTACGCCACCCTGACCGGCTACACCCAGCAAGAGCTTGAACACTACTTTGAAGGTCACCTGGAGGCTACCCGGGAAACGCTGGGCATTAGCATGGAGGTCCTTCTTAAGCATATGAGGATTTGGTACAATGGCTATTCCTGGGATGGCAAAGCCCGGCTTTACAACCCGTTTGGCATACTCAATTTTCTGTCTAAGCAGCAATTTACTAACTTTTGGTTTGCTACGGGCAGCCCCAATTTCCTGATTGAGCAGATGCGGGAACGGCAGCTTTTTGCCGTGGAAAACATGGAGGTCAGCAGTATCGTGTTTGAGCAGTTTGACTTGGATTATGTAGCGCCGGTTTCCCTGCTCTTTCACGCTGGCTACCTTACGGTCAAATCAGTTGATGTCATGACTGGCGAGTACGTGCTTGACTACCCCAACAAAGAAGTGCGGGAAAGTATGTACCAATTTCTGATCGATGAACTGGCACCGGAGCAAGGCCACCGGCATACCGGCCGTACGATACGGAATATGCGGCAGGCTTTTAATACCGGCGATCTTGAGCAAGTCCGTCGAATCCTCGATAGCATGCTCGCGGGCTTGCCTTACGAGACGTTTGACAAAAAATCAGAAGGGCTCTACCACGGCTTAGTACATATCATTTTCAACTACCTGGGCATCTATGCAGATAGCGAAACGCACTCCTCCTGCGGCCGTGCCGATGTCATTGTGCAGACTCCGGATACCGTCTATATTTTCGAGTTCAAGTTTGGGGAGTCTGCTGAGGCGGCTGTAGCTCAAATCCGGGAGCGTGCGTACGCGGATCGTTTTCGCAGCAGCGGGAAGCGCATGTTTGGCATTGGCGTTAGCTTCGATGCAGCGCAGCGGGCAATCGGAGGCTGGGTGGTGGAGGAACTATAAAGGCCGTTCCCGCGCCGGCACCTCTTCTTAGGCATGGATTAATTTACTACTTTTAAAACCTAATCAACCGCTTCGGGCGGGGACACATTAGCTGCCATAAATCCGTGCCATGAAAAAAGTACTCATCCTATTTGCTCACCCCAGATTTGAGCAGTCGAGGACGAATAAGGCGCTTATTCAGAACATACAGGATATGGAGGGCGTCACCTTCCATGATTTGTACGAGCGCTACCCCGATTTTCACATCGACATTCCGTACGAGAAAAACCTGCTGGCCCAACACGAGGTCATCGTCTGGCACCATCCGTTTTATTGGTACAGCTGCCCGCCCCTGATGAAGCAGTGGATTGACCTGGTGCTGGAGTACGGCTGGGCGTACGGGCCGCAGGGCAATGCCCTGGCCGGCAAACAGTGCCTGCAGATCATCACAACGGGAGGCTCAGCTAAAGTGTACTGTTCAGAAGGCCGCAACCTCTACTCCATCAATGAATTCCTGCGGCCCTTTGAGCAGACGGCACGGCTCTGCCAGATGGAGTACCTTTCGCCATTTGCAGTGATGGGCACGCACCGGTTATCCCAAGAGGACCTGGAGAAATTTGCCTGGCAGTACCGGCAGGTCATCGACTATCTGCAGGAAGGCAAATCGCTGCAAAGCCTAAAGGACTGCGTCTTCCAAACCGATATTCCTGAACTCAGCAACCTCAGTAAATCATGACCGGAACCATCCTTTTTCAAGCCATTGTCTTTCTGGCCGGCGCAGTCGTTTGTGTCCCCATCGCCAAGCGTTTCGGGTTGAGCGCTGTGCTGGGGTACCTGCTGGCTGGCATCCTGATCGGCCCTTTCCTGCTGGGTTTTGTGGGTGAGGAAGGGGAAGACATTCTGCACTTTGCCGAATTTGGCGTCGTGATGATGCTCTTCCTGATCGGGCTGGAGATTGAACCCCGGAACTTCTGGAATATGCGGAAGACGATAGTCGGCATGGGCGGCCTGCAGGTGGCAGCTACCATGGGGCTTTCCTTTCTGATGTTTGCCCTGATGGGGTTCGGCTGGAAAGTCGCTCTAGCCATCTCCATGGCAGTGGCCCTCTCTTCCACGGCTATTGTGCTGCAAACCCTGAAGGAGAAAGGGCTGATGAATACCACCGCCGGGGCTGCTTCTTTTTCCGTGCTGTTGTTTCAGGATATCATCGTGATTTTCATGTTGGGTGCCCTGCCGCTGCTGTCGGTGGCCGGACACAGTGCGGAGTCCGATGACCACCACGGAGGCATCAACCTGCTGGAAGGGCTGCCCCTGGGTTTGCAGACGCTCGTCATTATTTCTTCGGTAGCGCTGGTGGTGCTGGCCGGGCGTTATCTGTTTGTCCCCATGCTGCGGCTGGTGGCCAGGACCGGCGTGAGGGAGCTGCTCATCGCTTCGGCTCTGCTTATTGTCCTGGCGATTTCTCTGCTGATGGAGCTGGCGGGGCTGAGCCCGGCACTGGGCGCATTTCTGGGTGGTGTGGTGTTGGCCACAAGCGAGTTTAAGCACGAGCTGGAAAGCACGCTGGAGCCTTTCAAAGATCTCCTGCTGGGCTTATTCTTCATGGCGGTTGGGGCGTCTATCAACTTCGTGGTGGTCGGTGAAAACCCCTTGATGATCAGCGGGCTGGTCGTTGGAATCATCCTTTTGAAAGCCCTGGTCCTGTTCATTGTGGGCGCAGTTTTCAACATGAAGCTGGACCAGCGGCTGCTGATGACCGTCAGCCTGGCGCAAATCGGCGAGTTTGCCTTTGTGCTCTTTTCCTTTGCCTTCCAGCTGGAAATCCTGGGCAGGGCTGTAACCGATATGATGCTGGTGGTTACCGCCATCTCCATGACCCTTACGCCCATACTTGCCATTCTGAATGAGCGCCTGGTCCTGCCGCGCTTTGGCACCAAAGAGTCGGTGGAACGCCCCATGGACGAGGTAGAAAAGAGCAGCAAAGTCATCCTCGTAGGCTTCGGCCACTTTGGGAATACAGTCGGCCGGTTTCTGCGGGCGTTTGGCGTAGAGCCTACCGTGCTGGACTTTGACTCCAACCGGGTCGACTTTCTGCGGAAGATGGGCTTCAAGGTGTTTTACGGAGATGCGAGCCGGATGGATTTGCTGGAATCGGCCGGGATTGCAGAAGCAGATATTCTGATCACTACCATTGGCAATCCGGGTGTCACGGCAAACCTTGTGAAGCGGGTTAGGGAAAAATACCCGCACGTCAAACTGATGGTCCGCGCCCAAAACCGGTACGATGCCTACGAATTGCTGAACATAGGTGTGGAAAATGTATACCGGGAATCCCTGGACACCTCCGTTAAGCTGGCCAGTGATGTGCTGAGCGAGATGGGTTTCCGGAAGTACACCCTGCACCGGCAGGCTCAGCAGTTCATCCGTTCCGATGAGGAGAGCCTCAGAAGGCTGGCTTCTCAGCCCCGCAATGAAGAAGCTTATATCTTCAAGGCCCGGCAGGAGATCGCCGCTCAGGAGAAGCTGCTGGAAGAAGACCGCCGAAGGGGCCTCCTTGAGGATGACCACTCCTGGGATAGCGAACAGATGCGAATGGCGAAGCGGTAGAGGCGATAGCGGGCAGCCACCGCCTGCTACAGCTTTAGGCGTGGTAATTGGCACCTACCGGATGACCATCACACGATCCGTTAGCATTACACTGAGACCGTCCCGGCGGAGCAGTGCCCTACCGTACAGTCACTGGTAAGGTCTGCACCTGTCCCCCTCCCTGTATGCGGAGATAATACGTACCTGCGGCCCACTTGGTCACATCCACCTCGAACGAAGCAGGCGTTTGTTTCAGGCTACGGCTGAAAATCTGCTGCCCGTTAACCCCAAAGGCAGTCAGGATAGCAGGCTGCCCCTGCCATGCGCCAAAGTCAATCCGAAGCCAGTCCTCGGCGGGAGAGGGAAAGGCATTGGCGAAAGCCACGGTTGAAAGCTCATTGGCATTGACCACCACTACAGAGAGCTCGGCACAGCTTACATCGCTGCCCGCGTTGTTGGTCGCAGTCAGGCAGATGGTATAGGTGCCATTCTCAGTGTAGGTGTGGGTTGGGTTTTGTGCAGTGCTGCTGTTGCCATCTCCAAAGTCCCATGACCAGGCTGTAGGATCGTTGGAGGAAGCATCGGTAAAGGCTATCGTGCCCGCTCCCTGGTCTTCGAAGGTAAAGCTGGCGGCCGGTGGCAGGACAATCGTCGCCTCCTGGCAATGGGTATCGCTGCCTGCCAGATTAGTCGCTGTGAGACAAACCGTGTAAGTACCGGGCGCGCTGTAAGTATGAAGGGGGGTTTGCCCGGTGCCCGTGCTGCCGTCGCCAAAGTCCCACGCCCAACTAACAGGCATGTTGGTGGAAGCATCCGTAAACTGTACCTGCCCGTCGCTGAGCAGCTCCAAAGAGAAATCGGCTACCGGAGGCTGATCGCTCGGGTTAATGCCAGCAAGGTAGGTGGCAGAAATGGGATTGCCATCCACATCAAAGTCGATACTGCACACCGTGCCTACACCATCTGCGCCCCACCATTCGTAAGAGACAGTTGTGTTTTCGATTACCTCGATCAGGATGAAAGTGCCGAAGATTTTCACGTAGATGGAGTCGGCTGTGGTAATGACGCTACGTTGTCTCAGCACCTCAAAGGTGCCCGCCGGAACGGTGATCTCACCGAAGGCGTCCACCTCCGCAGCTACGGTGCCCCCGCCGATCAGGCGGACTGAGTCGGCTCCCAAAGTGCTCCCGTCTATTTCAAGCTGGTAGCTAAATTCATCTTCGAATACCGCTCCGTAGGTGGCGGGCAGGGGAAGCAGTTGTTGTTGATTTTCGAAGGCTACCGTGTAAATTGTACCGTCCGGTCCCGGTGCAGACCCGCCTGCGGCAAACAAGGCATCGGGAGTGACCTCGGCAAAGCTGTACAGGCTATTGCTGCCTTCAAAGGCGAAAGTGGCAGTAGGGAAGAGATCAGCAGCGGGTGTTTCGGAAGGCATGACGACTGTATTGGTGAAGACTTCATCGGCATCAAAGTCAAGGAACGACCAGGTTTGAGCATCGGCACTGGCCGGGCCTACATCAACGCTGGCCAGGAACGTATCCACGGCATTGGCATAGACCTCACCAAAGGCAGGCACATCATCGGCAGTGAGGGTAATCTGTGCCGTAGCACCAATAGAAAGGAGGCCAAAGAAAAAGAGAAGGATGGAGCTCTTGAGTTTCATAGTTCAGTTTTTGGTAATTTTCTCCAATATTTGAAGCGTTGGTACTTCGTTGCGATGTTGCAGCACTTCTTCGTCGCCCAACAGCTGAAAGCCCCAAAATTACATTTAATTGCCTTCAAATTCAATTTGCCGATGATGTCTCGCTACCTGATCCCGCTTTTCGGGGCCCTTGCCCTGGCAGAAATCTACGGGGAGTATACGCTTACCGAACCGGTCATTCTGGCTGTAAAGCCACTGCTGCTGACGACTTTGTCGCTTTGGTTCTACTTGGAATGCCGGCCTATGGGCAGCCGCTTCAGCCGGTTGGTACTGGCCGGGCTGATCTTTTCCATAGGCGGGGATACCCTGTTGATGTTTGTGGAATACGGGCCGCAGGCCGAGCAGTTTTTCCTGTTCGGACTGGGCAGTTTTCTGGCCGCACAGGTATGCTATGCGGTTGCCTTTTGGACTTATCCGGGTGCGAAATCCGGGGATATCCGCCAGAAACCCTGGCTGGCCTTGCCTTTCCTGCTCTACCTCCTGGGGATATTAGGCATGCTCTGGGCAGGTATACCTGCAGGTATGAAAGTGCCGGTTGCGGTCTATGCTGCCGCGATCGTGACGATGGCGATGGGCGCCTTCAACCTGCGGGGGCTGCTGAGCCGGGAGCACTTCCTGGGGCTGATGGCGGGTGTGCTGCTCTTTGTGCTTTCCGACAGCCTGATTGCGGCGAATAAATTCGGGCAGCCGGTGCCGTATGCGCGGGTGCTGATCATGAGTACGTACTTGCTGGGGCAGTATTTTATTGCGCGGAATGCGGCGGCGATCCGCCCGGAGCAGTTGCAACCCAATTAAAACTGGCTTAACCTATCTGAAGAGGCTGAGACCTGCAATTTGGATGGGTAGGGATTTATACCGATATTTAATGAATTGATTGATTTGAACACCAAGCTATGAAATTCAACATCTTAATCTGCCTGCTGCTAGCTACAGGTACGCTCTCTGCCCAAAATGGACTGGAAGGGCTCTGGGTAGGCTCCATTATTGAAAAAAGCACGGGCGAAGCGCTGCCGGTTGAACTCTACCTTACCCTTGAGAAAGGCTACATCAAAGGCATGTCCTACATCTACGTCAATAAGGATAGCGTGATCACGCAGGAGCTTGTTGGCAAAATGTATCAGGACCGCTCGATATACATGCGGGAGGTGACTAATGGAGAGTATAGCATTGATAACATCACACCGGAAACACTGGAAGGCGGGAAGTATGTCCGCAAATACCAGTTTGAATTCAAGCGGAGCATTTGGGAGTCTTCCCTCAATGGTTTCTGGCAAGAGGTTACGCCTACCCCGTTGTCCGTGGAACGGAAGCTTGGGCAAATCAAGCTGGAGCGTAAGAAATCAGGCGATTCTTCCAGGGTATAAGAAGCCCCCGCTCTACAGCAAGTAAAACGGGGGCTCTGTTATTCTAATTGAGTTGTGACCCTCTTAATTCAGTAGTTCGTAGATACCGGCAATACCCTGCCCGCCACCTACACAGGCCGTCACCATACCGTATTTGTTGCCACGGCGGCGCATCTCATTGAAGAGCTGGGTGGAGAGTTTGGCACCGGTACAGCCCAGCGGGTGGCCGAGTGCGATGGCCCCTCCGTTCACATTCACGATATCGGGGTTGAGCCCGGCTTCCTGAATGACGGCCAGAGCCTGAGCGGCGAAGGCCTCGTTGAGCTCGATCAGGTCGATGTCGTTGAGCTTCAGGCCGGCGTACTTCAGCGCCTTGGGGATCGCTGCGCAGGGGCCAATGCCCATGTACAACGGGTCTACACCGGCTACCGAGCAGGAGACCAGACGGGCAATAGGCTCGAGATTGAGCTTTTTGACCATTTCCTCGCTCATCACCAAGGTGAAAGCCGCTCCGTCGGAAGTTTGAGAAGCGTTGCCCGCAGTCACTACGCCGCCCTGCGCAAAGACCGGGCGTAACTTACCAAGCGCTTCGACCGTGGTGGAACGGCGTACGCCTTCATCCATGCCTACGGTGTGCTCGCTGCTCACCCTCTTGCCGTCTTTTACGTATACATCTTCTACTTTTACCGGTACAATCTCGTCACTGAATTTCCCACCGTCGATGGCTTCAGCGGCTTTGACGTGCGAACGGTAGGCAAATTCATCGGATTGGTCCCGGCTGATGTTGAACTTATTGGCTACAGCCTCGGCAGTCAGGCCCATGCTCGCCAGGTAATTGGGCGTGGAGGAAGCCACCTTGTAGCTGGGTGCAAGCTTGTAGCCCGTCATAGGGATAGAGCTCATGCTTTCGGTACCCCCGGCAACGTAAATTTCGCCCATGCCTGCGCGGATTTTTGCGACCGCGATGGAGATGGTCTCCAGGCCGGAAGCACAGTAGCGGTTGACGGTTACGCCGGGGACTTCCTTGCCCAGGGCACGCATGGAAATCTGCCGCCCGATCTGTAACCCCTGCTCGCCCTCGGGGTTTGCGCAGCCAACGATAACGTCGTCGACCAGCTTGGGGTCCAGTTCCGGCGTTTGTTCCAAAAGATGGGTAATGATATCCACCGCCAGGTCATCCGAGCGGTAGTTTTTGAAACCGCCCTTCTTGGCTTTGCCTACGGCGGAGCGGTATGCTTTTACGATATATGCATCCATGATAATTTCTATTTTATGAATCCAGATTGAGCAGGCTTTTAACAGCCTCTAACCGGATTACTTTGACTTTAGGAAATTTAAGCGATCAAGAATATCGAAATCGGTACACCAGAAACAGTTAGCTATCCAACTGCTGCTTTATTAAGCCATTCATCCAGCGTTTCATCAGAAATTCCACGTTCTGCCACAGCCTCGTCCAGTTTACTTTGGAAACGTTCCATGAAAAAGGTTGCAAGCATATGGCGTACTTCCTTTAACTCCGCTTCTGAGGGTTCAAAGGAATATAACTTCAATAGCTCCAATTGAAGTGAGGTAAATTTCTGACTGCTTTCGATTTCCATAACAGACTTGATTTTATAAAAAAAACTGGATTTGAAAGTCTCTAGTTCCTCAGCGGCTTATTCGTCTGCAGCATATGCTGAATGCGCTCCAGCGTCTTCTGCTCCCCGCAGAGGCTCAGGAAGGCTTCCCGCTCAATATCAAGAAGGTACTGCTCTGACACTTGCTGCTGACCGGTAAGGTCGCCACCGCAGAGCACCCAGGCTACCTTGTGGGCAATCTTGATGTCATGCTCGGAGGCATAGCGCCCAAGGCGTAATTCATTAGCAGCAGCGTAGAGGGCAGCGAGGCCCGTACGGCCCAGCACGGTGATGTCCTCACGCTGTAAAGGCTTGGTGTAGCCTTCTGCCAGTTCCAGTACTTTCGCTTTCGCCTGAGCGATGTTGCGGTCGGTGTTGAGCACAATGTGGTCTTTCTCTGGCAGCAGGTAGCCATAGTCGTAGGCTTGATGGGCAGAAGTTGCCACATTGGCCAGCGCGATGGTCTTGAACTGCTCGATGAGGGTCGGGATTTGCACATCGCCTTCAAAGAAGCGGTCGGAAGCGCGCAGGGCAAATTCTTTAGTGCCGCCACCACCGGGGATGAGCCCTACGCCCACTTCCACCAGTCCGATGTAGGATTCAGCAGCAGCCAGGGTGGCATCGCAGTGCATGATGGTTTCGCAACCTCCACCAAAGACGTAGCCTTGTGTGGCCGCCACTACAGGCACGGAAGAGTACCGGCAGCGCATCGTCGTTTGCTGGAAAAGATTGACCGCCATGTTCAGTTCGTCGAATTCCTGCTGATAGGCCAGCATGGCGATCATCATCAGGTTGGCGCCTACGGAGAAATGCTGGGCGTTGTTGCCAATAACCAGGCCTTTCCAGTCGCCTTCTTCAGCGATTTGGATGGCTTCGTTCATGCCGCGGAGTACGCCCTCGCCTATAGAGTTATGTGGGCTGACGAATTCCAGGCAAAGTACGCCATCACCAATATCGTGCAGGACGACTTCGTTGTTTTTCATCACCGGTGCGCGGTCGCGGTAGTTGTCCAGGATGATGAACTCCTCAGCGCCCGGTACGACTTTGTAGCCCTTTGATTCAAGGTCATAGAATTTCTTGAGCCCGCCTTCGCGCTTGTAGAACTGCGTATGCCCGGCAGCGACCATATCCTTCACCCAGGGTGCGATGGTTTCCCCTTGCGCTTCCGCCAGTTGGATGCCTTTCTCAATGCCAATAATGTCCCAGTATTCGAAGGGGCCAACGTTCCAGGCGTAACCGGCTTTCATAGCATCATCGATGCTGTAGAGGTTGTCAGAAATTTCCGGGATGCGGTTGGAAACGTAGGCAAAGAGGCCCAGCAGCGATTTGCGTACCAGTTCCCCGCCCTTATCGTCCGCGTCAAACATGGCAGCGATGCGCTTGTCCTGATCATCAATCTGCTTCGCCATTTTCAGGCTGGGCAGGTCCGGCTTTTGGCTGGGCTCGTATTCGAGGGTCTCCAGATTGAGGGCGAGGATGACGCGGCGGCCATGCTCATCCTTTTCCTTGGTTCTTTTGTAGAAGCCCTGCCCGGTTTTGTTGCCCAGGAATTTATTGTCCAGCAGGAACTGCAGGTATTTTGGGATTTCGAAAGTAGCGGCTTGTTCGTCATCGGGGCAGTTTTGCTTAAGGCCGTTGATGACGTTGGCGGCGGTATCGTGGCCCACGAGGTCGCCCAGTCGGAAGGTGCCGGTTTTGGGTCGGCCGATGGTTGGGCCGGTGAGCTTGTCGACTTCCTCAATGCGCAGGCCCAGCTCGGTGGTGAGTTGGTAAATCTTCGCCATTGCGTACACGCCTACACGGTTGGCGATAAAGGCGGGCGTGTCCTTGCAGAGAACGGTTTGCTTGCCCAGGTAAACATCACCGTAGTGCATGAAGAAATCCACCACTTCGGGAGCCGTCTCCGGGGTGGGGATGATTTCCAGCAGGCGCATGTAACGGGGGGGATTGAAGAAGTGGGTGCCGCAGAAGTGCTTTTTGAAGTCATCGCTGCGCCCTTCCAGCATCATATGGATGGGGATACCCGAGGTATTGGAAGTAATGAGGGAGCCCGGCTTGCGGTGCTGCTCCACCTGATCGAACACCTTTTTCTTAATGTCCAGACGCTCCACAACTACCTCAATGACCCAGTCGCAATCTTTAATCTTAGCGAAATCGTCCTCAAAATTGCCGGTCGTGATCCGGCTGGCGAAATCTTTGCTGTACAGCGCGGCGGGTTTGCTCTTGATGGCGCTTTTCAGGGCGGCGTTGACGATGCTGTTGCGGGCAGCCGGGTCCTTCTGCTGATCTTCCGGCAAGTCGCGGGGAACGATATCCAGCATCAATACCTCCAGGCCGATGTTGGCAAAATGGCAGGCTATGCCAGAGCCCATGACACCGGAACCCAGTACGGCTACTTTAGTGATTCTTCTGCTCATTGAGTGATGATTGGTTTGATTTGATATTTTTGAAGGGGTTGTCTTGAGATAACAACCCGGATACGTTTTAGTGCTCCAATATTAGCGAATTTTCGCTAGAAAGGCAAAATAATCACATCTGAGGCGCCTACATTCTAATAATTTCCATTTGTTTTGATAATTTGGCGTACTTGGAAAGCGTTGAGCTTTACATTACAAAAAATGTCCGCTGTACTCCTTGTCGGGGGACAGACGCACCCATCAAAACTAAAAACCATATCAGACATCATGCTGCAACACACGCTATTGTTGTTTCAAACTGCTGAGGGCCTCGACCGGGAAGGTGAAGGGGTTGGTACTCAGAGTTTCTTTGACATTATTACCCAGGGTGGCCCACTCGGAATTATCATCGTGCTTGTGCTGTTGGTACTTTCGGTCATGGCCATCTACATCTTTGTCGAGCGCTACCTCACTATTAAGCGGGCTGGCAAAATCGATGAGAACTTCATGAATAATATCCGCGCCAACGTACAGTCGGGCAACATCAATGGTGCGAAGGCACTGTGCCAGACGACGGATTCTCCCGTGGCCCGTATGGTGGAAAAGGGGCTGCAGCGCATTGGCAAGCCGCTTCGCGATATCGACGCCGCTATTGAGAATGTAGGCAACCTTGAGATTTTTAAGCTGGAGAAAAACCTCTCTACCCTGGCCAGTATTGCCGGTGCCGCGCCTATGATCGGCTTCTTTGGTACGGTAACGGGTATGATCCTGGCCTTCTACAAAATGGCGACTGAGCAGAACGTGACGCCGGATGTACTGGCGGGCGGTATCTATCAGGCCCTGATTACCACGGCTTTTGGGCTGTTTATTGGTATCCTGGCTTTCGTTGGTTACAACCTTCTGGTGGCCAGCGTAGAGAAAGTCGTCTTTAAAATGGAGCGCACCACAGTGGAGTTTATGGACCTGCTGCAGGAGCCTTCTGCCTAAATTAAAGCACCTATGGGACTAAAAAAGCGGAGCAAGGTGAGCGCGGAGTTTAGTATGTCGTCACTGACGGACATTATTTTCCTCCTGCTGATTTTTTTCATGCTCACCTCCACACTTGTGCGCATTCAGCCATTTGAGCTGCCGAAGTCGGATTCCAAAACGGTGGCCTCCACTTCTATTGTGGTGACACTGGAAAAGAACGGGCGCACCACTGTAAACAATAATGAGACGGCTGCCCGCAATCTGGAACGCGCCTTGCGCATGGAAGTCCGCACTTCCGATAACCGGGACAATGCGGCCATTACCATCGTTGCGGAAATGGGCACGCCTTTTGACCGGGTCGTAGAGGTGATGGAAATCGCCAACCGGTTGAAGGTCAACGCGATTATTGCAACGGAGCCTCGATCATAAACTAAAAACGAAAGCATGGGCATTAAAAAACGAAGTAAAGTTTCTGCGGAGTTTAGTATGTCTTCCCTGACGGATATTATTTTTCTGTTGCTGATTTTCTTTATGCTGACTTCTTCTCTTGTGGCGCCCAATGCCCTGAACCTGAAGTTGCCGAGCAGCTCCCGGAGCAGTGCGCCCAGCAGCAGTCAGGTTGAGGATGTGCGCATCAGCCGTTCAGGCAACTATTTCCTGGACAACCGGCGCCGGTCGCTGGGAGATATGGAGAATGAGATCCGGCGTATTTCCCGGAGCAGCAAGCCCAGCATCACCATTTCGCCGGAAGAAGGCACACCGACTGAGCATGTCGTCGCTATCATGGATTTGGCGATGCGCTACAAGGTCAATGGCGTGCTGGCCACCGAAAAGGACTGATGGCGGACGTTAAGTTTATGTGAATCCCGGCCTTCGGAAGAGGATTTGTGCAGAAAAGGCGTTAAGTTGAGTATACGCCAATGCTTAAAAGAAAAATACCATGGCAGTAGATACCCGAGTAACCCAGGAAGACGAGCAGAATAAGA
>JANSXW010000034.1 GCA_024742755.1 bacterium | reverse complement strand
TTGTGGGCTGTAAAAATTTGAATACAAAGCAATGAGTAATAATATTGTAGCGGTTGTCGGCCGGCCCAACGTAGGCAAATCGACGCTATACAACCGGTTGATCGGAGAGCGGCAGGCCATTATTGATGACATCAGTGGCGTCACGCGCGATCGGCAATACGGCACCAGCTACTGGAATGGGAAGACCTTCACGGTGGTCGATACCGGTGGTTTCGTGAAGCATTCCGAAGACATTTTTGAGGCGGCCATCCGTTCTCAGGTCCAAATCGCTATCGAGGAAGCCAGGGTGATTGTCTTTATGGTTGATGTGACCACGGGCATTACAGACCTGGATGAGGAAGTGGCCAGCATGTTGCGCCGGACCGAAAAGCCGGTGTACCTCGCCGTCAATAAGGTGGATAACCACAACCGCATGATGGAGGCGAACGAATTCTGGAGCCTGGGCTTCGAGAATACCTACTTCCTGTCTTCTTTGACAGGCAGTGGCTCGGGTGATCTGCTGGATGCCGTAGTGGAGCATATTGAAGAAAAAGAGGAGGAACCCAGCCAGCTGCCGCGCTTTGCTATCGTGGGGCAGCCTAATGTGGGGAAGTCTTCTTTAACAAATGCGCTTTTGGGAGAAGATCGTAATATTGTCACCGATATTGCCGGCACTACCCGCGACTCTATTCACTCCACGTACTCCAAGTTCGATAAAGAGTTTCTGCTGATAGACACCGCCGGTATACGGAAAAAGTCCAGGGTGCACGAAGACCTGGAGTTCTACTCTGTGATGCGCGCCATCAAAGCCATTGAGGAAGCGGATGTCTGCCTGCTGATGATCGATGCGCAAACCGGTATGGAGACGCAGGATATGAGCATCTTCCGGCTGGCGCAGCGCCGGAATAAAGGCATTGTCATCCTGGTAAACAAGTGGGACCTCCTGGAAAAGGAAACCAATACAGCCCGGGATTATGAGAAAGAGCTCCGCAACCGGATTGCGCCATTTTCAGACGTGCCTATCCTTTTTATTTCTGTTGCGGACAAGCAGCGGATTTTTCAGGCGGTGGAGGCCGGGCTTGAGGTTTATGAGAACCGGAGCCGGAAGATCAAGACATCAACCCTCAATGAAGTCATGCTGGAGGCCATTGAGCGCTATCCGCCACCTTCTCACCGGGGGCGTTTTGTTAAAATCAAGTACGTCACGCAGTTGCCTACCTACTACCCGGCATTTGCCTTTTTCTGCAACAACCCCAAACATGTGAAAGAGAACTACCGGCACTATCTGGAGAATCAGCTTCGCAAGCAGTTTAATTTCTCCGGGGTGCCCATTGGCGTGTTTTTCCGCAAAAAATAGCGATTTACCGCTGTGCTTTGGGAAAACCCGCAGGCAGCAACTATATTGCAGGCGTAAAGTCAAACTAATATGCCATTTCTGGATACGCCCATCGAGGGGCTGAAGATATTTGAGCCTCAGGTTTGGAAAGATGACCGGGGTTATTTTTACGAAGCTTTCAACCAGCAAAGGTTTGAGGAAGCAGGGATCACTGTGCCCTTCGTTCAGGACAATCAGGCACGCTCAACCCGAGGTGTGCTGCGGGGTTTGCACTATCAGGTCGGTGATATGGCTCAGGCGAAACTGGTCCGTGTACTCGAAGGGGAAGTCCTGGATATGGTGGTGGACATCCGCCCCGGATCAGCGACCTACGGCAAGTGGTTCAGCTTGCGGCTAAGTGCCGAAAATAAAAGGCAGCTTTTCGTACCCCGTGGCTTTGCGCATGGCTATCTCGTGCTCAGCCCAACGGCTGAATTTTTCTATAAATGCGACAATTTCTACTCTCAGGCGCACGAAGGCGGCATCCTGTTTAACGATGCGGAACTGGGTATCGACTGGGAATTTGACCTCAACGAAGTCATCCTTTCTGAAAAAGACAAGGTGCAGCCTGCGTTCAGCGAGCACCGCCCGGTGTGGTAACACAATATCAGCCTATTTTTCTCAGTTGCTGCGGAGGGCTCCACCGCAGGGTTAGCCTCGATACGATTACGATAGTGAGTAATCCGGAGAGCATCGCTGTAGTGCGGAATGGGAATAGCGACACCCCATCCTCAACCATGGGGTAAGGGAGCAGCAAGGGTATGCCGAGGGTGGCATCTCCTCCCCCAAAACGCAGGAAAGCCGCGGCCAATAATCCGGCAACAGCCCCAATTGAGTTGGCTTTTGGATCAAACAACGCGCAGACCAGGGCCGGGAACAGCAGGCAATACACAAAGTCGCTGCACAGGAACCACAACTCATAAACACTCTGAATATTCAGGGCAATTAAGGTAGCCGCCACGCCAATAATCCAAATCATACGCTGTACGACCTTGCCTAGCCTGTCTGGAGAGGCTTTAGGCTGGATCAAAGGCCGGAAAACATTCCAACTGGCCATTGAGGAAGCCGAAAGGATGGACGAATCTGCTGAGGACATGACTGCTGCGGCGATGGCGCCCAGCCCAATGATACTTACCCAGGAGGGGGTTAGGTAACGGACCACCCACGGCAGGGTAGAGGCCGCGTCAGGTGGGGGCGGCAATCCCAGGGCGGTCCAGTCGGCGGCATGGGCAGCGATACCAATTATAACGGCAGGCACGGCAGCCAACAGGCAAACCACTCCTGCAATCAGGGATAGCCGGACAGCCGTATCTGCATCTTTTGAGGAGAGGACCCGTTGAAAATAGACCTGCCAGGGAATGCCGCCAAAAATAAGCAACAATGCATAGTCCCACCAATTCCAGTAGTAGGCCCCAAGTGCTTCCCGGCTGGGCAGCAGGCTCGCCGCAGCACCGTAAGCTTGCAGGTAATCCGCCCAGGCTGACGTCCATCCGCCAGTTTGCCCCAACGCATAGGGCGTGACCAGCCACAATCCTCCAAAGAGCAAAAGGAGCTGAATTACATCCGTAAGCGCCACCGCCCATAGCCCGCCCAAAGCGGTGTAGGCGATGGTGATAACAGCGGAAACCATGATAGCGGTTGGGGTATCCAGCCCTGCTATAGCGCCAAAGGTGGTACCTAAGGCTGTCAAAATAGCTGCGGTCCAGAAAAGCTCTCCGGACAGGGCAGGAAGGAACAGCAGTGCGGTGGTACGTTTCCCAAACCGTTGTTCCAGCGGGTCCAGTAAGGTGTGAAAGCGGTAGGTCCGCATCCGGCGGGCGAAGAACAGGCCGCCAACCACCAAACTTAGCGCATAGCCCCAGGGCGCTTGCACCCATACAAGCCCCGCACTGGCTGTATACTCTGCGGTACCGTTGATGTAGCCTCCTCCGACCCAGGTCGCGCTCATGGTGAAAATAGCCAGAAAAAGAGGCAGCTGCCGCCCCGCCAGCATAAGGCTTTCACTATCGTTGCCCTGCCTCAGGCTTGCGGCATAGGCACCTATACCGAAAATGAGGGCGTAAAAAAACATCATGGCCAGATAAGCCGGCCAGCTTAGGGGCTGATCGGTGAAAAAGTGAAGATAGGCTCCACCCAGTCCCAGCAGGGCTAAAAGAACTATGGAAGGGCGGAGTAAACGCCAGGTCGGAAAGGGCATAGGCTGGTTATTCTAAAATGCCGAAAATTACTCATATTTTAGCGCTGCAGCAAGATCAATCTATGGGGAAGCCGTACACCACTGTTCAGCGGGCTCAGGCCTGGGCCGTCCACCTCTTTACCGCAAGTGGCATCATCACCGTATTTATGGCCATGGTGGAAGGTACGCAGCACAACTATACGAACGCTATGTGGTGGCTGCTGGCAGCTCAGGTCATTGATGGCGTGGATGGCACGCTGGCCCGGCGCTATAATGTCGCTGAAGTGTTGCCGGAAATGAGCGGCAAGAGCATAGACTTTGTGATCGACTTTGCCGGTTACGCCATAATCCCGGCATTTCTCATCTATCAGGCAGGAATTATCGCCACCCCCTATGGCTTGTGGGCCACCTTTCTCATTTTGGTCACTTCGGCCATCTATTACGGGAAATCGGGCATGATTTCAGAAGATTACTACTTCATTGGCTTTCCGGTGATGTGGAATATGGTGGCTTTCTACCTGCTTTTCGTATTTGAGTGGGCAAGCAGCGTTAACCTTTTGTTTATAATAATGCTGGCGGTGTTACAGTTTGTACCGGTGAAGTTTGCCTACCCAAGCCGGACCGAACGTTGGCGGGCGGGCAATCTGACAGCGACGGTGGTCTTTATCGGCTCCATGGTAGGGCTGCTTTGGTATCAGCCCCGGGAAATGCCGGTCTTTTGGTGGGGCAGTGTATTGTCCCTGCTTTATTTCGGCATTTTTACGGTACTGTCTACCTTTTGGTTTGACCGCCGACGATAATTGGGAGCAAAAGGGCTTAGAAGCGCTGTTTCTAAACCCAAAACCAGAAAACGACGTTACAAATTCGGCATTTATGCGTCTCAGAGGCAAATAAGTGTTGAGTTTCGTACCATTGTACATAATTTTTAAACTAACAAAACGTGTTTGTTATCGTGAAAAGAACAATCATTTTAGCGGGTGTTTTTGCAATTTTTGGACTGTTTGCCAATACGCTCAACGCACAGGAAGAAGAACAAACGGCTTCGGCTGCGAGCCTCTACAACGATGGGCTGGCCAAGCTGAAAGCGAAAGAGTATGATGCAGCGTTTGAGCTTATGGCCCAGGCACTGGAAACAGCAGACTCTTCTTCGGAGACGGATATCAAGGTCATGCAACTGGCTAAGAAAAATGGTGCCATTGCAGCTTACTACGTGGGCACTAGTGCACGTAAGGCTGATGACCATGAAAAAGCGCTGGAAGCTTATCAGCAGGGAGTAGACTATAACCCTGGCTTCTATGCCAATTACATTGGCAAGGCACAGGCGCTTGAAGGCATGGAGATGATGGCGAAGGCTGTCGGGGCTTATCAAACCGCCGGGGCAGCTTGCGAAAAGGCTGGCAAGGCGGACAAAGCTGAGCAAATGAACAGCAAAGCCGAGAATATGGTTGCTGTGGCCTGGGGCGACAAAGACTGGGCGCTGGTCAAGGATATGGCTGCAGCTTATCTCGAAGGTGGTGAGAGTGCAGATGTCCACTATTACCTTAGCGATGCATTGCTAAGCGATGGTAGCAAGGACGATGCGCTGATGCATGCCGAAAAAGCCATTGAGCTGGCCGCTGACGGTGCAGACAAGTACCTGATGCAGAAAGCGGAAATCCTGAAATCTAAAGGGGATACAGCAGGCGCTATCGAAGCGTATAAAATGATCACAGACAGTAAGTACGTTGAGCGTGCGAAATACGAAATCGGACAACTGGGCGGCTAATAAAAAGCTGATTGCTGTGAAAAAAGCCCCGGGCTGCCTGATTGGCGTCCCGGGGCTTGTGTTTTTAGCTTGGCTTATGGCTTAGCGGCTGTTCTTAATCAGCTCAATGTAGCCCTTCAGGATTTCAGGGCCGGGCTGAATACCGGTAACCCGCTGCTCGAAGTAACGGCAATTGTAGAAGTAAGTCCCATCTTCCAGGGCCTGCCCCTGCAGATTGGTGCCGTCCCAGTTGAGGTCGGGGTCGTTGGTGGTGAATACGACTTGCCCCCAGCGGTTGAACACGGTGAATTCCACGCGGTCAATAAAGCAATAGGGGTAAGGGCGGAAGACATCGTTTTGACCGTCCCCGTTGGGCGTAAAGGCATTCGGCAGCTGGTAAAACGGGCAGTTGTCGACGCAGATGATGTTGCTGAAATCGCTTTCGTTGGCGAAGGTGTCCACTGCCGTAACGGCGTAGCAGCCGGCAATGCCTATCTCCGGCTTATGGTCGTAAACAGTGAGCCTGGAATCGTCAATGGAGGCGATGAACTCGAAGTCACTGCCTTCAAAAGGCGCATAGTAAATCCGGTAGCCTACCACATCATCGGTCTCCTCGCAGATGTCCATGGGGTTGACCCAGTCCAGCATATTGGCAAGGGCTTCTTCATCCGAACAGTCGGTTTGGGTATCACAGCCGTTTGTTACCTCAAGGGTGGGAGGGCAGGGTGCGATGTTGTCGATGGGGATACTGCAATTCCGTTGGGAATTATTCAGCAGTGGCCCGGGGATGCCCTCTATGCCATAGGTGCCGGCCGAGCGGACGTAGTAGCAATATTCGGTGCCATTGATGAGGCCTTCATCCCTGTAGGGGCCCTCCGTTACGGTGGTGAGAGAATCATAGGCCCCGCTGTCGTTTTCTCTGTAAATTGTGTATTCAAAGTTGTTCCACGGCACATTTTCCGACCAGGACAGGATGTTGGTGTTGTCCGTTGGCTCAATGCTCAGGAACACGGAAGACGCCGGGTTGGTCAGGCCGAGCGGCTCGCTCTCGTTATTGACGTAGAAAGCGACAATATAGCTGTAGGATTGCTCAGCGGTATTAAGGCCCGTATCCACAAAGCAGGTGTCATTTGCACCGGCAAAAGTCGGGCTGCTGAAGGTGATCCCGATGGGCTGGAAAGCATCCCCGGGCGGGTTTTGCCCCTCGGCACGGAGGACTTCGTAAACGTACGGGCCAGGGTTGAGCAAGGTGTCTAAATCTTCAGCTACCGGTTTGGACCAGCAGACCTCCATTTCACCGCTGCCTGTATCGGTGGTGAGCACGCTCACATTGGTAATCAGTGGGATATCCCGGTTGAGCTGTACGCAGATGGAGTCTGAGGCAAGGCTCTCCACCGGATTGTAGGTGGTGCTGCCGGTTGGAGTAGTGAGCGCGAACTCGGCCAAGATGCGGTAGCAATAGGTCCGCCCCCGCTCCACATCGGTATCGGTGTAGACATACCTGTCATTTTCCATGTCCATGATGGGCACATTGAAAAGCTTGGTATACCCGCTGCCGTCGAGTCCGGGGGTGCAGGTGTCGCGCACGAAGTTGGCATTGCCTTCCCGCCTCCATACGGTGAAGCCGCGGAAGTAGTTGTTCTCAGTAGCTTCACAGGCATAAGGCATTTGCCACGAGACATTGACTTGATTGGACTGCGGTTCAGCTTGCACGTCCTCGGGCGGCGGCCCAACCACTTTTATACGGACCGTTTTCAGCGTTGCAAGGCCGGTTGTATCGCCAAAGCCATTATCAGTCGCTTTGAAGACAACCTGATAGAATTGGGCGCTGATGGCTTCACAGGGGACATCCCAGCGGAAAGTCTTGACAACGGGGTCTTCTTCAAAAGTTTCGGTATTCGGCGTGAAGGTTGCTGGCCCGTAGGTGACTTCGAATGGCCCGCCGAGTGCGGTCAGACGGACCAACTGTTCGTCTTCAGAGAGCGGTGCGGTAGCCCGTACATTGAACTCCAGCACATTGCCGGCAATGACACAGACTTCATCGAAGGGGACCTCCACAACAGGAGGGAGGTTTTCGCATTCCTCTACCAGAATTTGCATGTCCCGGACGATAGAGCCGATCTGCTGCCCATTTCGGTATTCGCGGATGAGAATGGCGATGTTATATTCGCCTGCGCGTTGTGGGGCATCCCAGACGATATCGCCTGTAAACCGGTCAATGGTAATTTGATTATTGGGCCCCGGGTTGATTGCCGTCACCTCCTGATAGTTGGGTACCGGGAGGTTCACATCCTGCATTGGGGTAATGAACTCATAGGTCAGGCTGTCGTTGTCGGCATCGAAAGCATTGGGATTGTGGGTGAATACCCGGCCTACGCAGCCGATATCAATCGGGGGCTGCAGGAGTATGGGGGAGTTGTTGCAGCCCTGAACCTGAGGGTTGAGGAAGGTGTATTCGGTTTGTATATGAAAACGGACCTGATCGGAATTTGGGAAGTTGACGTTTAGGATGCCACCGTTGCGGTTGGGGTCGGTCATAGAGATCGTGTAGGTTGTCCTGGCCGGATAGGTGTGCGTGGCGATGTAAAAGTTGCGCTTGGTATCGTTTTCCAAAATGACCCCTTGCGGTGGGCTGCCGGGGCCATTGGAACGGGCCACCCGCTCGCAGGTACCATCCCCCCAGCAGATAGTGAGCGTATCCCGGTCGGCAGGTATACTACTGGCTTTGGTGTAGGTAATGACAGTAGCCCGGACAGTCAGTCCGTTTGGCCCTGTGCAATCGCCGTCCACAAGTTCTACCCGGATTTCACCAGCCCGGTTGTGGGTGGCAAGCAGGACAGTGGTTCCCGTCGTAAAAAACAGCAGGAGCAGCAGAAAGCGGTGGGTATAGCATCGGTAAGACATAGGCGTAGGTATTTGTACAGTTTTCTGATAAGGCAGCCCCGGCGTCAGGTGCTCACACTCATAGTCACTGTCAATTTACTGATTTACAAACTTTAAAACGGCCATTGTGAGGAAATAGTTTGTAAACTGTACGGCCTATGTGCTAATATTTCAAAGGAAAGGAGGCAGGTGGTGAAATAAAAAAGTAACGCCCCTGAACGGAGCGTTACCTAAGAATAATACTACTTAAACCTGTCGAAAAAACTTAGTTGATCGGAGCGTTCAGGAAATCGATATACTCCTGGCACGCCTGATCAGGTACGTTGATATTGGTATAGTTGAAGAAAACAGTTTCTTCTATGCCGTCGTTATCCGTATCTACATAGTCCACGTCAATGGTTTCCATAAAGGGCACTCCGGGACTGTACTCATATACGGAGCTCTCGATGATGACCGTGGAGTCTGCGGTTGGTACCTGAAGGTTGAGTACACAACGCTCAAGTGTCCGGTAAGAAATCCGGAAATCGTAATAAGCACCTTTCTCCAGTGCCATGGTAGAACCCTGACCTTCATCCAGCCACCCCAGTGGTGTCCAGTCTGTATTTCCACTTGGGCGGACCTGTATAGGGAGGGTAGGGCGAACCACAAGGTCGTTAAAGGTAGAGCTGCAGGTGCCTGCCACATCTACGAAGAACTTAGTGCCCAGACCCGGAGGAGGGGCCAGTACATCATCCAGATTGATCGTCAGCTGATCGCCACAAGGCGCAAACAGTGGAGAGGTGTACAGTGGCGTTGCATCTCCCTGGTACTGGTAGATCTCAAATTGTACGACCGCCGGTGCATTCTGGAAGTTTGCCGGAACGATAAGGGTGATGATTTCACCATCGTAGAAGCGTGTGTTCGTGAATGTACCTACTACGTTGCCGTTGTTCGTATTGATGACTTCTACATAGTAGAAGGTCTGTGGGCCTTGCTGCGGCTGATTGACGTTTTCAATCAGGAACCGGGTTGGTGGGTTACAGAAGAAACGGCCACCAAAGAACCAGGTGGATAAGTGGGTCTGCTCAAACTCAGCGATGAGCTTGCCACCATTTTCACTAATTACGGAAGCCAGGCCTTCTTCCTGCCAGTCACCGATGCTTTCGTTGAAACTCCAGGCCTCCAGTTCATCACCGACCTTGATCGGGGCTCCGGTTTCAGGGTGAGGTGTGCCGGAAGGGATTTCGACCTGTACTGTAACAGGCTGGTCAAACTGCTTAACTTCTCCTTCTGCACCGTACATGTCAATAGAGTATATCGCAACCGGGGCAAAGTTAAGGTTACCCAGGCTTTCACCGTTTTTGGCACGTGCGTCATTGGCAAACAGGCTGGCAGGGGCTACTTTATTCGTGATTCGGTTGGTGTAATCATAGCTCACAACGTAGGCCTCAACATCACCGGAAATGGTTTTGCCATTACTGTCCATCATACGGGTATTCGGAGCAACCTCAATGCTCACCCGCTGATTGTTATTGGCAGAAGGCGTGCGTGCGCTGTACGCTCCAATCGTGCCATCGCTGCCCTGCTGAATAGTGACCGTTTCCTGGTTCAGTCCGTCAAGGTTGGCGCCAACAGGCAACATACGGATATTTTGCATTCTCCGGTCTGCACTAGTCAACCGGAAAGTGCGGAATAAAGGCATGTACCCTTCCGCCTCAAACTTAAGCGTAAATTCGAGTGGGTTTTCTTCATCGAATTCAACAATTCGACGGATAGCCAGCGATAGGAATGCAGCCTTCTTGTCTACATCAGAGTAGCTAAGGGTGAGCTCGCGCTCGCCCAGGACAGTGAAAACCTGGTCCTTGTCGGGCCCGAAAGCAGTCACGCTTATATCTCTGGGCACTTCACCACCATCATAGTTGAGTACCTGAATGGTCATCGGGTTGATGAGCAGGTCGGTTTGCACATTGACAAACGTGCCTTTAAGCAAATCTTCCGGCTTTGTACAAGAGAAAGCAACCCATGCCATAACGGCAAGCAGGGTATACGTTCTCAGATTTTGTAGATGTAATCTTTTCATGATTAATTAAGGATTATCTTTAGGATCAATGGAATAGCCAAAACGCAAATTAAAGACTGGAAACCAACGGTAGCCAGACATATTATTCGTCAGGATTTCAGCATTGTGCTCGTTGTTGCGGATCAATGCTGTCCCGTTAATGAAAATTTCAGGAGCGCCTTTATAGAAGGTACCCATGTCAAGACTTACGGTCAGGCGGCGGTTAGGGTGCACAAGGCGCCCCAGCGCAACCCCGAAGTAAGGATTGAACTTAAGATTGTAGCGCAAGCCCCCGTATACATAGCCCAGTTCGTCCGGTTCGAAGTAGATATCATTGATCTTCAGTGGATCCCTGAGTTTGATAGAACCGCTGAAATCATTCATAAAGAATAATCCAACACCAGTCACCAACCGCAAATTCAATTTGGGAAAGATAAGGTGGTCCACCAGTAGGTTCAAAGAGGAATTTCTGACACTCAGGTTGATAGAGGCATATTGCTCGTAACGATTGAAGTTCGTCTCCCAGTCCCGGACATTAAAGTCCATGTAACTGAAACAGCTTCGCAGCCAGGTCTTTGGGCCTACAGCGCGTACATAGTCTATGCCAAATAATGCAGTGGAGCCTGTGAAAATACCCAGTGAATGCCGGCCGGTATCTACAGGGCGCAGTACCTCTGATTGCCCATACCCCTCTGCCACCGCTGTGAGGCACAGCAGCAAAACTATTGGTTTAATGAGGGATAATACTCTAATCATGGGGCAAATTATTTCTAATACGGTACCTGCCTACAGCAGATCCTTGCTCATTTCTGGCTTTGACTTAAATGGTAGGGCTGGAATGTCTGGTAAAACGTCCAACATAACCCTTAGCCTCTTTTATAGCTCGCAGACAGTTAATAAAGCTGACAGACAGGAATACCTGACTACAGCTTTTTCTTTTCCGATGTTGTCCTTGGCTTTTCAGCCTTAGTGTTTGTTTAACGTAGAAGATGCGAATTACCTAAGTGAAATCAGGGGATTTCGCGGACTTTTGCAACGCTTACATTAATGCATGCAAGCGGATTTATAATCGGTGGATGGGATTACCTTTGCCTTTAAGCTAGGCGATTGCGTGGTATGTTAGTAGCCTCAGAAGCACTGATTAACGGATTGCAGAACAGCAGTTTGTATCGTTCATCGCGCTTAATGTGCTTGTTAAGTTTACGTCAAAGCTACAAAAAAGGTTACAATAACAAAAAGAGAATTTATTTTATCAGATAAAATTGTCCGCTCTTTGGAGCAAAACAATGTTGTTCCTGAGTGTATTAGATTCTTGGGATTCTCATTTATAGCCCTTAAAATTGCAGTTGCGGAAGAAAAAAATGAGGATATGTTATCAAAGCGGATAACCGTTTTTGGGGTGCTTGCAGGCATGATCAGCTTGTTCATGTCCGTTGATACCATGGTCGCAGAAGGCGGGGGTATGGTGGTGCGTTCGGTTGAAAGACGGGCTTCTGTTACTCAGGGGCCATTCCAGTCCTTCCTAAATGGGTATGAAAAAGCCCTGAGGCAGCAGTTGGAGCAGGAAAGGGTGCCAGGGGCAGCATGGGCGGTTGTAAAAGATGGAGTTGTCGCAGCAATAGGGACCTACGGCGTTAAATCTACAGAAGCCAGGGACTCCGTAACGGCAAGTACCCTGTTTAGAATCGCTTCTCTTTCAAAAGGTGTGACCGGCGTACTGGCTGGCCGCCTGGTAGATGCCGGGCTGATTGATTGGTCTGCGCCTTATTGCGCCTATGCCCCCCGGAGGACGGGCCATATTATTGAAGGGCTGGAAACCCTGGAATTGCAGCACTTTTTAACTCATACAACCGGATTGCCAAGGCATACATATTCCAATCTGCTGAATATGGGGCGCTCCTACTCGAATATTTTGAGCCTCCTCCCATTGGTGAAGCAGGTGCACCCTCCCGGCAGCTACCACAATTATCAGAATGTGCTCTTTAATCTTGGGGCTGATATGCTCCGGTCGTCCACCGGGCAAACTTTCGGTACACTTGCGGAGGAATGGCTGTTCGAGCCATTAGGCATGTACCGGGCTTCGGTGGGATATAAACCATTTGTCGAAGATATGGATAAAGCAATGCCTCATCGCCGGCTGGCTGACGGGTATGCGCCGGCTGCTGTGGAGCCCAATTTTTACGAAGTGCCGGGGGCCGCAGGGGTCAATGCCAGTATTACGGATATGGCGAAATGGCTGGTAGCTGTCAGTGGGCATCGGCCCGGCGTGCTGCCCGAGCGGGTATTGTCAGAGGTGCTTTGCCCGGCCATTCCTATTCCCGCCGCCCGCATCATGCACCGCAATTGGGACGGCTTGCAAGCCGGCTACTATGCAATGGGCTGGAGGGTTTTTGAAATTGATGATCAGTGGATCGTCGGCCACAGCGGTTATGTAAACGGCTTCCGTGCTGAAATTGCCTTCCTGCCGGAAGAGGATATTGGAGTCGTACTGCTCACCAATGCGCCAAACCAAACCGTTGGGAATGCGGTCCCTCACTTTTTTGAGTTGTACAAGGAACAAATCACGGGACCTTGAAGCCATCTGAAGTAACTACAGTTGGTGTGGTGCTTGCTGCCGGCGCTTCTTCCCGCATGGGCAAAGCCAAGCAATTGCTTGAGATCAATGGTCAGCCATTAGTGGCACGGATGAGCGCTCTGGCGCTTGAGGCGGGCTTTGAAGCGGTGGTTGTGGTAACAGGGGCACGGCGGGGAGCTGTAGAGGCTGTACTCCCTGACTTTGTTCATGTGGTTCATAACCCCAACTGGGCAACAGGCATGGGCAGCTCCGTGCATGCCGGGCTATCCTTTGCCCTGAGCCTTTTCCCGAAGCTTCAGTATTCAGGTTTTATGGTCACTGACCAACCTTACCTTACTTCAGGGTTGCTAAGAAAAATGCTAAGCCAGCTAAAACAGAGCAGTGCCCCGGGCATTGCTGCTTACTACAATGGGGGGTTAGGCGTGCCCGCCGTCTTTAGAGCCGGCCTTTTTCCGGAGCTCTTAGCGCTCGATGGGCAAAAAGGGGCTAAACCTATCCTGCATAAGCACCGGGAAGCCTTGCAGCTGGTACCCTTCCCTGAGGGAGCGTTTGACCTGGATTTCCCCGACGATTGGGAGCGGTTCCTCAGGGAACAGGAAGGGTAGGGGCTTGAGTTTTTGATTTGGCTGGGACAGGCATTCGGAAATCCATGTCCTGAAAATTTTTAACGCGCAAAATTATATTCTGATTCTTTTGTATTCTGGTTTGGGGTTTTAGAATTTTTGCAAGCCTTGGTGGGTTTGTCGGTAAACATGCACTGTTTATCGGAGCAAAACGCACCCTTGGCACAAAATTTAAAAAACCCTGGAAACTTTTAAACTCCTGCTGGTTTCCTATGTTTTTTGCTTGTAATTTTGCCACGGGCTACAAAAAACAAGCGTGCAATTGAAACAGGATATTATTAAAGCTTCATTTGAGTTGTTCATGCGTTACGGCATAAAAAGCGTGACCATGGATGATATTGCCCGCGAGCTGGGGATCTCCAAAAAAACGCTTTACCAGTACGTGAGCAACAAGGCGGAGTTGATAGAGCAAATATTTCAAGCACATGTCAGCGAAGAAAAGTGCATGACGGAGGAAATCCGCTCCACCTCCTCCGATGCGCTGGAGGAAATGCTGAGGATTGGCCGGTACGTAGTGGAGAAGCTGCGGTCGATGTCCCCAACTACCGTTTATGACCTGCGGAAGTACTATGGTACGATCTGGAAGAGAATGGAGTCGCAGATGAAACAGCATGTATATGGTGTAATCAGTGACAATATTGAACGGGGTATCAGGCAAGGCATTTATCGCTCCGAGCTCAATCCGGAGATCATCGCACGGCTCTACGTAGGTAAATCCGTGCTTGTTGCTGATGAAGACGTTTTTGAGAGCGGAAAGTATGACCTGGCCACTTTGCATCAGGAGTACATCCGCTACCACATACACGGGATCGCTTCTGAAAAGGGGCGGCAGCTATTGGCTAAACACCTGGCTGCGGAAGAACAAGAACAATAAACATCCAATAGCAAACAGAATGAAAATAAGGATTCACTCGACCTTTATGATGCTGCTGCTGGCACTGCCATTGCTGGCACAGCAGCAAGCTGTACAAATGTCACTAGATGATGCCATTGACTATGCGCTGGAGAATAGCCTTACCATTAAGGATGCCCAGATTGCAATAGCAGATGCAGAGCAGCAAATTGTAGAGCGGCGTTCTACAGGCCTGCCACAAGTCAATGGCTCCCTCAATTTTCAGCATTACCTTGCTGTGCCCCGTCAGCCACTGCCTGAGGGGTTTGACATCTTCGGGCTTTTCGGCCAGGTACTCGCTGTAGACCTCTACGATCAATTGTCCAACCAAACGCAGATGGCTGTTGACGAGTCTTTTTCCGGCAATGGTGGCGGTGGTGGCGATGAGGGCATTGCCTTCTTCCTCCGCAATAACTTTACGGCCGGGATTGACGTCAATGCCATGATTTTTGATGGCTCTTTCTTCGTGGCGTTGAAGGCGGCGCGTGCTTACCGGCAGTATACGCTTCGGGATTTCGCGACCACACAGCGTGAAGTGGAGAACGCAGTCATCGAAGCTTACCTTCCCGTGCTTCTGGTGCAGGAAAACATCGGGCTGCTCGAAAAAAATATTAAGAACCTGGAGCAACTGCTGTTTGAAACCCGGGAGTTGTACAAAGCCGGCTTTGCGGAACAGCTGGACATTGACCGGCAGGAACTATCGCTGTCGAACCTGCGCATAGAGCGCGAAAACCTGGTCCGCCAGAAAGAAGTATCCCTGACCAATCTGAAATACACCATCGGCTTCCCCATTGATCAGCCCCTGGTCGTTTCTGATGACCTCGATGCCATGACGATCGAAGCAGAGGCATTACTGAGTCAGGAAGCCAGCCCGGGTTCGCGGCCGGAAGTGGCACTGATTGACCAGGCCATCCGCATGAATGAGCTGAATATCAAGCTTAATCAGGCCGGGTATTTGCCAAGCCTAAACGCCTTTGGTGCTGTGCAGCAACAGTATCAGGGCAATGACTTTGAAACCGGGTTTTGGGCGCCCGCTGCCTACGTGGGGCTGAACATGAGCGTGCCTATTTTTGACGGGCTCAACAAGAAAGCCAAAATTCAACGGGCACGCCTCGACCTCGAGAAGGCGAGAAATCAACGGGAGGAACTGGTCCGCGGCATCAGCCTGGAAGTGGCGAACGCCCAAACCAATTTCCGCAACGCCTCCAGCCGCCTGAACAGCCAGCAAAAGAACCTCGACCTGGCAGAGCGCATTTACGAAACGGCTCAGGTGAAATACCGTGAAGGCATAGGCTCCAGCCTGGAAGTAACTCAGGCCGAGCAAAGCCTTTACACCACGCAAAGCAACTACATGCAGGCACTCTATGACGTGCTGCAGTCCAAAGCGCGTCTGGAGATGGCGCTCGGCAAGTAAATTTTATCCACAAAAAACACCAATATCACATCATGAAATACATCATCCCGATTGTCGCACTTTTGATGGCCCTGCTCGCAGGTTGTCAGCCTGCCGCCAATGAAGAAGGGCAACTGCCGGAATCGTTGGAAGAGAAACGCACCCTGCTCAAGGAAAAGCGCAGTGAACTCAGCAAGCTTACCCAGGAAGTGGAAGAACTTGAGAAAGCGATCGCGGTTCAGGACCCCACCATGGTGGCTAAAAACAGAAAGCTGGTCACTACTGCACCGGTGGAGCGCACCAACTTTGAGCACTTCGTGGAAATACAGGCTTCAGTCGCTGCCGATGACTACATCAATGTCACAAGTGAAGTCGCCGGGCGTATTCTCAACCTCACAGTGGAGGAAGGGGACAATGTCCGCAAAGGGCAACTGATTGCCCAACTGGACCTCGAGCAGCTGGACAAGCAAATGGCAGAGCTGGAGAAGTCACTGGAACTGGCTACGACCGTCTTCGAGCGCCAAAAGCGCCTGTGGGACCAGAATATCGGTTCTGAAATACAGTACCTGGAAGCCAAAAACAGCAAGGAACGCCTTGAGAAAAGCATGGAGACGCTGGAGTTCCAGATGACTAAGTCTAAGGTGTACGCCCCCGTAAGTGGAGTAGTGGAAGAGGTTTATCTAAAGAGCGGTGAGCTGGCCTCTCCGGGCATGCCCATTGTGCAGCTGCTGAACCCCAACCGGCTTAAGGCCGTGGCTGATGTGCCGGAATCCTACCTTCGTGCGGTCAAAAGAGGAGAGCAGGTGAAAGTGGTTTTCCCGGCGCTTGATGAGGAGCAGATGGCTACCGTCACTATGATCGGGCGTACCATTGACCCTTCCAACCGGACCTTCGATGTGGAAGCCCGGATTTCAGCATCAAGCCCACTGATCAAGCCGAATTTGCTGGCCACGATGTACATCAAGGACAAAGAAGCCGAAAATGTCGTAACCATCCCGCTGGCAATGGTGCAGCAGGAAGTAGGTGGGAAGGACTACGTTTATATTTTGGAAGACGGAAAGTCCGGTGCCTTCGCCCGCAAGGTATATGTGAAAACCGGCGATGCTTACGATGGGCAGATTGTCATTACCTCCGGCCTGGAAGGCGGCGAGACCTTAATTATGGAAGGGGCACGCGGCCTGGCTAACAATGAGCCCGTCGAAGTAAAGCAGGAAGGTTAAGCACTCACTAAAAACAGTGCTTTCAGTTGGGCGGTCTGCCCGCATTGCTGAACACTGACACAAAACCACACTCATGGCTGAAGAAAATAAGCAAAAGGATAAATTACGGCAGTTTAGCTTGTCTACGCTGGCCGTGGATAATGGGACGAGCGTCTTCATTCTTACGCTCATGATCCTGATCTTCGGGATTCAGTCCTACCAGGAAATGCCTAAAGAGCAGTTTCCGGAGGTCGACTGGCCCACGGTGTATATCAATACGCCCTACTTTGGCAACTCTGCTGCCGATATTGAGAACCTGGTGACCCGTCCTATTGAGAAGGAACTCCAATCGATAACGGGCATCAAGGACATCAAGTCTACCTCTATTCAGGATTACTCCGTGATTACGGCAGAGTTCTCCGCAGATATGGACCTGGATGACGCCGTCCGAAAGGTAAAAGACGCAGTAGACAAAGCCAAAAGCGAACTGCCAAGCGACCTGGATCAGGACCCTACCGTCCTGGACATCAACCTGTCGGAAATCCCAATCGTCACGGTCAACATATCTGGTGATTATACCAATGATGAACTCCGAAGCTACGCTGAATACCTGCAGGATGAGATCGAAACCCTGGATGAAATCTCGGAAGTAGAGCTCAAGGGGGCCCGCGAGCGGGAGGTTAAGGTGGATATCGACCTGCCGAAGATGGAATCGATGCAAGTCACCTTCCGGGATATTGAGAATGCGATTTCTTCTGAGAACATCACGATGTCCGGAGGGGAGCTGCTCAACGATGATTTCCGCCGGGCGATCCGCGTGAAGGGAGAGTTTGAGGATGTCTCTGAGCTGGAGGAGATGATCGTCAAGAGCGAGAATCAGCGCCCCATCTACCTGCGGGAAATAGCAGAGGTCTCCTTTGGTTACAAGGACCCTACGAGCATTGCGCGGTCCGATGGCTTTCCGGTGATCTCTTTGGATGTCATCAAACGGCAGGGAGAGAACCTCCTGGACGCCTCTGACAAAATCAAGGTGATTGTAGACGAAGCGCGCGGGGAACTGCCGGAGGACCTGAAGATCAGCCTTTTCAATGATCAGTCTGTGAACACCCGGGATCAGGTAAGCAACCTCGAAAACAGCATCATATCTGGTGTGATCCTGGTAGTAGTGGTGTTGCTGTTCTTTTTGGGGCTGCGCAATGCCTTGTTTGTGGGGCTCGCTATTCCATTGTCTATGCTCATGGGTATCCTGTTCCTTTCGCTGACTGGTGTGACAATGAATATTGTGGTGCTTTTCGCACTCATACTGGCGCTGGGGCTCTTGGTGGACAATGCCATCGTGGTGGTGGAAAACATTTACCGGTACATGCAGGATGGGTACAACGGCTGGGACGCTGCGAAGTACGGCGCCGGCGAGGTGGCCCTTCCGATCATCGCTTCTACGGCGACTACCCTGGCTGCCTTTCTGCCGCTGGCGTTTTGGCCCGGCATTATGGGCGAATTCCTGAAGTACTTGCCCATTACCCTGATTATTGTACTGACTTCCTCCCTCATTGTGGCATTGGTGATCAATACCGTATTCACCAGCCGTTTTATGAAGGTAGATGAGCGGGCGGAGGACCCTGCCGTACGCAAACGGCGGCAAACCAACGTCCTTATTGGCGCGGCGGCCATGCTTGTGCTGGCGGTGATCTTCCATTTCACGGGCTTTGCGGCGGGGCGTAACCTTTTGGGTATTTCTCTCATTGTGACTCTGATCAACTGGTTCCTGCTACGCCCGGCCGCATTTAAGTTTCAAAACAACTTCCTGCCTGTTTTGGAGAATGGCTACGACAGGTTCATCCGCGGTGCCCTGCGTGTGCCGGGGGTGATCTTTGGAGGCACTTTTGTGCTGTTGTTTGCAGCCCTTGCTCTTTTGGCTGCGAATATGCCGAAAGTGGAATTCTTCCCTTCAGCGGACCCATTGTATGTGAATGTCTTTGTCGATATGCCACTGGGTACCGATATCAATGCGACCTACGAAGCGGTACAGGAGGTTGAGGCGCGGGTTAGTGAAGCCATTGAGCCCTATCAGGGCATCGTGGAGGCGGTGCTGACGCAGATTGGTGAAAATACAGCTGACCCGAATGGCCCGCCGGAGCCGGGGGCTTCCCCTCAGAAAGCTCGTCTGACCGTCTCTTTCGTGCCTTCCAAAGACCGGGGAGAACTGTCTACCTTTGACGCCATGGAGGATATCCGGGAGGCTGTACGTGGTATACCGGGTGTGAAAATCACCGTTGACAAAAACGCGGATGGCCCCAACGCCGGTAAGCCGATCAACCTGGAAATACAGGGCGAGGATATCGATAAACTGGCTATTCTTTCCGAAGATGTGATCAATTATATCAACTCCAAGAATATTCCGGGCATTGAAGAACTACAGGCCGACATCAAGATCGGCAAGCCCGAGTTGATCATAAATGTGGACCGGGAAGCGGCACGCCGGTATGAGGTATCTACTTTTGATATCGCAAATGCCGTGCGGACGGCTGTTTTTGGTAAAGAAGTCTCCAAATTTAAGGAAGGGGAGGACGAGTACCCCATCTTTATCCGGTTGGATGAAAAGTACCGCTACGACATCGATGACCTGCTCAATCAGCGGATTACCTTCCGGAGCCCGGCCACGGGGCAGATTTCTCAGGTACCGATTTCTGCAGTTGCGGACATCAAGTTCACGTCCACCTACAGCTCGATTAAGCGGAAAAACCTGGACCGGGTGATTACCATTTACTCGAATGTGCTGGAGGGATATTACCCCAACGAGATCATTCCTGAGATAGACCGGTGGATGGCTGCCTACGATCTTCCTGACGGATTTACCTACGAATTCACGGGAGAACAGCAGCAGCAAGCGGAAGATATGGACTTCCTGTACACGGCCTTCGGCATTGCGCTATTCTCCATATTCCTGATCATTGTAGCGCAGTTTAATTCTGTTGCTTCGCCCTTCATCATTATCCTGTCGGTGCTTTTCAGTACGATTGGGGTATTCCTGGGCTACGCTTTTGGCGGGCGCGACATCTCCGTGATTTTTACCGGTGTGGGGATTATTTCGCTTGCAGGAGTGGTGGTGAATAATGCCATCGTACTGATCGACTTTATCAATATCCTGGTAGACCGTAAGCAGAAAGAGCTGGGCTATTCGAAAAATCAGTTTCTGGAATCTGAGGATATGAAAGAGGCGATTATTCAGGGCGGTGCGACCCGTCTGCGGCCGGTATTGCTAACGGCCATCACCACCGTTCTTGGCCTTGTGCCTCTGGCTGTTGGGTTTAACTTCAACTTCTTCACCCTGATCACTGACCTGGACCCTCAGATCTTTATCGGTGGAGACAATACGGCTATTTGGGGGCCTATGGCCTGGACTGTGATCTACGGTTTGGTATTCGCTACCTTCCTGACTTTGATTGTGGTGCCGGTGATGTACTATCTGGCCTACCGCCTGAAAGTGGGAGTGTTGAAAGTCTTCGGTAAAGAGCCTGCGCCCTCGGCAGTCTAAATTGTAAGCAGATTCGAAGCAGATATGAGCCCGCTACCGCACTTTATGGTGTTGCAGCGGGCTTGTTTTTTCTGGTTACCGGCATTTTTTGCTTCGGGCGTATACGTTTTGGGGTCTGAGGTACGTTTTTAGGTTGGTTAGTCGCAATGGGAGGGTGAATTTCTTTTCAGACCGGACAAAAAATAAACCTATCAATCCATACGAATCAGAAAGAAGAAAAAACGGGTGCTTTTTCCGTGAAAACGGGCTTTAAACCTGTTGCTAAAGGCTTGGGGTTTTGTTACCGAATGTTGATTGAGTAGAGAGTCTACTACAGTTATTACCCCTTGTAAATTCAGAAATCCGGCGACAAACAGGTGCTAGTTATTCCAGTCAGACCAAAGATTTCTTGTTTTTCCATGTCACAATTTTTAACCGATTGTTTCCAGGTGGTCTTTGAAAACTTTCATATTTGTATTGTAATCGTTAGGGAAAGAACCTGACAAACTTGAAAAGATAGATTTACGCGCAAGTGCGTTAAAGATACTTGAGTCGGGTGAGTGTTTGTTCATAGTTTTTGTAATCGTATCCCCCGAGTGTTCGGGGGCTTTTTTACCTCACTCACCTGACTCTTAAGAACTTAGTGTTGTTCATAGTGTTTGTTTATCGTTAGACCCCTGTCATCTCGTGTGACAGGGTTTTTTTGTCCTGCCTGTACCATATACGCTCAAAAACACTTGTCCTTTTCCTTTGTTCTCCCTATTAAAAATTCATGCCAGCCAACAGTAAGATTGAACAACTCCGCAAGGATTATTCCGCGCATACATTGGAGATGGAGGAAGTCAGCCCCAATCCGGTGGAACAATTTCAGCTATGGTTTGACGAGGCGTTGAATGCGGAGGTGCCGGAACCGAATGCCATGACACTCTCCACGGCAACGACCAATGGCGTCCCTTCCGCCCGTATCGTCCTGCTAAAGGGTGTCACAGATGGGAGCTTTCTGTTTTATACCAACTACAATAGCCGTAAAGGCCAGGAGCTGCTGGCCAATCCACGTGCTGCGCTCACTTTTTTGTGGCATGAGCTGCAGCGTCAGGTACGCATAGAGGGCAGGGTAGAGGTGCTGCCCGCAGAAGCATCCACCCGCTATTTTCAGTCCCGACCGAAAGGAAGCCAAATTGGCGCCTGGGCATCCCCTCAAAGTACGCAGATCGAATCGCGGGAAGTCCTCGAAGAAAAAGTGAAGCAATTGGAAGAAGACTATCGCTCAACAGATGCCCTGCCCAGGCCGGAGCACTGGGGCGGCTACCGGGTCGTTCCGCACCGGATCGAATTTTGGCAGGGCCGCAGCAGCCGCCTGCACGACCGCATTGAGTACACTTTGTCAGAGGATGGGAACTGGTCGTTAGCCCGTCTGGCACCGTAGCGCCTCAAAAATTGAAAAGCCCCGAAGCATTCCGCTTCAGGGCTTTTTTCGCATCAATAATTCCGATGTGTGTGTTTAGCAGTAGCGGTCAAACGCCAGCTTCAGGTTTTCCGCAATGATTTCCGCAGAACGGCCTTCAATGTGGTGGCGCTCCAGGAAATGGACCAGTTTGCCATCCTTAAACAAGGCAATAGAAGGCGAAGATGGCGGATAAGGGGCCATATACTCCCGGGCCTTGGCGGTCGCTTCTTTGTCGACACCGGCAAAAACGGTCACCATGTGGTCTGGCTTTTTGTCATGCTGTGCCGCCAGCTTGGCGCCCGGGCGGGCATTGGCCGCTGCACAACCGCATACGGAATTCACCACAACGAGCGTAGTGCCTTCCTTCTGGTCAAGCACTTCACTAACGGCTTCTGCGGTTTGCAAGCCATTAAAACCATATTCGGTCAGATCTTTGGCCATCGGCGCTGTAAGTTCTGCAGGATACATATTGCTGTTTTTATTTTTCTGATTTGAGTTAATTAGACTTAATACACTTAAGGGCATTTGTTGGTTCAAAGGTCAAAATATTTCCTGAAAAAGCAACTGCTTTGGTCAAAACTACGTAGATCGTTACCGGAAGGCCTCCTGAGCTGCATCAATTTGATGGATTTGATGTTAGACCTTTGCAAAACTTACACTGAATGACATGAAAGATATCCTTATTCTTTTCAGCTCCCTGTTATGGATAACCGGCGCCTTGCTGGCCTATAGCGGTTGTACATCCGATCAATTGCCGGAGCCAATGGTGGCAGCGACCTGTACGGATACCATCCCTGCCTATGACCCACAGGTACGGCAGATTATTGAGGAATCTTGTGCCTATTCGGGTTGCCACCTTGATGGCACCGCCCCGGGCGTATACGATTCTTATCAGGGGGTGCTGCCCAATATTGAGAGCGGGGCTTTCCGCACCCGTGTCCTGGAGCTCAAAGATGACCCTAATCAGGGCATGCCACCGGATTATGCACCGGAAGGCCGGCCGAAAGACCTGACGCCGGAGCAGCTGGACCTTCTGGAGTGCTGGCTGGACAGCGGCCATCCGGAATAATTTAAAGAAACACTGCAAACTGAATACCCAATGAAGAATTTTTCAATTTTGATCATGCTGCTGGTTGGGATGGCACCTGCCGCTGCGCAGGAGGTGGTTACCCAAACCTTCAAGGATAGCCGTCTGGTGAACATACAATCTGTGGAGACCCTCGGCAAACGGCGGCTTGATGTGCGCATCGGGCACCGATTCGGCGATTTGCTGGGCGATAATGGAGGCTGGTCTACCTTTTTTGGTTTGGAGCAGGCCTCTGATGTCATGATTGGTGCCGAGTATGGTGCAACGGATAAGCTCACTATGGGCTTCTTCCGGACCAAAGGGGCGGGATCGCTGCCCAATGGTCAGGCGGGGCTTCGGCAGGTGCTCAATGGTACGGTCAAGTATGCCCTGCTGCGGCAGGGGGCCGATGGGGGGGCTCCCGTGAGCCTTACTTTTTGGGGCGTGACGGCTTTGTCTACCGCGGAGCGCATTCCTGACAATCCTGACATTATCCGGAACTTTTCCACCTTCGCCCACCGTATGGCCTACCACGGGCAGCTGATGATTGCCTCCCGGTTGTCTGACCGGATCGCCCTGCAGCTTACGCCGGGTTATACCCACCGGAATGTCGTCCCTTTTGAGGACGAGAATGGATTGTTCTCATTGGGCGTGGGCACGCGCCTGCAGATAAGCCGGGTCTTTGGGCTGATTGCAGATGTGACTCTGCCGTTTTCGGACTACCGGACAACGGAAAACGGTTTCTACCCGGCACTCGGGCTCGGGCTGGAGATTGACTCCGGCGGCCACTTGTTCCAGCTGAACTTTACGAACGCTACGGGTATAATGGAAACAGATTTCATACCTTACACCACTTCCAACTGGCTGGATGGGGAGTTCCGCTTCGGTTTCACCATCTCTCGTTTGTTTAACCTTTAAAGCGCCAATGCAGCATGTATAAACTGTTATTCTCCACGCTGATCGCTACTGCTTTTTTCTGGTCCGTCCGGCATGCGCCCGAACCTTTGGCCCCCGGGGATGCGGTAGCGGATGTACTCCTGCGCCTTGGCGATGATCCGGTCGCTCATTATCCGGATACTACGATTGAGGGCGTATCGGTTGAAGCCGGGCGGGGTATTATGCTGACGGGCTTTGCAACCGGCCCGGGTGGAAGCAAAAACGGCAAACAAAGCAAGCATTACGTATGTACAGCCTGTCACAATATTGAAAAGGAGGACCCGGACCTAAGCGTATCCGATCCGCAGGCGCGCCTGGAGTATGCCCGGGAGAACGGCTTGCCTTTTTTGCAGGGCACTGCCCTTTACGGTGCAGTCAACCGGACGAGCTTTTATAACGGCGACTACGAGCAAAAGTACGGAAGCCTGGTAGAGCCTGCCCGTGAGGACCTTCGGGAGGCGATTCAGCTCTGCGCTACCGAATGCTCTCAGGGGCGGGCCCTGGAACCCTGGGAGATGGAATCCGTCCTTGCCTATTTGTGGACGATAGGACTGAAAATGGACGACTTGATCCTTTCTGATGAGGAAAAAACTCAAATCAATCAGGCGCTTAAGGGCAAAGGCGATGCGGCTGCGGCGATTCAGCTGATCAAGTCCCGGTACCTGTCTGGTTCGCCGGCCACCTTTGCCGCCCCTCCCGAAGACCGCAAAGCCGGGTACGATGTGGATACGACCGATGTGGAAAATGGCCGTTTGGTCTACGAGCTGAGCTGTTTGCACTGTCATGAGAATGAGCGTTACTCCTTCTTTCGGCTGGACGACTCCAAGCTGACTTTTCAGCACCTGGCGAAGCATTTTTCCCGGTATACCGAATACTCCGTTTATCAGGTAGGGCGCTACGGGACTTCTCCGGTCCCCGGCAGTAAACCCTATATGCCCAATTACACTTTGGAAAAGCTCTCCCATCAGCAAATGGAGGACCTGCGGGCTTATATTGAGCATCGTGCCGGGTATGAGCGGTAACTGTTGGAAACGGAATGCGGGAAAACGGACAAAATTCGTACCTTTAGACAGCGCACCAAAGGACGAACGATATGAGGATCAATGGACACGGGCACCTTTTGCCTTACCCCGATGAAATACCAGCTTTTATGCGGGAAAAGGAAATCTTCTGGATTGACGAAGACCGCAAGTTTATGCGCCAGAAAAACTGGCAGCGCCCGGTCACTGACCCCAGCTTTTTCCTGAATGAGAAGCTGGAGTGGATGGAGCAAAGCCATATCGACCACGCGGTTATCCTGAGCCTTTCTCAACTCTACGGCAATGGGCTGAAATGGGAACACATGAAGCGGGCCCTGCGCTTTCAGAACGACTTCAATGCCCGCATTCAGCAAGACTATCCCAAGAAATTCACCTGCGGCTTCGTGGTGCATGCCGGGTTTACGCAGGGTGCCCTTTGGGAGATTGAACGCTGTGTGGAGGAGTTGGGCCTGCAAGTCTTATGCCTGCCCACGCACTACATGGACTCCACCGGCCACTGGAATGTGATTTTCAACGAAGAAACAGAGCCCATTCTCGAACTGGCCAATCATTACAAGCTGGCGCTGGAAATCCATCCCTACGATGGCGAAAAGTTCATCCTGCTGGAGAATACCGCCTGGCGGTTCCACCTGATCTGGATGCTGGCTCAATGCGCAGATGCCTACCATTTCTATACCCTTAATGGGTTGTACGATAAGTATCCGAATATCCGGGTATGCTTCGCCCACGGCGGGCAGCTCAACCATGTGAACCTGGGCCGACGGGTACAGGGCTTCGATGGGCGGCCGGACTTGTTTGAAGGGAAAGTACGCCCGCGGAAGGCTTTGGGCCATCCTAATATCTACTTCGATACGCTGGTCCACGATGTCCACTCCCTGGAACTCATGGTCAGAAGGCAGGGCGGTACCGATCAGATTATCCTCGGCCTTGATGACCCCTACCCGCTGGGAGAAATGAAGAACGAGCATCAGTCTTCCTATCCCGGAAAGCTGCTGGATCTGGCGGTGGAAGAAGAGATCATCACGCTAAAGCAGAAAAATGATATTTGGTCGCACAATGTGGTGCGCTGGCTGTACGGTGACGATGCGCCCAAATTCTACGAGCGGGTTCAGCGCCATCTGGTGGTGGAGTAAGCCAATCTTCAAAAAGAAAGCGGAAACCAAAAGTAAAAGACTTCCGGTTTCCGCTCTCAAAAGTATTTCCAATATTTTTCGCTACGCCAGCGCCTTGTTCTTTGCGCGCTTCCGCTCATGTTCTTTGAGCAGTGTCTTGCGCAGTCGGATAGATTCCGGCGTCACCTCTACGAATTCGTCTTCCTGAATGTATTCCAGGGCTTCTTCAAGCGTAAAGACCTTCGGCGGGATAAGCTTCATCTTATCATCTGCGCCCGAGGAACGCATGTTGGTCAGCTTTTTGGTTTTGATGAGGTTGACTACGAGGTCGCCCGGGCGGCTGTTTTCGCCAACCACCTGTCCTTCGTAAATCTCATCGCCGGCGCTGATGAAGAATTTGCCACGGTCCTGCAGGTTGTTGATACTGTAGGGAATGGCCGTGCCGGTTTCCATAGAAATCAGCGAGCCATTGATGCGGCCTGGAATGTCGCCTTTATGCGGCTGGAACTCCAGGAAGCGGTGTGTCATAATGGCCTCACCGGCCGTTGCAGTCAGCATTTGGCTACGCAGGCCGATGATGCCCCGGGAAGGGATCTCGAAGCGCAGCTGCACGCGGTCGCCCTTAGGCTCCATAGACAGCATAATGCCTTTGCGCTGGGTGACCATGTTGATGGCCGTACCAGACAGCTCGTCCGGGATGTCGATGGTCAGTTCCTCCACCGGCTCGTGTGCCACGCCATCAATACGCTTGGTAATCACCTGTGGCTGCCCGATTTGCAGTTCATAGCCCTCGCGGCGCATGGTCTCAATCAGTACCGCCAGGTGGAGTACGCCCCGGCCGTACACGCGGAACGTATCTGCTGAGCCTGTTTCTTCCACCCGCATGGCCAGGTTGCGTTCCAACTCAGCGGTCAGGCGGTCCTTGATGTGGCGGGAAGTCACGTACTTGCCTTCCTTACCGAAGAAAGGAGAGTCGTTAATGGTGAAAACCATGCTCATCGTTGGTTCGTCGATGGCAATGGTAGGCAGTGCTTCCGGGTTTTCGAAGTCGGCGATGGTGTCCCCAATTTCAAAACCTTCGATACCGTATACGGCGCAAATTTCGCCGGCTTCCACCTGCTCTACTTCCACGCGTTCGAACCCGTCAAATACATACAGGTTTTTGATGCGGCTTTTTTGGACGCTGCCGTCCTTTTTTACCACAGACACCGGCTGCCCGGATTTCAGGGAGCCCCGCTGCAGACGGCCTACGGCGATCCGGCCGATGTACTTGCTGTAATCCAGCGAAGTGATGAGCAATTGCGGGGTGCCCTCTGATACAGAGGGTGGTGGAATGTGCTCCAGGATAGCATCGAGCAGGGGCGTGATGTTGTCCGTTTTGTCCCGCCAGTCGTTGCTCATCCAGCCAAACTTGGCCGAACCGTAAATGGTAGGAAAGTCCAGCTGATCCTCTGTGGCATCCAGGTTGAACATGAGGTCGAATACCGCCTCCTGCGCTTCGTCAGGCGTACAGTTTTCTTTATCTACTTTGTTGACCACCACGATTGGCTTCAGGCCAAGCTCGATCGCTTTTTGAGTTACAAAGCGGGTCTGCGGCATAGGGCCTTCGAAAGCATCCACCAGCAGCAGCACGCCATCGGCCATGTTCAGCACGCGTTCCACTTCACCACCGAAGTCGCTGTGGCCAGGAGTGTCAATGATGTTGATCTTGGTGCCTTTGTAAGTAATGGACACGTTCTTGGACAAAATGGTGATGCCGCGCTCCCGCTCCAGGTCGTTGTTGTCGAGGATGAGCTCGCCCGGCGTCTCGTGGTCGGCAAACAGCTGCCCCGCGAGGATCATTTTGTCAACCAGGGTGGTCTTGCCGTGGTCAACGTGTGCAATAATGGCGATATTTCTAATATCCATGTTATTCAAGTTAATGTACTGCCAAATTGTGGTGTTCTGGCAAAGAAGGCGCAAAGGTAGGCTTATTTTTCTGCAATCGCTATACTCCTGCGTTAATTTGGGATTAATTATTTGGGGTAACCGCCTCAGTTACAGCGGGCGGGGTGTTAAGGAAGCGTTAAGGCAAGTCTTAATGTTTTTGGCAAAGGCAACTAGTGCAGACATAAAGTAGTTTTTATAGTGGATTCACAAAACATCATCTTGGAAAGCCCCTGCAAGTGCGGGCATCAAGATATAAAATTCACCTGTTGAAGACCTTACGCAACATCATTTCCCTATTGTCGCTGGCCGCCCTTGCCAGCAGCCCGGTCAGCGGAGTGCTTGCTCCTGCTCATGCCGGTGGGTGTTGCGTGCTTAAGTTTTTCAGCAGTTCCTGCGAGCTGGACGCCTCGCCGGATGCCCTGCACTGGGAGCCGGTCCTGCCAGATGACGGCCCGTGCAGTGCCGGTTTGCCAAAGGATGGGCGCTTTCCACCCCGTGTGCCGGCGGCTGCTTCCGCTGCTTTAGCGGAGACGGTTTCCGATGCAGTCCGACTGCCCCTCTACCTTATGAATCAGTCTTTACTTTTTTACGACCCTTTGTCGATTTGATTTTTTGAATGCTTTTTGGTGCCCGCACCTATTCATCATCAAACCCGCAGCACAGAGCTGCCTAAAAAAGTTCGGACTATGGCTACGTATTCCAAAAGTCAAAATGCCTACGCCTTAAGAAGCTGGTTTAAGGAAATTCAGTTTTATGAGCAGGAAATCCGCAATTGTGAGTGGAGCCTCGAAGAGGTGCTCATGAAAGCAGATAGCACGGAAGACCGTGCAAAAGTGGAACACTTTCAAAATCAGTTCCTGTTGCAGCGCCTCAACCTGCAGCGCCTTCAAAAACAATTGCGCGAAGCCGTGGAAGCTTCCAGCCAATACCTCGAAGAGGCCTTCAGTGAGGTGCGCCACTTCCGGCAGTACTTCAAAAGCCTGCTGAAGGAGTTCGATGCCTTTCTCCACAAGTATTTTGCGATACCGCAGCTGAAGTTGTAGCAAAAAAGGCGATCCGGGAGGGTCGCCTTTTTTTGTTAAAGTCCAGGTTTTAAATAAACTTTAAGAAAATATATCGAATAAATCGGGGCGAAAATTGGTTAGGGTAATTGTGCGTGGCGCATTATGCGCTGATATTCCTAAAACCGAATCTGTTAACCGAACTAGCTTATGAAAAACTTCAAAATTGCCGCCCTGCTTAGCCTTGCTGCTGTGCTGGCTTTTTCCAGCTGTAAGAAAGATGATGACACGACCGTGCCTTCGGCCAATGTGGATGAAATTCCGGAGCCGGGCTGTATCGGTGTGACCCGCGACGATGCCATCGTGCTGCGTTTTGACTATACCTACTATCAGGGAGAAGAGCCGCGTGTGGAAATCGTGCGTACCCGTACCGATGAGCGCGTGAAGTATGATACCACCGTCTTTTTCCCCACTGTGGAAGGGAACAAAGTGGTCATCCGTATTCCGAACATCCGCCTGAGCGATGATGACTTCAACTACACCGCGAATTGTGTGACGATTGAGGAGCGCGATGATACCCGCCCGGCCAATGACCGCTGGTTTGAGCAGACGGAGTTTAAGAATCAGGAAGAGTTTTCTCAGACCCGAATGGCAACGCAGCTTGTAGTGGACGTGAGTAGCTCCCTGGGCGAGGACCGCGAGAAGGTCAAACAGTATGCGCTCGATTTTGCAGAGCAAACCTTGTCTGGTAGCGGCGGCGCAGGCTTTATCGGCCTGACGTTGTTTGCGGATACCGTGATCACTTATCCGTTTACCAATCAGGTGAGCGATATTGCTACTGCTCTGAACAGCTTCCCGTACCCGGACCTCAATGCCCAAACCTTTACCCGCCTGAGTGATGGTATCCTGAGTGGCCTGAACGCCCTGGAAAACGCTGACCTTGATGTGGACGATAAAGTCCTCGTAGCGTTTACGGATGGCAATGACAATGGCTCCAACAACCCCACCGGCAATCAGCAAATGATTCAGGCGTCGGATTTTCCGCGCTATATGATCGGGTTGAAAGGTAAAGGCCTGGAGTACAATACCAACTACCTGAAAAGCCTGGCGAGCAACGAGACCTTCTTCGTGGAGGCTGAAGATGCCGATGAGCTGCAGGCGCGCTTCAATGACATCAATGAGCTGATCGCCAACATTTATACCGTGATCTACAACCGGTCTACGCAGACCTTCAACCCGGATATTGATGAGCCGATTAGCCTGAGGGCGATTTTTTACGCTACGCCTTATCGGATTGATCAGAACTAATTACTGTTAAACAACAGTTCTGACGCCCTGCCCCGCTCCTGAACGGACGAGGCAGGGCATTTTTTTTGCCCTACTTCCGCTGCCGCATCGCCTCGTACAGCATCATGCCGCCCGCTACAGAGACATTCAGGGAGTCCGTCTGCCCCTTTTGGGGAATGATAAAGGTCTGGTCCGCTTTTCGGGCCACCGCCGGGCTGATGCCTTCCCCTTCCGCACCGAGCACAAAAGCCACCGGGGCAGTCAGGTCCAAATCGTAGATAGCCTTTTCCGCCTGCAAATCGCTGGCCAGTACCTGAATGCCGGATTGCTGCAGGTACTCAATGACGGTGATCAGGCTTTTTTCCCGGCAAACGGGGATGGTGTTGAGGGCCCCGGCACTTGTTTTCATGGCTTCGGGATTGATCTGTGCGCTGTTTTTCTGTGTGATGACCAGCGCATGGGCGCCGCAGACCTCGGCCGTACGGGCGATGGCACCGAAGTTGCGCACGTCCGTGACCCCATCAAGGAGGACAAAAAGCGGGGTTTGCGAACGTTCAAAAACCATCGGCAGGATGTCTTCCATTTTCTGATAACGGATCAGCGCCTGCAACGCCACCACCCCCTGATGGTTGCCATTGGTGTAGCGTTTGAGGCGCTCTTTGGGGATAACCAGCAGGGGGACATCCGCCGATTTGCACAAATGGCGCAGCTCTTTTTCCATTTCGCCCCGTATGCCCTTTTGCAGCATCACTTTTTCGATGGGGACACCATTTTCCAGGGCCTCGGCTACCGGATGGCGGCCGTAGATGATATTAAGGTCTTGTTGTGGTTTTGCCATAGTGGGATGGTGAGGCTTTTACAAAATGGTGAATCAGGCAGGTGCGGCCGGTTTAGCTCCGGGGCAGACTGAAGTCGATTTCGGTATTGTCGCCAATATTGAGGCTTTGGCGCAAGCCGGTGATGGCGGTGTCATTGCCCACCACCGAGCGTTGCAGGATGACCTCCTTGATGTGCGCATAGTTGCCGATAATGCTATCCTTAATAATGGTATGGCTAATGCGGGCATTATTGCCGATGGTGACATGGGGCCCGATAATTGAATTCGAGATCTTACAGTTCTGCCCGATGCTTACCGGATGGATGATGATAGAATTGTCAAAAGGCGGCAGGTTGGTGGAGGCGTAGCCGGAGCGGTCGAGGAAAGCGGAGTTGGTGTCCAGCAAAACTTCTTTCTTGCCGCAGTCGAACCAGTTGTCTACGACCTCGGTGGAAAAATGCACGCCCTGCTCAATCATGCGCATAAAGGCATCGGTGAGCGGGAATTCCCCGTTGGAACGGATGTTGTGGCTGATGTTGAACTCCAGGGCATCAATCAATTGCTCGGCTTCCTTAATCTTGTAAAAGCCCACCATCGCCATATCCGACTTGGGGATTTTCGGCTTTTCCACCACCCGTTTCACCCGGCCGTCCTGTCCGTACTCCACCACGCCGAACTTGCGGGGATCGTCTACCTTCTTCACGCACAGGCAGGAGTCCGGGCATTTGATGACCTTCTCGAAGTCCACATCGAGGATCACATCCCCGAAAAATACGACCAGTTCCTTATCCGACCGGATCATATCGCGGGCCGTCCAGATCGCATGCCCGGAGCCCAGGCGCACCTCCTGTGTGATGTATTCCCGGTTGATATTGGGGTAGGCTTTGTCGACAAAGTTTTTGATTTTCTCTCCCAGGTAGCCGATCACGAAAATAAAATCGCGGATCCCCTGCTCAATCAACTGATCGATGATGAAGGAGATAATCGGTTTCCCGGCAACGGGTATTAGCGGCTTAGGCTGCGTGTACGTCAGCGGGCGCAGGCGGGTGCCTGCACCAGCGACGGGAATGACTGCTTTCATGCGGCAAAGATAGGGATTATCCTATTTCTTTGCGGAGCAATATCGTTTAACGGTTTGCCAAACCTTCTTCTTCTTTGGTTAGCAAGAGGTACAGTACCGGCACCAGCAGCAAAACAAATCCGGTGGAGGTCAGCAGCCCGCCGATGATGGTCCAGCCCATAGGCGCCCAAAGGGAGCCGCCGGAAAGCGTAAGTGGCAGCAAGCCCAGAATTGTGGTCAGGGTGGTCATGACAATAGGGATGAAACGGACTTCCCCGGCCTGCTGCGCCGCTTCCAAAACAGAGCCGCCTTCCCGGCGTACTTCATTTGCAAAGTCAACGAGTACGATGCTGTTGTTGATGGCGATGCCAATCAGGCTCGTCAGGCCAATGAAGGCCGTGAAGGAGAAATTGATCCCGGTAGCCAGTAAGGCCACAATAGAACCAATGATGGCCAGCGGCAGCGCCGAGAAGATAATCAGCGGCTGGCTAAAGGACCGGAACTGAATGATGAGCACGCCGAGAATAAGCAGGGTAGCCATGAGTGAGGCGGTCCCCATACCGCCAAAGGATTCGTCCCGGCTTTCCAGGTCGCCTTTGTAAACGTAGGTGTAGCCTTCTTCCCAATCGAGTTGCTGAAGCTTAGCGTCAATACCATCGATGACTTCGTCCAGGGTGTATCCTTTGTCCAGGTCGGCCAGAATGGTGGCGGTACGTTTGGTGTCCAGATGGGTGATGCGGCTGGGCGCTTCCGCAAATTCGATACGTGCAAGCTGCCGCAGCGGGACAAAAGCGCCACTGAGGCTCTGCACGCTGATGTCCTCAAAGTCCTCCACCCGGAATTGCCCTTCAAAATCGTAGCGCATCACCATATTGTAATCTTCTCCATCTGCATCCCGGAAAGTGCCGACTTCAGCACCATTTACAAAACTCCGGACACTATTGTCCACCGCAAATACGGGTACGCCGAGCATCATTGCTTTATCGCGGTTGATGTCGAAGTGAAGGTCGGTGCTGTTGCTGCGGATGGGGTTGTCCACGTTGATGGCGCCGGGGGTGTTTTGCACGATAGCCTCCACCTGAAGGGCATATTCCTGCAGGCGTTCCAGGTTATTGCCGTTAATTTTGATCGCAACCGGGGCTTCAGTGGGCGGGCCTTGTACAAACTCCCGCACGTCAATACGGGCCGTGGGGTGATTGGCAAAGTTAGCCCGCAGCTCATCAATGAGGGCGTAAAATGCATCAATGTCGTAGGCTTTCAGGACGACAAACACCTCTCCGAAATCGTTTGAAAAATTTACAGGCGCGACGTTGTAGTAAATTCGTGGATTGCCGTGCCCGATATTGGAGACGTAGTAATCGACCTCAGAGATCGTATCCAGGACGGCTTCTACATCCCGGACCGCCAGGTCTGTGGCATCCAGGTTGCTGCCATTGGGAAGCTGTACAGTGATCCGGAACTGCGGTTTTTCAGCTTTTGGGAAAAAGGCGACCCCGACCAGCGGGAACAGCGCTCCGGCCGCTACCAGCGCTGCCAGAGAAAGCCCAATCACTGCCCATTTATGCCGCATGGCCCAATTCAGCATATTGCGGTAAGGGTTTTGGACCATCCAGGTCAGCTGACGGAAAAGCCAGGTCGTTTGGTGGGCGGCACCCGCTCCGGCTTTCAGGAACCGGCTGGCCAGGAAGGGCGTAAGGGTAACTGCAATCACGAAGGAACCGGCCAGCGTGGCAATCACCGTTACTGGCAAGGCTTTGATGAAGGCACCGGTCGTCTCCGGCATCATCACAATGGGCACAAATGCCAGGATGGTGGTCAGCGTGGCACTGCCGATGGGCGCGATGAGTTGTTGGGTGCCTTTGATTGCAGCTTCAGTGGGAGACAGGCCCTGATTGAGCAGGCGTTCGATGTTTTCAGTAATGGCGATGGAGTTGTCTACCAAAAGGCCAAGAGCGACCACCAGCCCGGCGATAGACATTTGCTGCAGCGCGAACCCCGCAAGGTCTGCCACCCAAAGCCCAATCAAAATAGAAAAGGGGATGGCAATCATGACCAAAGCCGAAGAACGGATGCCCAGCACGAGGAAAATGATGATGCCCACCAGGACGACACCCTGAAGGAGGTTGCTCAGGAAACCGGAAACCCGCTGCGTAACGCCTTCGGACTGATCAAATACATAGGCCAGCTCAATCCCCGGGCTTAGTTCCAGGGCTGCCAGCCGTTCCTTCACGGGCTCGGTCACATCATAGATATTCATACCCGATTTTTGCTGCATATTGACATAAAGGCAGGGGGTACCGTTGTAGCGGGCGGTCCAGCGTTCGTCCTCGTAGTCCATATACACCCGGGCCACATCCCGCAGGTAAACGATATTGCCCCGGTTCACGCCCACCACGGTATTTCGGATTTGATCCAGTTCATCAAAGGCTCCGGAGGTCTTGACGTTGAACAGCTTTTGAGATACCTTCACCGCACCGCCGGGGATACTGGCGTTGCTGCTTTGAATGGCGCGTTCCACATCTTCCAGGCTGACGCCCATGGCTTTCATCACGGTAGGGCGGAGGGCAATTCGGACCTCCTGCTCGGGACAGGCTTCAATTTCTACTTTCTTGACACCGCTCACCAGTTCCATCTCGTCTTTGATCCGCTCGGCATCGGCCCTGAGCTGGGCGTAGGAGGCCGTATTGGAATACAAGGCCAACTGCATGATGTTGACGGTATTGGTAGAGAACTGCCGGACATCCAGTTGGTAAAGCCCCTCGGGAAGCTCTCCCCTCGATTGGTTGACCTGCCGCTGTACCTCATCAAACTTTTCATCAGGGTCCACTCCAAAGTTAAATTCTACTTCAATAGCTGCCACCCCGTCCCGTATGGTCGTTTGTATTTCTTTGAGGTCCTCCAGCTCATTGATCGCCTCCTCAAGTATATCGACCACCTGCCGTTCCATATCGGTGGGGCTGGCTCCCGGGAACACTGCCACCACCAGCATATTGGGAATGTCGAGAGCGGGGTCTTCCCGCCTGGGCATCTCCAAAAAGGAGGTCAGCCCCATAGCCAGCAGGAAAACAAATGCCGTAAGGGTAAACTGATAGTTCTTGATGGAAAACTTCGGGATATTCATCAGTGTGGATTGTGTAGGTGAGGGAATTATTCGATGATGACCGGCGTGCCGTCCTGCAAAAAGCCCAGGCCGGAAGTAATGACCGGGTCGCCGGCACGGATGCCAGAGCGCAGCAGAAGCTGTTCGCCCTGCAATTTGTAAATGTCCACCTTTTGCTGCCGGGCCTGTTTTTCTACTACGGTGAACACGACTCCGGCTTGCCCGTCGGCCACTTTGAGGGCATCTGTGGGGATGGAAATGAGCGGTATGGCTTCGCTCGATTGGATGGTTGCCCGGCCGATAAAACCGGAGCGTAGCGCCACGGCTTCAGGCTTGACTTCCACTTCTACCTCGAAAGTGCCGGTGTAGGGGTCTGCCATGCCCGCGATCTCCCGGATGTTGCCTGAGAAAGTACGGCCGGGGTAGGCATCGAAAACGACTGTAGCGGGGTCGCCCAGATTCAGGTGGACCACGTCTTTGTCTGTCACACTTACGCGGAGGACAAAGGCCTTTGCACGAGAGCCAAAGAGCAGTACCGGGGTGCCGGGGCCGGCCACTTCATTGGGCTCCGCCAGCTTTTTGAGGATGGTGCCATCTGCCGGGGCCAGGATTTTTGCATGGCGGAGGTTGTAGTTGGCCACTTCCTGCTGTTGAGCCTGAATGCTTTGGGCGCGCTCGGCCAGCTTGAGCTGATTGCGGGCGTTGTCCAGTTGTACTTCGGCATTTTCAAGTTGTTCCAGAGTAGCAACACTATCTGCGTATAAGCCTTTGGCATTGCGGTAGTCCCGTTCAGCAAGTTGAAGAGCCAGGCGGGCATTTTCCACGCTTATTGCGCCCTGAGCCTTGCCTAGTTCTGCCTGTTGGGCGCGTGCGCTGATCTCGTCGGTTTCAATTTCTGCCAGCAACTGCCCGGCGCGGACTTGTTGCCCTTCCCGGACATGAATTTTACGGATCACGCCACCGGTTTTGAAACTCAGGCGGGCTTCCTCCGCCAGTGCCAATTGACCGGATGCTTTGACCGCCTCCCGGTATTGGATGCCTTCTGCCGGCACTACTTGTACGGTTCTGGGCGGGGTGGAGGAGCTGGAGTCAGGGGAGGCCTGGGTATCGCTGCAACTTTGAAGAGCCAGTACGCTCAGGATAAGCAGGCCGAGTGGAATGATATAGGATTTCATGATCTTGATCTTATTTAGGTGGGTTATGGAATGGGGTAAGCTGCAGTCGCCTGCTCAAGGGTGGCCAATCTGATTTGGTATTGCAGCCGGGCAATGGATTGCTGCATGGCCGCTGTGGTCATCTGATTGCGGGACTGTTGGAACTCCAGGAGGTTGGCTTGCCCCTGCTCGTATTTTTTGCACACCAGCCGGAATCCCTGATCAGCAGCGGCAAAGGCGGCTTCTGCCTGTTTGATCTGCTCCTGGGCAGCTTCCATTTCGTAGTAGGCCTTAAGCACCTGCAGCTGAATTTGCTGCTCGGCTGCTGCTCGTTGTTGCTCAACCTGCAGTTGTGCTATGGTGGCTTGCTGGACGCGCGTATTGGTTTTTGCGTCGAACAGCGGGACATTCATCACCACGGAGCCCAGGAAGAACTGTGCGCCATTGTCTACTTCATACCGGGTGCCCTGTATGCCATAGTCGGCCTGTAGGTTGATGGAAGGCAGGCGCCCCCCTTTAGCCATTTGGATTTCCTGGTCCCGGGCTGCTTCGTAGTAGCCCAGTTGCCGGAATTCCTCTCTTTGGCTCAGGGCCTGAGCGGTAGCCTGTTCCAGGGCATCCGTATAGGCTGTTGCAGCAGGTGCTGCTGAGGGGCTGTCGATGGTGGCATCAAGAGGGCGGTTGAGCAGCGTATTGAAGAAACCACGGGCTACTTTTTCCAAGGTTTGGGCTTCTGCTAGTTGCTGCTCTATGCTGCTGAGTTCGGCCTGAGCCTGATAAACCGCATCCCGGGTGACCTTGTGGTGGGTTTCCAGGCTTTGGGTCGTCCGCAGGTTCTCCTGCAGGATATCCCTGGCTTCTGCAACGATTTGGGTGCCCTGCCTGGCTTGCAAATAGGAGTAGTAGGCCACTTTTACCTCTTTGACCAGCGTGCGCTTGTACGCTTCCACGGATAAACGGCTGGCGGCTTCCAGGTTTTCCTGTATGCGCTGATTGCGCACAATGGCCTGGTTGTAGAGGGGCATTTGCAGGCGTACCACGGTTTCTTGTTCGGTAGGACGCAGGAAATTCTCTTCCACATTGCTGATAGCGGGGTATTCCGGAATAGTTGGGTAGTCGGGCGTAGCCGAGGCGGCCACCTCATTCAGGGCATTGAGATTGGAATAAATGGGATTGACCAGGTCGCCTACCGGAATGGTGAAAGCACGTCCGCCATAAGCCACCGAGTAACGGGCATTTACCGAAAGGGTAGGGAGGAACTGCTGCCGGGCGAGTTTAAGGTCCGTTTTGGCAGCTTCCAAAGTGAGGTTTTGTTGCTGCACTCCAATATTTTGCTGAAGGGCCTGCAAAATGTAGGTGTCAAGTGGGGACTGAGCCTGTACAGTGAGGGCCGTACCCAGCAAGAGCAGGAAGATGATTTTAAGTTTCATGGTAGTTGGTTATCAGAACAATAGAGGGGCAAGGTAGGAGGTTTTGCAAAAGCGTGCGACGCTGCCGGGACGAATCGTCGATTTACGGCATTGAATAGCCGGTATTTGGCAATGAAAGGCCTGTGTGAACAAATGAAAGAGTGGATTGTGATACCTATCACAGGCCGGCCACTTTAAATTCTACTATCTTGGGCGACAAGAACGACTTTTACCTATGTTATCGAAAAAATCAAAGTACGCTATTAATGCTTTGTTGTATGTTTCGCGGCATCGCAATGAAGAGCGGCCCATACTGGCTTCGGAAATAGCGGAAGGTGAAAACATCCCGCATAAATTTCTGGAAGCGATTCTGCTTGACCTGAAAAACGCGGGTTTCCTGCGCAGCAAGCGTGGGCGGAAGGGCGGCTACTTTCTCAAAGTGGCACCGGAGGAGATCAGCCTGGCGCGGGTGATGCGCTTATTTGACGGGCCGATTGCGATGCTGCCTTGCGTTTCTCTCAACTATTACGAGCGCTGCGAGGAGTGCAAGGATGAAAAAACCTGTGGTATACGGGCAGTCTTCCTGACCATCCGTGATCAAACCCTGAAGACGCTGGAAGACAACAGCATGGCTGCAATAATGGAAAGGGAGGAAGCACTGCGAAAAGAACAGTCTTAAAAACCATTTTTCCCTACCTTTGCCTCAAAATCAGAAACATGAAGAATATTCTCGCTACTGCACTATTGGGCGCACTGTTCCTGTTGGCTCAGCCTATGCTTGCACAGGATGCGCTCCTGGACAAGCTGGCGGACACAGCCTGCGGGTGCATTTCCAAAAAAGACACAGATGCCATGTCTGTTGATGACCTTCAGATGCAACTCGGCTTTTGCATCATGGAAGCTGTAGGTGCCAATCAGGCCGCCTTCGAAAAGGAATATGGCCAACTCGATCCCAGCGATCAGTCTGCAATGACTAAGCTGGGGGAGCAAATCGGCATGAAAATGGCTTTCAAATGCCCCAACGTCATCATGAAACTGGCAGGGCAGCAACCGCCTCAGGGTATGAATGCCGCACTGGCGGCTAAGGCAAAGGGAACGGTTTCGGGCTCCTTCGAAGGGGTTTCAGGAGACGATATTGCCACCATCACCATCAAAGAGGCGAATGGCCGTACCCAGAAGCTGCTCTGGATGGACTACTTCAAGGGCAGTGATGCGCTAATTCAAAACCCCGGCAGCCTTAAAGGCAAGACCGTGACTGTGGAATACGAAACCATTGAAGTGTACTCGCCTCAGGCCAAAGAATACTTCGACCGTAAAAAGGTGACCGGGCTGAGCGTACAGTAAAGGTTTCTCGAAAAATAGAATACACAACTGGTTTTGCCCCACTGCAAAGTTCCTTTGTACCGGACTTTTGGTCATTAGAAAAGCCGTTTGGAGATCGTATCCAAACGGCTTTTCTATTATGCGGCATACCTGGAAAGTCCTGATCTAATCCGACCGCAATTTATCCAGTAAGTCGCTAAGCTGAGCAGCTTCTTTTTCTGTGAGAGCTTCGCAAATCCGATCCATTTCTGTGTGGAGTATATCAAGTTGATCCAGCAGGGCATAACCTTCATCGCTCAGTGAGACATCGACCAGGCGCTTGTCGTGAGCGCACTCCCGGCGCACGACCAACCCTTTCTGTGCCAGCCGGTGAACCATACGGGAAGTATCCGCCATTTTGTCCAGCAACCGCTCTCTGATTACCGAGGTGCTGATGGGCTCACCTGCACCCCGTAATACCCGGAGGACGTTGTATTGCTGCATCGTGATGCCGTGTGGCTTGATCTTGGCCCGCAGTTGGTCTACCATCCAGTTATGGGTGTAAATCAGGTTGACCATGGCCCGGTGGCGGTCATTTCTAAACGGCTTAGTCTGGTTGATTGCTTCTTCTATTTTCATGCTCGCCCGGTCTTGGTACTGAAGTTTGAACAACGAAGTTAAGGCTTAGGTTGCATAATCTTCTTATTTTGGGAGGAATAATCGGGATAGCGGCCAGAAGAGCCTTTGTGCCGGAAACAAAACGAAAACCAGGTTATGAACACCTTAGACTACATCATCGTGGCGGTTTACGCACTGGCCTTTCTGGGGCTGGGGTATTTTTTCAAAGATCAGAAAGACGGGAAAGACTATTTCCTGGGCGGCAAAAGCTTCGGTTGGCTGCCATTGGGGCTGTCGATCATGGCGACGCAGCTGTCGGCCATCAGTTTTATCTCGGCGCCGGCTTTTGTGGGCTTGCGCGAAGGGGGCGGGCTGGAGTGGCTCAGTTTTGAATTTGGTGTGCCTGTGGCGATGCTGTTCCTGATGGCCGTGCTTATTCCGCCTCTGTACAATGCGGGTATCGTTAGTATATATGAGTATTTGGAGCGCCGCTTTAGTGCATCTACCCGCTTGTTGCTAAGTGCTGTTTTTCTGATTAGCCGGGCCTTTGCGACTGGTGTGATGGTCTATGCGGTCTCTATTATTTTGGAAAGTGTGCTGGGGGTCTCCTTTTTCACCACGCTTGGCATCATCGGGGTGATCACCCTTATTTACTCTCTGCAGGGCGGCATGAAAGCAGTCGTCTACGGTGATATGATTCAGATGATCATCCTGTTTCTGGGCATTCTGCTGTGCATGGGCTTTGCCCTGGCAGAAATTGGTGGATGGGAAGCCTTTACCGCTCAGCTTGACCGCGACCGTTTGGACGCTGTGGATTTTTCCGGATGGGGCTTTCAGAAAGGGGAGGAGTTTGGCTTCTGGCCCATGCTTTTGGGCGGCTTTTTCCTGTACGTATCTTACTATGGCACGGATCAGTCGCAGGCGCAGCGTACGCTTTCTGCCCGGGACATGGGCGTGGTGCGGAAGACGCTGCTGTTCAACGGGCTCATCCGTTTTCCGGTGACGCTTACGTACTGCATTATGGGATTGATTATTGGCACACTGGTTGCTACGACCCCCGCTTTTCAGGCCGCAGTCCCGGCGGATAAGCCGGACATGATGATCCCGGTGTTTATCCGGGACTACCTGCCGCACGGGGTGATTGGGCTGCTCATTGTGGCCATTTTATCTGCTGCCATGTCTTCACTGAGTTCCGCCATCAACTCCCTGTCGGCTGTGACGGTGGAGGACTTCATTGCCCGTGGCAAGACGCTGAAAGATGGGGATTACATGCGCTATTCCCGCTACACCGCTTTTGCCTGGGGGCTGGTATGCATTGTACTGGCAGCATACGCTGGTGAAATTGCGGACACCGTCATTGAGGCCATCAATAAAATCGGTTCGGTGTTTTACGGCCCCATTCTTGCGACTTTCCTGCTGGCTATCATGACGCGGCGCACGCACGCGCTTGGCGCAAATATTGGCCTGGCGACCGGTGTTCTGGTCAATATCTACCTCTGGCTCTACGTACCGGAAGTATTCTGGTTTTGGTGGAATGCGATCGGTGCCGCACTGACGCTGACCGTTGGCTACGGCGCAAGCCGCCTGCTGCCCGGCCGGGCTAAGGAAGTGGTCATCGACTTTAAGATAGACTGGAACCGCCTGTTGGGCTGGGAGGCTGCACTTCTGGTGGGCTTTCTGGTACTGATTATTGGCATCAGCATGAGCCTGAAGTATGTGTTCTAGCTGGCTTTATCATCTACCCGTAGGTGCTGGAATCCCGGCTTGCGCTGCAGCAGTGCCCTGGTAAATGGACAGGAGGGGCGGATTTTATACCCTTCAGCTTCGGCTTCCCGAAAGGCGGTCATTACTATTTTAGTGGCCAGCCCCTGATTGCGTTTCCCGGGCGGAACGAAGGTGGCTTTCAGGTCCAGTACGGTGCGCTCCCCTGCGGCCTGTCTGGTATAGTCCAGCTTTGCATTGTGCTGATCTTCCAAATCGATAAAGAATTGCTCGGATTGGGGGTCGTGTTGTACGGGTGGTAGTCGATCAGGCATAATTGGGTCTTTGCCTTTGTAAAAAAGAGGTGGTTGGAAATGTTCGAAAACATTAGGCGGGTGTTTCCTCCCAGCCGCCTGATTTCACTCGTTGGCAAAATATCTTCCGGACTATCATAGCGCTTTCATCCACGCCCGCCGGAATTCAATTTTACACCGTCCCCCGGTTCCGCGTCCGCCAAACCGAAAGGATCAGCCGGAAGGGCAGGAGTACGGAACTGATGATGCTCATGACGCCAAACAGCAGCAATTCGCTTCGGATGTAAACCAGCAGGTTTTGCTGTTCGGTGTAGGCGAGTTTGCCGATGATGGCTTCCGGGCCCTCCTCGTCGAGGTGGGTTTGGAAGTAGTTGAGGTTTTGGACCAGATAAAAAACCAGCGGGATGCACAGGAACACCACCACCACTTTCAGGCTTTGGCGCTTGGCCAGAAAGGTATGCCTGAGCAGGAACAGATAGCGCGTCGTGGTGATGGCCACGATGACGTAGACGATATTCACGAAAGTGAAGGGGTAGCCGGGTACAGAGGTCAGGATGGGGAGCATCACGGCGGCCGTTGCCAGTAGGGTGAAAAGCCAGAAGTAGAGTTCGAGTTGTATTTTTTGTGTCATGTGCGTTGTGATTCGGCAATGAAACGCAAAAGTACACTTTGAGTTGAAAGTAAGATATGGATGGAGGAGAAAATGCGGAGGGGGTTCACGCAAAGACCGCGGAGGGAGGTACGCGAAGTCCGCAAAGGTTAGGGTGGTAATGGTACTCAGCAACCTCTGCGTACGCTGCGTGAACCCCTAAGACAGCGTTCATAAAACAAAACAGCCCCGACGCAAAATTCATGCGCCGGGGCTAAATCTTATGTATGCATCAGGCAAATCTTATCGGATAACGACCTTTTGGGTAGTCATTTTACCACCTGCCTGCACTTTGACGAAGTACATACCGGCAGGCAACTGGGCAACATTAACAGGGACGAGCTGGTAAAAACCGCCCATTTCCACTTGCTGCTCCTGCATAACGCGACCGTCCATCGCTACGAGCGTGATCAGGGCCTCTTCTGCACCCGTCACATCGATGGCTACGTTCAGCAGGTTGTTGGCAGGGTTAGGGAAGACTTTTACTGCGCCTTCCGGCAATGCTTCTTCCACACTGCTCGATAGCGCGGATTCCACGATGGTCCCCTCCTCAGGGGCAATTGCACAGGCCATGTCGCCTTCGTTTGACATGACGCAAGCTTCGCCGTTGTAGCTGATCATGTCCATGATTTCTACATTATCCACAAACCAGCCCGGGTTCGTGCCGGTAGTCGGTACACCTCCTTCGTTAGAGCCAAAGCGGAAGCGGAAGTTAATGTCCTGTCCTGCGTAGTCGCTGAGGTCGATGTAGGTATCAATCCAGCCCTGAGAATCACCAGAGAAGGCTTCCAGGAATGGAATAACCAGCGTCTGATAATCCAGTGTTGAATTGTAGCCGTTGCGGATCAGGCGCTCAGGGATACGCTGCCAGGTAAAGCCGCCATCGGTGGAGATTTCAACCACGCCACCGTCGAAACCTATAACAGTATTGAACTTGTGGAAGAAACGCAGTACAGGGTTCTCGCCGGTCACCGTTACCGGCTCCTGCAGGAAGATCACCTGATCATTCACATTCTCCGTGTTTTCAATGAACCAGCTCTTCTCACCTTCGTAGGCGTCGAGTTCAGAAATTTCCCAAACGTTGAAGCCTTCAGGGTCGAGGTTCAGGAAGAACCAGTTTTCATCGTCGTTCTCCATGCCATCGAAGTACTGCGTCGTGGAGAAGATTTCCTCGTCGGAAGCCAGCTTGTAGGTGACGGTTACGACCTCACCGTTGGACATATCGCCCACTTCCAGGGTGACGGCACTGCCGGTAGCGGTAGCGTCAGCACCTTCCGCAGAACCAGGGATGAAGGAGAGGCCTGTGGGGATTTCATCTTCCACCATTACGCCAGTCACGGTTTCTCCCTTATGGTTGGTAAGCGTCATGGTTACCTCGATTTCTTCGCCGGCTTCGATAAGCGGCGTCACAGACTTGGTGATCTTCAGTTCGCGGATACACTCCGGGCGGGGCTCGAAGTCTTCCACATTGTCATTTCGGTTATTGGAATCTTCCTGTGTCATGAAATAGCCCATGCCCCGGCGGGCGAAGACTTCCCAGATCAGGCACTCGTGAATGCCATCGTAGTTGAGTATGTCAGCTGCGAAAATGGCATCGCGGCCATCCTCAAAGCCCGGGCTGCACGCCTGAAGCTTCATGCCGTCCATGACGAGTTGGATCGCCATGTTGTTGCCGCCTGTTCCGTTGATGGGATCAGGGTCCCAGCCGTATTCTTCCACGAAAGCCCAGTAGAGGTCCCAGGTAACCACTGCCCAAACTTCACCAAGGGGGTGAGGGGCTGTGGTGCCTTTGACATCATCGTAGGTTTGGTTGTTCACAGAAAAGTCGGTAGAGTAGCGCTGCCGACGGATACCGGAGCCGTTGGTTTCCTGCTTCAGGGCAAAGGTGCCGATACCACGTGGCATATCGCCGGTTTCGCCGGGCTGTACAGAAGTGATAAGGGCGAAGTAATCGCTCCAGCCTTCTCCCATTTGCTCGTCGTTGCCCAGGCAGCCAGCGGCAGAAGGGCCACCGGTCAGGCGGTTGGAGATACCATGGCCGTACTCGTGAGCGACGATGCCGTTGTCCAGGTCGCCGTCTACAAACTCAGGGCCGCTGTCGTCCGGTACCTGGAAGGTTACATTTAAGCCCTGTCCGGCAAATTCGCGGATAGTTTGGCAATCTGCATTGCCCAGAGAAACCACGGGAATAGTGACCTGTCCGCCTACGGCACCGCCTGCCATACCCACAGAAGCATCTTCAAAATTACAAATGATGACACCGATTGCTCCGGCCTCCTGTGCATTCAATGACTTCAGGCCAAACTCGCATCCGCCCCGGTCAATGATAGCGATCTTGCCTTCCATAGCCTCTACATTTTCCAGCGGGTTACAGGCAAGGCTGCCTTCTGCAGTACCGTCGTCAGCGACTACTACATCGCCGGTCACGGGGTCTGTCGTTATAGGTGCACCGAAAGATGCGGCCGATACTTCATAGGAACCAGCTACCGGCTGCGGGCTATTGACTCTGAAAATACTGCCACCGCCCTGCCAGAGGTACATTTGCATGGTGCCGTTGCCTCCATCGGGTGGGGTAGCGAAGTTCGCGTTGTTCACTCCTCCACCGTCCTGAGCGTGTGCATTGACATAGTCGCCGCCCTGTCCGCCCCGGCCGTAGTTGTTTTGCTGGAAATTGCCCGCCTGCTCATCAAAGCCGTAGGCGTAGACAATATCGTGGATCATATTGTTGGTGTAGAACAACTGCGTCACTGCGGCTTCCTGATAAGTTTCCGGCTCCGCATTCAGGTCGATAGGGAAGTCGAACACCAGGTTTTCTCCTCCGTCCGGCTCATCGCCCTGTGGCTGATTGGAGTTGTCAAGGTCAAGGTAAGCGTGGACGTTGTTGCCGCGGGTGATGGTGTACTCTGGCCCTGCCTCACCGTTGGTATCGTGCCAGCCAAAGGGAGAGGCCAGGGTGTCAGCGGGGTTTTCCACCAGCACACGTGGTCCGTGGATGGGGCTCTCAGCGGGTAGGGCGAATACGTTGTACACGGCGTTATCGCTTTGTACCATATTCTGCTGCTCGAGCGCCTGACGAATAGGCAAGCCCGGCTTGTCTGCCGCCTGCGTGTGCTCGCAGTTGTGGCTGTGGGCATGTGTTCCATTGGGCGCATCAAAATTACAGCTTACATTCCAGTTGATGCGGTCCAGTTCCTCACCAGTGATGGCATCCATACGGAGGCTCCAGTAGTCGTGGGTAGTGGGCATATCAATAGCCAGGTCCCAGGCGAGGCGGGCGCTGCCATCCTCCATCATTTGGTAGACCAGCTCCACCTTGATATCCGAATCGGAAATGCTGCCACCGGAGAAGGTGTAGACATGGCCATCCTGCGCAATCTGATGCTCCCGCCCGTCCATGATCAGGCCAAGGTCAGTCGCTGCCGCCTCAATCGCCTGATAGGCAGTAAGGCTGGGAGCCGTGGTATTGACCTTTTCTGCCAGATTGGGCGTGAAACGGTTGGTGGAGAAAACCACTTTGCCTTCCTGTACGTGCACGCCGTTGATGGCGTTGTACACTTCAATGCCTTCGTGGCGCTGATTGAAGTAAAAGTGGGTAGTACCGTTGTGGCGGCTGTATACCTGATCGCGGAGCACTACGTCTTTGGTATCTCCGTCGGACAGGCCCCAGGTTTCGCGCTCTTGCTCCAGATGGCGGAGCGCGATGTCCAGGGGTGTTTGCTGTTGTGCCCAGCCGGTAGCGGCTATCAATAGCGCTGCCAGCACGGCACTAAACCGGGTAAAAGTCCTCTTCATACTTTGCTAATATTATGGTTGAATAGAAAATAAGCGTTCTTTCGTCAGGAGGTTTTCGGGATTGAGCAGCTAATTTAGGCAAATTATGGTGGGGAAAAAGGGGGCAGCCGGGAAGTTTATATGTACTGGGCGACAAATATGCAGCCTATGATTTGGTGAACGGCAGTTGCCGGAGGCAGGCATTTAAACCTGCTCTCCCAACCAGGCCAGGGCGGCTGCTTTGGTTTTGTCTTCCTTGGCCAGTTCTTTTTGGGCCAGCAGGTGCAGTGCCCGGCGTGGATGCTCAGCAGACAGGGCTTCCTGTACCGGAGGTTCCTCGCGTACGGCCTCAATCGCTTCAGGTGTAGGGGGGGCAGGAAGGGAGGCCAGCATGCCCAGGTTGTTGCCTGTAAGGACGGTGCTGCTGCGGATGCCTTCCGGCAGCGCATCAAATCCAATGCCCGGTACGTTGAAGGGCTGAAAGATTTTGTGGATGGCCTCTCCGCTTGCCCGTACATAGAAGGCACGGCCCATACGGCCCATGAGGTCGATTTTATGCGGATTGATCTTGCCATCTTCGTCCAGTACCTGCTCGTGAATATGCATTCTCACCACTTCACATATAATAAGGTGTCCGGCACCACCTGATTCACCGAGCGGGATGATTTCCCTGACCTTGCATTCCAATTGTGCGGGAGATTCCTCGACGCGCATCGGCTTGACAAGGTCGGCCGGCACCGGGGTCAGCCCTGCTTTTTTGAACTCGCTCACTTCGCTGGGGTAGTCGATGCTCGTCAGCGCCATTTGCCGTACGATATTGTAGTTGACGACGTTGATGACAACTTCCCGGGTCTGCATGATGTTGTGCAAAGTGTCTTTGGTGCTGTTGTCGGAAACCCGCCGGTTGGAGGAGAAGACCACGATAGGCGGATTGGAACTGAAGCAATTGAAAAAGCTGTACGGAGCCAGGTTGTGGTGGCCATGTTCATCCACGGTGCTGGCGAATGCGATAGGGCGTGGCGCAACAGCACCCAGCAGATATTGGTGCAAGTCTTTGGTGGGGGTTGAGGCAGGGTCGATTACCTTCATAGGTTGTTCAGCTTGTGGTTTTGGTTAGAAACAGTGGGTCAGCTTACCGCTTTCAGCAAAGAAATGCCAAAGTACGGAAAACGGTTGTTTTTTATCATATGTTATTCAGGGATATCATCTTGTCATACAAATCTCATCCGGAAAATGCCAAAAATAACCTTCGGAAAAGTACTCAACGTACTTATTGTTGGAGTGATATTGCTCATCATCGGGCGGTACTTTTACATGAAGCCCCGGTTCATCAACGGAGAGCAGGTGCCGGTCATTCAGGCACAACTGAAAAACGGGCAGGCCTTTGACCTGGCTGACTTAAGAGGGCAGTACGTACTCCTGGACTTCTGGGGCAGTTGGTGCGGCCCCTGCCGTAAAGAAAACCCTGAGCTGGTGGAGCTGAACAAGGACTTTGGTTCCGGGGCGTTTAAAGACGCCGGGGGCTTTAGCATCGTGAGCATCGGTGTGGAAGACAATGCAGCACGCTGGGAAAGAGCCATTGAACAGGACGGGCTCGACTGGCCCTACCATATTATGGATACGGCTACGAGCCTGAGGTTCTTTGATGGTCAAATTGCCAACGACTTCGGCGTGAAGCAGGTGCCCACCAAATACCTCCTCAATCCACAGGGGCAAATCATCTCGGTCAACCCCTCTGTAGCGGAAGTCCGGGAGCGCCTCCGTGCCCAAATGGCCAACTGACATATTGTCGCAGAAACAGAGCTGGCAAAATAATTGCGGGCATAAGCCCGGAGGTTATACCTTTGCAAACGCAAAAAATCAAACCATGAGTGAACATAAAGAGCATCAGGAAGACGTAAAAGACCAGGATGCTGCAGCGGCACAGGAAGCAGCAGCACAGGAAACCAACGAAACTGCTGAGGAAAAGACTGCTCAGAGCACTAATGAAGAACTGAGCCCTGAAGATCAGCTCAGCGCAAAAGACAAGCAATTGGAAGAACTAAAGGACAAGCACCTGCGTCTGATGGCGGAGTTTGAGAACTTCAAGCGGCGCTCTATCCGCGAGAAGATGGATATGATGAAGAACGCTGCAAAAGACACAATGACAGCTCTTCTGCCAGTTTTGGACGATTTTGACAGGGCCCGCAAAGCGGCGGATGAGAACGACAAAGGGGACCTGTTTGCTGAAGGTATCGGGCTGGTGTACAAAAAACTCTACAATACCCTGGAACAGAAGGGACTAAAGCCGATGGAGACCAATGGTGAGGATTTCGATCCGGAGTTGCACGAAGCATTAACAGAAGTACCTGCGCCTTCAGAAGATCAGAAAGGCAAAATCATCGATACCGTTGAAAAAGGGTATTGGCTCAACGATAAGATCATCCGTCACGCAAAGGTGGTGGTAGGAAAATAATATAGCGTCAGGCGAATAAGACATTATGGCAAAACGAGATTATTACGAGGTTTTAGGGGTTAATAAGGATGCAGACGAAGGGGTGATCAAAAAAGCCTATCGTAAACTGGCATTGAAATACCACCCTGACCGAAATCCCGACGATAAGGAGGCCGAGGAGAAGTTTAAAGAGGCGGCGGAGGCTTACGAGATTCTGAGCGACAGCCAGAAACGGGCACGCTATGACCGTTACGGGCACGCCGGGGTCAGTGGCAACAGCGGTGCGGGGGGCTTCAGCGGTGGCGGCATGACTATGGAAGATATCTTCCAGCAATTTGGAGATATCTTTGGCGATGGCGGCAGCCCCTTCGAGTCCTTTTTTGGCGGATCGGCTGGCCGGGGGCGCGGCCGCAGTGCCGGACAAAGAGGCAGCAACCTGCGCATAAAAGTGGCGTTGACACTGGAAGAAATCTCCAGTGGAGTGACCAAAAAAATTAAGGTCAGGAAGCAGGTCACCTGTACTTCTTGCAACGGGAGCGGTGCCAAGGACAGCAGTAGTGTGAAAACCTGTACGACCTGTCGCGGGGCAGGCTACGTGCGTCAGGTGAAAAATACTTTTCTTGGGCAGATGCAGACCACCGTTACCTGCCCCACCTGCAATGGCTCCGGGCAGCAGGTAACTGCAAAATGTACTTCTTGTGCGGGAGACGGCCGGATGCAGGGAGAAGAAACGATGGAAATCGAAATCCCGGCAGGGGTGGAAGAAGGCATGCAGTTGTCCCTTCGTGGCAAAGGGAACGCCGGAGCTAAAGGTGGGCCTGCCGGCGACCTGCTAATCAACATAGAAGAAAAACCGCATGACCACCTCCAACGGGATGGCATGAACCTGGTCCATGAATTGTACCTCAATTTTGCGGATGCTGCACTGGGCACATCAGTGGAAGTGCCTACCATAGATGGCCGGGTGAAGATAAAAGTGCCGCCCGGCACACAGTCTGGAAAAATTTTCCGTTTGAAAGGTAAAGGGCTGCCCAGTGTACAGTCTTATGGCAAAGGTGACCAACTGATTCATGTTAATGTCTGGACGCCCAAAAAACTGTCTGACGAAGACCGGGAAATACTCGAAAAAATCCGGCAGATGCCAAACTTCAACCCACAGCCCGGTAAGTCTGAAAAAGGCTTTTTTGAGAAGATGAAAGATTACTTCAAGTAGAAAATGTTGTGCCTATGCACTTTGCCTTTTCATGGCCCCGGTACTGGGTGCTTAGTGTTTTGCTGACCACAGGCCTGTTGTCGTTTTCTTCTTGCGGGCCCAACTATATCTTCGATACAAAAAAGGAAATATCAGAAGCCGGATGGGCATACGCTGATCCGGCCTCTTTTTCCTTCAGCATAGAAGACACTGCAAAAATCTATAACCTTTGGCTGGAGGTAGGGCATACCCCGTCTTATGCTAACCAAAACTTATATACCCGTATTCAGACGGTCTTCCCGGATGGAAATAAACTGAAAGAAGTGGTTTCGCTGGAACTGGCTGACAAAAGCGGGCAGTGGCTGGGTACGTGCAATGGGCAAACCTGTGTCTTAAAGGTGCCTCTGCAAATGGGCACCTATTTCAATCAGACAGGAGGGTATACCCTTGAGTTGGAGCAATATATGAGAAGAGACTCCCTGAAAGAGATCAGCAATCTTAGATTCATGGTTGAAGACACCGGTACTCAGAGATAATCTTTTTTAGAAAAAAATGCAGATAAATTTTTGTATTTGTCATCTTGCTGCTACTTTTGTTCCTAAGGTTTATATAACAAAAAAACCGGGCTTGGCTTCTTTTATTCAGAAAATAAATGTAGCTTAGTAGCTACAAACATCTTGGAAAGTAAAATGGTGACTGGAAACTATTCTAATCTTTCATTTAGAACTAAGGCTAGGCAGGACCAATCTTTGACTTTCCGTTTCCCTTTCATGAGATTATTGCAAAAGACAACGAACAACACTTAATCATTGAGTAAGTGCTTGCTTTGTTGTGTACACGTATATAGTACCGAACAGCTAGAATTACCCGATATTATTAGCCTGGCAGAAGTGTCAGGCTGGCCGACGACCTATAAATGACCTCTGTCTCTACTTCGTTAGAGCCGGAATCGTGATATTTTATTTAACGACCTTTTTTTTAACCTAATTTTTTTCAAACAAATCGTGATCTTATGGAAAAAACGAAGTTTACTTTCGTTTCTCCGTCGCGGCTGGCAGGCGCACTTGCGTTCGCGCTGTTGACATTCCTGGGCCTTCCACAGGCTTTCGCACAGGATTGTCCAG
>JANSXW010000223.1 GCA_024742755.1 bacterium | reverse complement strand
TTCGCGCAAGCGCTTAAGTATTGCACATTTTCAATCTGGGGAACAATTTATGGGAAAGGCATTACTCCCTTTATCAGTCTGGCACCATGCTATGCCTGATGAAAGGTGTATGAACGTTTGGTCTTTCAAATGAGGTAAGGTTGTCTGTTTCACAGGCAACAGATTGCTGCTTTGGCCATAGCGTTTGAAAGTGCCTGTGTTTCAACTGGCTCTAATCTTTAAACTTGATTGGTTTGTCTTGGAATTGGTTTGCACCAATGTGGGATTTGTCAGGTGGTAGGTTAGATAGGGCGCCTTTGCGGCAATCCCGATATACAAGGTCCAGATACGGTCCTCCGTAAGGGCTAGGCTGTTCATGTGTCCCTGTATGCACAAGTTGGTGCATACCTAACATAATATTCGTTTTCACAGCTTCCGGCAACGTGTACCGCCGGAAGGGTAAACCCCTTTGCCCGGGTGTAAATTTCATGCTGATTCGGGCATTAAAATTTAGATTAAGGCTGTGTTGGGAATTCGCTTTTGGAGCGAATGCAGTCAAATTTCATTCTGAACAAGGCGCGATGAAGGAGCATAGCCAAAGCTAAGTGACTGAAGAGGAACGTAGTGCAGGATGAAATTTGGCAAATACAGCCCAAAGGGTGAAATCTCAACACAGCCTAAAATGCAAAAACATCGCGCTACTCCTTCCTGTACATCCTTTACGGTATTTCCCGGTACGTTTTTCAGTATGCGGCTGGGGCAACTGGTCCTGTTGGCTGCCATACTTATAGTGCCCTTCCTCACATTCGCTCAGAGCTGGGATACGGTTCGGATTGTTGATTTTTCAAACCCTTCCTTTAATCAAGATTTAGGCGGTGTGCAGGGGTTTAATGCAGTAGGATTCACTTTGGGGAATAATGGTGCTTCCGGAAATTTCAATGACCTTTGCGCATTCACAAGCAGCTTTAGTGCTCAGGACCGGATCGCCATGCGCGTTTCCCTCCTGGCAGGTGTGGACTACCGGGTATCCCTAAATGGGAAGGTGAACAGCCCCGGCCAGGCAGTTGACTTTGCGTATGCGCCAGCGTCGAACCCCCAACAAGTTACAGTCATATCACAGAGCATACCGCTTGCTGATATTGACTATAATGATCCCGGTGCAACGGTGGAAAGCAGTACCTTTTCTGTCGCGGCGGATGGCAACTACTGGGTGGTTGCGGAGCATGGAGGTGCGAATCTCCCCGATGTATTTGCCCGACTGGACAATTTCATGGTCGAAGCCCTGGAAGAAGCTCCAATGCCCAGTTTGTCTCTGACAGACAATGATGGCAACCCAATAGCAAGTAGCATAGAGGCCGAGCCCGGCACTCCGTTCACGCTGTGCCTGTCGCCAGACAGCGCGCCTGCTGAGGATATGGCGCTAGCGCTTAGTATTGATGGGGACGGCTCCCCGCACTTTAGTGATTTTACCACTATGCCGCTGACCTTCCCGGCAGGCAGTACTGACGAGGTGTGCTTCGAGCTTTCGCCGGCCTCGGACACCACTGCCGGCACGTACACGTTCCAGCTCACGGATGGAAATGGTGAGGAAGTGATGAGCTTTGGGGTGGGGGTGGAGCCGCCGTGTACTAGTGTAGCTGGGCCAGACCAGACCATCTGCGCTGGGGAGACTGTACAATTGGGCACAGGCTGCCTGCCAGCGCCCCACCCGGTGGATAGTGTGGAGTATTGCTATGCGTGGGAGCCTGCGGATGGGCTGGACCACCCTGCATCTGCTATGCCTAATGCAACGCCTTCTGAGACGACTACCTATACCGTTTATGTGACTACTTCGGAGGGGGAGTTGATTGTGGAAGACGAGGTGACTGTCACAGTTAAAACAATAGATGAATTGTCTCTCACCGCTCATGGTGGGAGAACACTATGTGAAGGCACGGAAAAGGTACTACAGGTTTCTATAGCCGGAAATATTAATGATTATAACATCGTTTGGTCAACTGGAGATACTACTGCTGAAATAACGATAGCGCAAGCTGGGGCGTATCATGTGACTGTTATTGATACCGCAAATTGTACTGCAACGGATACCATTGCTATAGAGGCTATTGCTGCCGGTACGCTTCTAATTACTCCTACTGATCCTATGATTTGTGAAGGAAGTGTGGATATAAATGCTACGGAAGGTTTTACAGCTTACACCTGGATAGCCCCATCAGGTGAAGTATATGGGAATTACTCTTCTATTACTGTAGATACTCCCGGATGGTATAAAGTGTATGGGATTAATGATTATGGATGCGAAGTGGTAGATTCCGTAATGGTAACAGAAGGGATTACCGGATTAAACGTCAGTCCGAGTTCCGCCAGGTTATGTCTTGGAGGCTCTTTGACGATGAGCGCGCCGGAAGGATTTCAAGCTTATTATTGGCTGGACACTTACGGCAACGAGCTTGGTACCGGGCGGTTTCTGGAGATAAACCGTACTGGCAGTTATATACTTTCTGTTACGGATGCTAATGGATGTCATCAATCACATGAATTTTTTGTAGACGACTCAAAAGCTCAGAATATCGAAATTTCACCTAAGGACCCTTCTTTTTGCTTTGCAGATGATCCTACGTTCACACCTAACGAAGGGGATCAGGGTCGTTCGTCCGGTAGTTGCACCACAGGATCAAACATACTGGAAGTGAATGGAGATTATGCTTCGGTTCAATGGTCAACAGGGGAACTAACTCCTACCATCTCAGTGACAGAGACAGGTATCTATTCGGTTACGGTCACTGATGAAAACGGATGTACAAATAGCGATCAAGTCAGAGTAAAGGCCTGCACCAGTCCAGACTTTGAGTTGTCTCCTTTTCCGGTGCACCTTTGCGATGATAGTAGTAGTGTTATCATAGACGTAGGGCCCGGCTACAACCTTTACGGATGGTCAGATGGTACCACTGGGCAAAGCATTGAAGTAAATGAAGCGGGTGACTATGGAGTAACCGTCACTGATGTTAATGGTTGTACAGCCAAACAAGATTTTTCCATAACGGTTTTGAGTGAGAATATGGAGCTGGATTTAAGCATTTACAAACCTGAAGCCCTGGCGGGAAACGATACTACATTGGTGGTAGCTGAGGATAGCATTGGTGCTATGGCCTTTCTGAACATAGACAATGATGATGGAGACCGTAAAAGCGATCTGGAGGACAATGAAGTAGAAGGGGGCGATAATGACCTCATGCGGCTTGTAGTTACCCTAAAACCTGGAAGCGCAGATACAATACCGGTCTATTTAAGGGCAATCTCTGGCGAAGAAGATATAAGAATTTGGAAAACCCGCACAAAAAAGAAAGGTGAAGAATTTCAATTAGGGGATACGGTGGTACTGGTTGAACAGATTTTGAATGGCGACACCGTACTTACGGCAGAGTATTGGGTGGAGGGCATTAAGCAGCATACTTCACAGCGGGCTACTGTACTTCGGGCAAGCTGTAATGACAACCCGGACTGCCCTGTAGCGGATGAAGTTTCTATAACAATTGTAGGCATGCTTGGCATGCAATGGAAAGGTATGGGCAATGGGTTTGCCGGACCCGATAATACAGAAAGCGACAGCCTTGATACAGATAATAGCCAAGTTGGGAATAGCGATACCTTTTCCGATGGCAGCCCTCTTCAGAATAAACGAGTTTTCCCCGGCGGGCGGATTGACCCGGGTGGGACAACGGTTTCTAGCCTAAGGGATATTGTTAAGGTTGAAGCACGGCTAAGCGTGACTCCTGTGGAGCCTCTCACACTCTATGTGCGCTCATTTGATGTAGATGACCCTTCTGCAAAAGGAGGAGAGGTTGACCCCAACGACCAATTGGGGGAAGATGGTTTTTACTCAGGGACAAGCAATTTCTACCCCCCAAATGGAATTCCATTTAATGAAGACCAAGATAACCGTGGTGCTCCTGAGGGGCATGATCGAAAGGAAGGGCGCCTTGTTGATGATGCGGATGATGATGGTATTGTTGAGCTTGTCTTTGATGGTGTCCAAAATATAGAGACTAACTTTCAGGTTTCTATACTTGCTGGGGATAACTACCGGGCTGCAGCGGCTTTTGACCGGGCATACCTGGAACGATTACAAAACCTGGACCGAAAACATGGCCTACACATAGTCGATCCCGAACAAAGACAGTTCCTGCCTGGGTTATTGGGCTTTGGTGATTTTAGCTTATCGCATCTTTTTTCGACTAATGTGCTGACAGTATGGCGTCTGCTGCATGTGGAGTACGACTCTATGGACAATCTTACGGTAGATGATAATGCTGCCTCGGGTACGATTGGCGGGTTCAAAGGAAATAAGTTGTCAGGCACTGATGAATTTACAATGATATCTGTATTATTTGGAGAGGGCCTATCTAATACCTTAGAGGATTTCCCTAGCATTTCAGACCCCACAGCTCCGCCTTATACTATTCCTTCCCGCCACAAAGATTATGGAGGTGGTGAAGGGCGCTTCGAGGACGGAGGGGTATATTTAGGTGGTAAAACAGGCGACTTCAACGAAGTGGCAGTTAGATCGAATGGAGAGCGCCGATTATTGATAAAGCGAAGCCCCTCTAAAGTACTCCCCTTGACTTTTAATTTATTAGATTCGGTAGGCAATATGGTAGCAAGCGGGGAGGTGCAAGAAATCCTAAACCCAGCTGATAACACCGTTTTCTTCTACGAACTTGATGTGCAGACAGGTAGTTTGCCCGCTGAACAAGACAGCAACAGTTATCGGTTGCGGCTGGGAGTAGACAGTATGGCTAATCCCGTCCATGTTATTCAGGTAGATACCACCAATAACCGGGTGGTTTCGGACTCTTTAAATATTGGTTTCTTGTTATGGGATGATGATGCCAGGCCAGAGGATAATTTGTTGCCTTATGATTTTATAAATGACCCTGATGGAGTATTACAAGAAATGAAAGCTTACCATGAAGCTTTCGTTTTGCCTGTAGCCTTAATTAGTGTATCTGATACAAATGTTTTTAAAGCTAACTTGACAAGAGTTAGTGAGATGGCATCGTATTATGTAAATTCAGATGACGGTTCAGAAACGCGAGTCTTAGAAAATAATAACTCTAGGAGATTATGGATTGCTTATTGTCTAGCTGCATTTCAGACTTATGTTTGGCGAAGAGATAACGATCCAGATACTGAGAATGATATCGACTCTGATGATAACGACGATTTCCCGTATACTGGCATTAATTTGGGTATCACAAGAAGCATTTCTGATCCTTTTAACCTAGCTACAGGCGGTCACGACAGCTACATACCCTTTGAAACATTCAGAGACAATGGTAAAAGCAGCTTTATAGGCAGGAGTATTTCTCACGAAATTGGACATCAATTTGGTTTGGGGCATTTGGATGCTAGAGGGGATAACCTAATGTATCCCCAACTTGATGACAATAATAACGGTAAGTTTCATCCATTACATCTCAACTTCATTAGAAGCCGGAAGGCTAGTCCTGGCTTTAACCCCAATTAGATATTTATTTTGCGCTTTCATTACAATACAGCCCTAATAAATTATATGCTTATGAAAATGTTTTATTTTATCTTGATTCTGGTTCTTTTGTTTAATGGAAACGCTAGTGAGAGCTACAGCCAATCAGGAATTGTTTTAGATGTCGAGTTACCTGATGAGGTAGGTTACCTAGAGCCACTAAATTTGAAATATTCCTTTTTGTACAAAGGAGAGGAAGCTATCAATATAAACAGTCCTTACTACAGTTGGGACGTGTATATCAGGCGAGAAGATCACGATGCGGAATGTTTGATTTATTCGGGGGGGAACCTTCTTATTGGTGGGCAAACCATTTCTTACGTGAATTGTGAGCCAGGTTTATCTTTTACGCACATATTTGAAGCAGACTTGGTGCTTTGTGATTTCAAAAAATCAGGGTTAGACGTTTGCCCCCCAAATGAAGGATTTACCCTAAAACCAGGGAAATATGTATTGAAGTTGGTTTACTACCCCTTACAAGAAAAAGAACAAGCAATTGTCAAAGAAGAGGGGTTGATAGTTGTAGACTATAAGGAAAGCAAGGAAAAAGAAGCTGCAGCATGGCTGGAAAGCTTATTTCATCCATTGTTTCTGTATGAGAATGGATTGCCAGGTTGTCGCTATTGCGATGATCAGGCAATTGCCTTGGCAGAAGAGTTTATTCGGCGTTTTCCTGAGTCGCGCTTTGCTGCTGATGCCCACCTTAAAATAGCGGCTAAAACGGAAACATTCCATTGGCGATATGATATAGAATACAGCAAAGAGGACTACGATGAAATCATCTACCACTACGAGCAAGCGGAAGCTAAGAAGACTGGAATCATGAAAGAAGTAATGAGAGAAAGAGTCTCTGAAAAACTACGAAAGCTCAAGTTTTTACGTAAGCGCCACTACTAAACCACCAAAATAATCCACCATGCCAATCTCTAACGCCAACCTCGTCTTTATTTTGATTTTGCTATTATCTGGCAGTACGCTTAGGGCTCAGATTAACGTATCGTCTAGTGATATCTGCGTCTGTGATGGGGCCCCACAGCAGCCATTTTCTGTTACGGCAGAAGGAAGTGCAGGTCCGTTTTTTTTCATTTGGTCAGGGCCTGATGGTTACGCTTCTACCTTTAAAGAACCATCTGATATTACAGCACCTGGACCTTATGAGCTGAAGGTTTATAATGCCTTGGGCTGTTCATTTTCCTATCAGTTCCTATTGGTAGCCTGCCCCGGCCCCACCTTCCAATTCAATACCACCCCCGCATCACCTACCTGCCCCGGGCAGATCACCCTTGAGGATATTATCGGGCCAGACACCTACACCAGCTACGAGTGGTACAATGAAGCAGGCGATTTGCTGCCTGATAATCAGGGGCTGACATTAGAGAATGCCGCTGCTGGCAGCTACTATATGGTCGCCATTAGCGAAGCAGGGTGCCGGTTTTCTTCACCTATGGTGGAAGTAGAGGGCTTGCAGGATTTACAGGTCATAATAACCAGTCAGACCGCCGCTTGCAATGGGCAGGCTACTGGAGACTTC